>NZ_JAPFCC010000001.1:300000-600000 GCF_025562715.2 Endozoicomonas gorgoniicola
AGTATCAGGGAGAAATACATGGCACTGCCCAGCAGGTTGCCCATGAAGGCGGTCAGCAGGGTGCAGCCAGTCAGTTTGCTTTCATTGTTGATATGTTTTTCCAGTCGATCTGCCAGCGCATGAATAATGCCTGTCTTTTCCAGCAGACTGCCAAAGCCAAGCCCAAAAACAATGACAGCCAGAGAGCCAAGCATGCCCTGCATACCACCATTGGCTAGCAGACTGTTGAGAATAGTGACCCCGGTATCTGGTTGCGGCAGCACCCAGGCGCTGCGAAGGGCTGTGACGGGGTCTGTGTGTTGAAACAGAATCGCCCAGATAACACCCAGCAGTGCGCCGAAACTGATGGTTGGAAAAGCCGGTTTGTTCATGGCTAACAGGACAATAATTGCAATCGGTGGAATCATACAGTGCCAGCCGATATTGAAGTGCTGATCAATGGCGTAAATAACCTGCTGAACCCGGTCAAGGTCCATGTGATGGCCGTATTGCAACCCGGTGATAGTAAACAGTGCCAGAGTGATGCAGTAACTGGTCAGGCTGACAGGCAACATTCGACGTATATGACGGCTGATATCAACACCGGACATGCTGGAGGCCAGCACTACGCTGTCAGACAACGGAGACAGTTTATCGCCAAAGTAGACGCCTGAAAGAACCGCTCCGGCGGTAATTGGGGCAGGTACTCCCAGACTTTGCCCGATGCCCATCATGGCTATGCCTGCCGTACCCGCTGCGCCCCAGGAAGTGCCGGTTGCCAGGGCGGTCATGGAGCAGATCAGAACGGTGGTTGGTAGAAAAAGCCCCGGACTGATGGTGTTCAGGCCTGAATAGATAATGGCAGGGACAATGCCTCCGGCGATCCAGGTGCCGGTGAGTACGCCCACTGACAGAAGAATCAGTATGGCGCCAGTGCCATTGTATATTCCTTCAGCAGCAGCCTGTTCCAGTGAGCGGTAATCGTGTCCGAGCCAGATGCCCAGACCCATCACCACAAACCAGCCAATAAACAGGGCAAGGTGCACTGGTAAGTCAAACAGGGTGGTAAATGAGAAGGCAAGCAGCAGAAATAAGCCCAGAACCAACACGACTTGAAGCATTGAGGGTAGAGAGGGACTTCTCGACATACAGCATCTCCGGATAATTAATAGTACGTCTGTACCTTTAGAGCCGCCAAGCAAAGCAGGAACAGGGTTTCTCTATCTCAGACTGTCTGTAAGCAAAAAAGTGCATTTGAAGTAATAGAGAAAAATATTGACCAGTAGAATTAATAGTTCGACTTTTCTCTTTTTGCCATAGAATCAGCAAAAAGGCCTGTAGTCTTTTGACGACAGGCTTGCAATGGGTAGATCTGAATCACCAATAAGGCAAATAACTAATGAAGTAAGCGGTTGAAGTAAGCGGTCATTTCTTTTTACCCTTCCAGAAATGCCAACTTTTACTGTCTTTGTTTTTTTTCTTTTTTTCTTTTTCCTGTTCCTTTTGTGCTTTTTCCTTTTCTTTTTGAAGTGGTTGAAACACTTTCTTTTCAAAGTAGCTTCCCTGGGTTATACGTTCCCGTTGTGTGGGGTTAAAGCCCAACTGGCCGGAATTTTGGGAGCAGATATCAATTAATCTATCCAGTATTTCGCGGAGTACGTCCGGATTACTTGCTGCTAACATGCTGCGGGGAGCACGAGGAAGGTGCGGGTTACTTATCAAGAAGGATAAGAGGATAACAAAATGGTAATCAAGATTATCTGCCCCACTATGATGAAGCATTGTCCGAACACCGCTAATTACTCTGAAGACAATAGACTGAGTTTGATCTGTGTGCTCTCCGGTGTTAAAAGCAGGATCAATACTGGCCAGTGCGTTTAGTCTGTTTAATGCCTGATCGTTTTCTCCAAGGAATGCCAGATAAAGTGCAACGAGAGAAGAGTGTAAGGCATACTGTATTCGTCCTCTTTCAGGAAAGCCTTCATCGATTTCCAGGTTACCCTCTATAAAAAACGAGGCCCTGCTGCTGGCATAACCCAGACTGCTTTCTTCAAGGTATCTGCCACCTTCTTTGCCGTATGAAGTAATAATGGAGATGTCGTTCAGAAAATTTCTAATCTGGCTGTCTGGTTCCGAAGAACTGACTGCATTTTCCCGCCACTGCGTGAATTCTGCCTCTGCGATCGCGATAACATTGCTGTAAAGATTACCGAATAACAAACGAAGTGTGGACTCATTGATAGCACCATTGTCGGCAGCAGAGTTGTCGGCAGCAGAGTTGTCGGCAGCAGAGTTATGCAATAGTGTGTCCTGTAAGGTTCTTAATGGTGTCAGTAAGCTTTCCCTGCCTGCCTGAATATCTGTTAGCAGGTTAAATCTTATCAAGCCCCGATGATGGTAGTATTGAATCAATGCAGCGATATCACGGGAAACGGTCATCAGCCCGTTTTGACCAGTCTGTTCTGCTAATTTCGACAGCAAAAAATAAACATCTACAAGTGTATGATTGTCTGGTGTACTTACTATGGATGCCAGTGTTTGATTTACATCCATGACTCTTATTGGTTCAGTAACAGGGATTTGTTCTGGAAATGCACGGCTAATTGCGTTAGCGTCATTAGTACCATGAATCTTCTTCTGTATCGATTTATAATCGCGCTGCATTGATTCGCATACATTGTTATAGATGTCATTTGGATCCATTGATCTGACTATTGCTTCATCATCAGTGTCTGATGAGTCCTCATAATCAATGCTTGATGCGTCCTCATCGTCACTGTCTGATGAGTCCTCATAATCAATGCTTGATGCGTCCTCATCGTCACTGTCTGATGAGTCCTCATCATCAATGCCTAATGCCTGGATGCCCGTGTCGAGAGCCACTGCGCCTTCTTCTGGTTCTGGTTGCTGATTTGAGTTTTCCGTGCGTGCTGGCAGCACAGGTATTTCACCGGGTTCGCCAGATGGGGGCATTTGAGCCAGTCTCGCCGGATCTGCTGGCAGCCCGGGTGCAGCCCCGCGCATCAATGGATTGGCACTCGGCTCTTCTGAATTTTTCATGGGAGGCAGAGCATAGCTCGACCCAACAGTAAGAGAGACTGCGAAGCTGGTCGAAAGCAACAGAAACCGGCTTAAGTTTTCCGGGGTTAAAGAGAATGTCGATTTTTTTTTGAACATTGTACAGTTCTTACTTCCAGTGATGATTAATGAAATCAATGATCCTTAGTACTCACTCCTGATCCCTACTCTTGAAAAGTAATGTAATTATTGATCTGATGACTGATTTTTATGATTGTAAGTATTTTTGTAAGTTCTTTCGATAGACGCCTCAGTATAGCTAAGGGATACCGGAATGATGCATGAAAGTCTTCTCCAATTTTAAATATCGCTTCAGGAATCAAATAAGAAATAAAACAAAAAATATATTTATTAATTTGCCGGACAAGGTTAATGATTCCGACCCAATGAGAAGAGAGCCATGCAGGAAGAAAAAGAAAAACTCAATCTGGAAACCGCCCGCATATCGTAGAAAGAGCTGGAGCGTTTTTTTGCTCAGGGTGTTGTGCTGAACGTCGCTGCGACCTGACAGCAGCCCTGAAAATGTAAATGACGTTTCGCACTTGCGCCTGTCTGATTTTATGCCACGCTCTAACGACATTTTTAGCAAGTTCGAACGTGTATTGCTATGTACCTTTTCAGTGAAGTCAGAAAGGCAGGAGTAGTGGTCGCTGCCCTGATGAGTGGACTCTTTTTCCTTTCGATAAGTCTTGCCTCTCTTTCGGCAAGCGCCAATCCGGTAATAACAGACAGTGGGCAGGGCATTGTGTTTGATGCCTCCTGTCCGAACGGTGAAAAGGTCTGTGCGAATCATCCGGTTGACTGTCTGGGAGGCTGCGCACTGAACGCGACGACAGGGGCTACCGTATTTCAATGGGAACGCACTATTTTTGAGACTCAGCAGGATAAGTCTTTACGTCTTGATATTCAGGGAATGAAAAAATGCCTGAGTCGTGATGCTGTTCGTGAAGCTTTGCTAAAGGCTCAAGAGCAAACTCCGGGAACGGGTGCGGAGAAGTTGCCATGTACAGTGAAAGGCTCCGAATGGCGCTATATCTTTCCGAAGTATACGGTTTCTCTCCTTATGAAGGACACTTGTGATACAGCTGGTGACTATCTTGAGGCGCTGACAGGCCGCTGTCAGGATTGGAAAAATTCAGTGGGCGAAGGTTTATTGTGGTTAGCGTATGCTGCTGCCGCTCTTCTAACTGTGACAATTGGCTATTTTATAACCGCTCAGATAGGAAGATGTACCGGGTGCGTCAATTGGATTACCATTGGGGACATCGTAGCCGTTTGCTGCCTGAAGATACAAAGAACGCGCCGAGGATATGGACCTTCTTAGATTCTTTCTGTCGTTTGCGATTGTCTGATTTTGTGCCATTCTGGAATCGCATTTCGGCAAGCTCTAAGGTGAATTGCTGTGCTTTCTTTCATAGGGTTCCGGGCGGCAGCAGTAATGGTTGCTGTCCTGATGAGTGGACTTTTTTTCCTTTCGATAAGTCTTGCCTCTCTTTCGGCAATGGCCAATCCGGTAATGACAGGCAACGGGCAGGGCATTGTGTTTGATGCCACCTGCCCGAATGGTGAAAAGATCTGTGAGAATCATCCGGTTGACTGTCTGGGAGGCTGTGCGCTGAGCACGACGACAGGAGCCACTGTATTTAAATGGGAACGCACTCTTTTTGAGACTCTGCCGGATAAGTCTTCACGTGTTGATATTCAGGCAATGAAAAAATGCCTGAGTCGTGATGCTGTTCAGTCAGCTTTGCTAAAGGCTCAGGAGCAAACTCCGGGAACGGGTGCAGAAAAAGTGCCATGTACAGCGACAAGCTCCGTATGGCGATATATCTATCCGAAGTATACGATTTCTCTCCTTGTGAAGGACACTTGTGATACAACCCGGTTTTATCTTGATGAGCTGACAGGCAGCTGCCAGGACTGGAGAAACTCCATTACCGAACTTGGAGTATGGCTATGGTATGCTGCTGTCGGTATTGTTGGCGCTGTTACTTTTCTTGCTGTCACCTTTGCAGCTATTGCGATAGGTGGGGCTTCGATAAAAGAATGCCTGCTGGTGATACAGAAAAAGCGCTTTGAACACCTATACAGGCATTTATAAAGAAGGCTTATGGAAGTAAAAGAAAAACTCAATCTTGAAACCGCCCGTATCCCCTGGAAAGAGCTGGAACGTTTTTTCGCACAGGGTATTGTGTTGAACGTCACCGGTTCGCTGGATTTGCTTGACGCCGGTTGTGCTTTTGCAAGCGATGATACGCAGCAGGTGCAGGGGTGGCTTGAAGATGGGCAGTTAGAAAAGGTGACTGACCAGCAGGCACTTGAATGGCATAAGTTGAACCCGGAGCTATGGAGTGTCGTCGTGCGCCCCTGGATACTGGTTCAGGATCGCCCCTGAAAAGCTTTTGATAAAACACTGAAAAAAAGACCGTACAGCGGAAGCTTGTACGGTCTTTTTTCTATTACGTTTAACCAAAACGTCCGGTGATATAGTCGTGGGTACGCTCATCCGAGGGTGTCATAAACAGTTTGTCAGTGTCGTCAAATTCGATCAGTTCACCCATCAGGAAGAAACCGGTTTTGTTGGAAATACGACGCGCCTGGTTCATGGAGTGCGTCACAATAATAATGGTGAAATTCTTGCTCAGCTTATCCATCAGGTCTTCGACACGGGCGGTGGCGATGGGGTCAAGGGCGCTGGTGGGTTCATCCATCAGGATCACGTCTGGCTTCATGGCAATGGTGCGGGCAATACACAGACGCTGCTGCTGACCACCGGACAGACCCAGGGCAGAATCTTTCAGGCGATCCTTCACTTCATCCCACAGGGCAGCCCCCCGCAGTGATTCTTCCACCACTTCATCCAGTGTGCGGCGGTTGCTAATGCCCTGGGCACGGAGTCCGTAGGTGATGTTGTCGTAGATGCTCATTGGGAACGGGTTGGCTTTCTGGAACACCATGCCGACTTTCATGCGCAGACGCTGCACATCAATCTGACCGTAGATATCCAGTTTATCCAGTTGTACCGAACCATTAATACGGGCATCCGGAATCAGGTCATTCATGCGGTTCAGGGTACGCAGCAGGGTAGACTTACCGCAGCCCGAAGGACCGATAAGTGCAGTGACTTCCTTTTCAGGAATGTTCATGGAGATATCGAACAGAGCCTGCTTTTCACCGTAGTGCAGGTTCAGGTTTTCAATCTTGAATTTGCTCTGGTGCAGCTCAGGAGTGCTCATATCATTTAGCCTTGAAATATTTGGAAATCACACGGGTCAGGATGTTCAGTCCCAGCACAATCAGCACCAGAGTGGTAGCCGTGGCATACGCCTGATTCCATTCACTGATGGAAAACAGTTCAGTGGTCAGTTTATAAAGGTGTACGGTCAGTGTACGACCAGAGTCGAATACAGAGTGAGGAATGCGTGCCACCATACCAGCCGTCATGAAGACCGGAGCTGACTCACCGATGATCCGGCCAATACACAGGATGATTGAGGTGATAATGCCGGGCAGGGCATTGGGCAGAATCAGACGCCAGATGGTGTAAATGCGGGAAGCACCCAGAGCGTAGGAACCTTCACGATAAGTGTGAGGCACTGACATCAAAGACTCTTCCGTGGTGCGAATGATCACGGGCAGAATCAGGATACTCAGGGTCATGGCTCCGGCGAGAATGGAAAAGCCCATGCCCAGGGTCGAAACAAACAGGGTCAGACCAAACAGGCCATAAATGATTGAAGGAATGCCGGCCAGGCTTTCAGTGGCAAAGCGAATCATCTTAACGACTCTGCTGCCGGGCTTTGAGTATTCGGTCAGGTACACCGCCGCCATAATGCCTATGGGTGCAGCAATGGCGAGGGACAGTCCCACCATATAAAGGGTGCTGACAATCATTGGCCAGATACCGGATGTGCTGCCGGTCCGGGAGTAGTGGCTGGTCAGGAATGTCCAGTCAACATGGGCAATACCGTTACTGACAATATGCCAGAGAATCCAGGCCAGAATGCCCGTGGTCCCGACGGTAGAGAGTACGATCAGGGCAAACACTATATTGTCCTGAATGCGTCGTTTGTTCTGTCCTGCACTCAGGTCAACAGATTCTTCTGTAACCGCAGGAATAGACTGTTCAGAAACCAGAGTGGTCATTTGGACACCTTCTTACGGTTGAGATACAGCAGTGCGGAGTTCAGCAGCATGATAAAGATAAACAGTACGATACCCGTCGCATACAGGGCATTGGCATGCAGGCCGCTGGCATAAGACATTTCCAGTGCAATGTTGGCGGTCAGGGTTCGGGAAGGTTCCAACAGTCCGGCAATCATGGGCGCATTACCCATGACCATAATAATCGCCATGGTTTCACCAATGGCACGGGCAATACCCAGAATGACACCGGTAAGGATACCGGAGCGGGCAGCCGGAATAATCACCTTGAATATGGTGAATATCTGCGAGGCACCCAGTGCCAGGGAGCCTTCCCGGTAAGTGTGCGGAACGGCTCTCAAAGAGGTTTCAGACAGGGTGATCACAGTTGGCAGAATCATGATCGCCAACACAATAATACCGGCCAGTGTCGTGTTACCGGCAGGAATATTAAAGACCTGTTCGATCAGCGGTACGATGACCACCAGGCCAAAAAAGCCATAAATAACAGAAGGAATACCTGCCAGCAGTTCAATGGCTGTACGCAGAGTATGAGCGACGCGCTCCGGCGCAATTTCTGCCAGAAAGACTGCAGTCAGCAGTCCCATCGGTACACCAATCGCAATGGCACCAGCGGTAGAGAGAAGGGATCCGCTGATCATGGGCAGAATGCCAAAATAACCGGGTGGGTTCCAGCTGGAGCCGGTCACAAAATTTCCAACACCAACGCTTTGAAGAGCCGGTAATCCTTCAATAAAGATAAAAATGGCAATGGTGGCTACGGCAAAGGTGCTGACCAGGGCACTCAGGAAAAACAGGCTGTGGAACGACTTGTCGATTCGAACCTGTCGCATGTTGGGCGTCATGGTTAGTGTGGCTCTCTGATAACAAGATAAATACAGTACTCATCCTGTTGCTGGCGAATACAGTATTTTCTCTCGCAGGGCTTATAACTAATGGCCGGTGAACCTGACGTTCAACGGCCTCTTAAAAGCGCTCTGACAGGATCAGATTACGGAGATGTAACCTTTTTCCTTCACAATCTGCTGAGCTTCATCAGTCAGCATCCAGTCCAGATAAGCGTGGCTGGCTTCACTCTGGTCATCACTTTTGAACATCAGCTCAAATGGACGCGCTACGCCGTAATCACCGCTGCTGATGTTAGCAGGCGTTGCTTCGACTCCATTAACAGACAGCGCTTTCAGGCTGTTGTCGACAGAACCCAGAGAGATATAGCCAATGGCATAGTTATTCTGTGCCACGGTGGTTTTCACGGCACCGTTACCGGCGGCTACCTGGGCAGAAGCTGAGATAGCAGAAATTTTCTTGCCATCTTCAGTTTTCATCTTCAGGGACATAATGTCTTCAAAAGCACCACGGGTGCCGGAAGCCGGGTCACGGGTAACAACAACAATCGGGCTGTCAGAACCGCCCACTTCATTCCAGTTAGTGATTTCGCCTTTGTAAATGGCAGAAATCTGGTCAGTGGTCATGTTGGTAACGGTATTGCTGTTGTTAACCACTACGGCGATGCCATCGTGTGCCAGGGTGATTTTCTTAACACCTTCCGACAGTTCGCCGTCTGCAACCGAGCGGGAAGACATGCCGATCTGGCTGGTGCCGTCGTTGGCAGCACGAATACCGGCAGAAGAACCTGTACCCTGTACTTCAACCACCACATCAGGGTGGCTGCCCTGGAATGTTTCACCCAGAACTTCCATCAGTTCAGTGACGGACGTAGAGCCGGAAATGCTGATAGACTGGCTGGATTGTGTTTCCGCACCCCCGCAGCCCACCAGGGTCGCTGCAATACCAATAGCACCCAGAGTGGACAGAATGGTTTTTTTCACTTTGTAGCCTCTTTGATTGACTTCTCAGCCTGTGGCTGTTTGTTTGGAAATCAGAAGTAACTGGTTTGTGAGGCAGAGAGTAGGGAGGTTATATGACAGAAAAGTTTCCTGAATATGACAGAGATATTACAAGCAGTGAAAAATTGATCTGAATCAATAGAGAGCGTTAACTTAATCCAAAATGATCAGAATATCGCAGACTGTTTCCATCGATGATGAGGAAGTCAGTATCAGTTTTATCCGGGCTCAGGGAGCCGGGGGGCAGAATGTCAACAAGGTGTCGTCTGCCGCGCATTTGCGTTTTGATATAAAAGCGTCGTCTTTGCCTGATTTCTACAAAGACAGGTTGTTGAAACTGAATGACCAGAGAATTACCCGCGACGGTATTATTATTATCAAGGCACAAAGTTTCCGGACGCAGGAGAAAAACCGTGAAGATGCTCTTTTGCGACTGGTTGAACTGATCAGAAAAGCCGGTACAGTGCAAAAAAAACGTCGACCCACCAAACCCACCCGTGCTTCTCGGGCAAAACGGATGGACAGAAAAAACCAGCGTGGCAAGGTGAAGTCACTCCGTGGCAAAATCAAGTATTGAAAGATGACACCAGCAGTCAATTATTGCCCATTGGTAAGCAAGGCTGACTTTATGGTTAGGTAAATGGTCAAAATTTGAGGTTCTGGAACTTATTGGCAGAAACGGGCTCTATTCTGGTAACACCCTGAATGTGAGAAGAGAAGGAGTTCGCTATGAATCCATCTGCTATAGCTGGATCAGTCAAACAAGTCCTCAATACCCATGGCAGAACCGCTGCAATATCCCTGGCGGCTGCCTTTGGGCAGAGTGCTGGAGTGCAGTACGGTCCGAAAGTCGTTAACTGTTTTATTAACTGGACTGTTAAAGGTACTGTCGCAAAGTTTTTTCTTCGTAATGCTGCGCATGCGGCAATCGGTGGTGGTTACCCCTGGCTTGGACAGGTTGCTTTGACCGGAGCTGTATATGTTTGCCCGGGACCAGGCAAAATAGCGGCAACCTGGTCTGGATATAAATTTAATCGTGATTATCAGAATCAGCTGAAAACGTTTAATCCTGAGGCATTAAAAGTCCGGAGCGCAGAAGATGACTGGCTGTTGTGTGATGACCTTCAGGAGAAACCCTCTGCTGTGGAAGAAGAACCAGACGTTAATACCTTTGACTGGGTTGAGGATGATGCAAAGGATATAGCAACCCCTGCAACCATGGGTACACCGGAAGCGTTTGAAATGGATGATCTTGCGTCCGGTGAATCCGCGGAAGGGTTTGAATTTGTGAGTCGGCTTGATTGATTCCTGCGCCGGAATAGAACACCTCATGCCCTGAGCAGTTTGTTTAAATTTTGGAGATATAAACTTTATCACTGATTTTGTTGGCACCCAGTAGAAGGGTATAGTTGATGATGTATTTAATAACATCATCAATATTCTGGCTCATCATAATGCCCAGGTGTGGGGAAATGATAATAGCGGCATCCTGAAAAACAAATAAAAACAGACCTCCCTGATTGTAAGGGGATGTTACGCCTGAATACCTGAAGACAAAGCTTCTGATTCCTTGACTTAATTCCGTATTAATAAAATTAGTCATCCCGTTGCTTATGCCCTGGCTATTCTCAACACTTTGCTGGTGGCTCTGACCAAGGTGAAAGTAGGGAGCGTTTGTCTGAGGCCCAGGGTTGCTGACGAATCGCTCGATCTGAGCCCTGATTCTTGTGGAATATTGGTTGAAATTTGCCACGTTGGAATTTCTGGATTTCTCCTGCAGCTGTTGCATCAAAGAGCTATAAACAAAACTGTAATCCCCCATTACCCATGCAAGTGAGTGAGTGGTTTCCACGGGAACAACCAGTGAATGAAGATCCGTCGCTGGCGTCGTAGAAATGAGAGCTGACTGCAAGTAAGTTTGAAACTGCTGCATTAAAGTGGCCGCTTGATCTTCAGAGTAAGGGCGGGGAGTCCTATTGCTGATTTCTTCTACGTTTGCCTGCTCTTGCTCTGATTGTGCACTTTCGTAAATTATTCCAATGTTCTTATTGATCTCATTTAACAGCTTCGTTTTTCTTTGGGCTTCGGCAAATAGTTCAAGCAGGTTTTGCCAGTCTGTAGTGAAGTATTTGGCATATTGGTCTCTTGTTATCCTGACCTGGCTGACAGTGGGTGGCTGGTTTCTGCTGTCATCAAACGCTGCAGCGGGTGATCTTTGAGGGGCGGTAAATCCATAGTACTCTGCGCCGGAGACTACATTCGATGGCCCCTGGCTCCAGGCACTCGTCACAGCTGACAGATGAGCCATATTCCCCGGTGCCGGGGCGGTAGGCAAACTCACAAATCTGTTTTGATGGTTGTATTGAGGAGGTTGCTGATTGGGGCGTTGAGCTGTCGAGCGAACGGAAATGACTGCATCCGGTTCAATATTCCCAATAGTCTCAATAGTGATCGTTGCATCTCGAGTTATCAACCGGACATGACCGTCAGATTCTACATCATTACCGGGGTTGAATCGGGAGGGCATGGAGCTTGTCCCTGTATTCTCTGAATTCTGGCTCATTGATCGAAGCAGCGACTGAGCCTCCTGACATGGGCAGTATTCTGAATCAGAGCGGCACTTATTACAGGTAGCCTGAACGACCAATGATAACGTGAATAAAAAAATCAGGATAACAGAATGGAAAAGCTTCATATTCCTGAAAACATCCTCTTCTTTTTGGTTAGGTGAATTAGGGCTGCAAGGAAGTGTAGGCTAGTCGAATTAATTGTGGTGAATAGTTTTTTATTGGGGGCTGGCGTAATACCTGTCGAGGCAAAGCAAAGAGGGCAAATGTTTCGGGTCAAGCGTGTCGGGTCAAGTGCGTCGTGCTGACAGGATTTTGATACCTTTGCGGGTTGAAATATTCATTCATACCCATAGGATAGGAAGACCACAAGAGGTAGATAGTGAATGAAAAAACTTGCTTCGCTGATGGCCATGTTAATGGTGTTCAGCCTTGCCTTTACGGCTCCTGAAGCTGAAGCCAAGCGTTTTGGTGGCGGCAAAAGCTTTGGGCGCTCGTTTAAAACGGCACCGGCCCCCAAAAAACCGGCTTTTCAGCAGAATCGTGCCGACCGGCAACAACAGAATACCAACAGCACTCAGCAGAAAAACAGTCGTAAAGGAATGCTTGGCGGTTTGCTGGGTGGCTTACTGGCTGGCGGGCTGATTGCTTCCCTGTTGGGTGGTGGTGCTTTTGGCGGCATCGGGATTATGGATATTCTGATACTGGGGCTTCTCGCTTTCGTACTGTTTAAAGTATTCCGCAGTATGAACCGTGCGAAAGCTATGGCGGGCAACCACTCGGGTGCTTCCCGTCAAGACCAGCCTTTCGGTCAGAGCACCCAGAACTACCGCGATCAGCTGCAGGACCTGTTCAACAAGGACACCCCCGCAGAGTCTCGTGATGCTGGCTTTAACGATGCCCCTTCAAGCCCTGTCCCTTCCGGGGGAGCCAATCCAGAGGCTCAAACGGGTTTTGGTGCCAGCGATGTGCCTATGAATGTGCCGTCGGATTTCAACCTGAATGCTTTCCTGAATGGCGCCCGCGATCACTACCGAACTCTGCAGGAAGCCTGGAACCGAAGTGATTTCAGAACCATGCAGGAGTACCTTGATCCGGAACTGTTTAAACAGATGAAACCGGTTCGTGAACAGTTGCAGGGTGACCAGCATACGGAAGTGATGTTTGTTGATGCCGAAATGGTGCGTGCCGATTACACGGCGACGGTAGCCCAGATCAGCATTCGTTTTACCGGTAAATACCGGGATACGGTTGAAGGTATGGAAGAAGATATTACCGATATCTGGCACCTTGAGCGTGACCTGACCCGGCAGAATGCTCCCTGGCGGATTATCGGGATTGAGTCCTGATCGTCTTTCATTGCGTTTAATTGCAGGTTGGGTCGAGCTATCGCTCTGCCCAACCTGCAAGTTGTTTTGAGTAGCGATTCAGACTGCTCGCCAGCTCCTGTAAATCCCTCCGTGACTGTTGTTCAATGCCTGATGTTTTTAACCAGTGATCAATCATTGCTGCATTAAGTCTGGCACCATTCGGACACTGTTCACAAACAGAGACCAGCGCTCTTGCCTGTTCAAAGGCTTTTACCCGTTTTCGGGCAAACAGTTTATAGAGCAGTCTTGGCCTGAGCGTACTATCCATTTTCTTCAACAGGTGCGTTAACGCTTCAGGTACTTTTTTAACATCGGCCATTTTTCGCTGACCGGCTGGCGTAGTCTGATGTTCAGCTGTTTCCAGTACCTGATGCAAAGGATTCAGGATAGTGACTGCCTGCTCCGGTTTTATCTGCTTATTCGATACCATGGTTATTAAATTTTCTGCGACCTTACAGGTGTCGGCTGACAGGTTGGCAAGAGGGCTTTTCTCCAACTCTTTGGTAAAGGATTTCAGACTGGCCAGGTGCGTCTGTAATGCCTTTAACTTTTTTCGTCGTTTAGCGTGCTGTGTCTGCAACTGGTTTTCTAGTCCATGTAAAGCGCTTGTGACCTGACTGACGCCTGCATTGATCTGTTCTCTGACCTGAACCTGAGAATCAATGGTTTCCTTGTTTTCCTGAGCCAGCTGACCCGCTTTGTGGTACAGATTGAAATCTTTCAGAAAAACAGCTTTATAGTCATTGAGCAGCTCGGGTGGAAGGGGTAAAACCTCCCAGCTTCTGGTTAACTGATCAAAGTGAACCCTGTCGTCAGTGAGCGATTTTCTGAATGCTTCCGCAAAGGTTTTTTGCGGATCAGTGGTGCTGTTCAAAAATGCCCTGAAGTCTTTGTCGTTCAGGGTTTCTGGTGTGAGCGTTATCGCCACTTTGCTGGCTATTGCGTCTTTTTTGCCTTCAACCGGGGTTAAAGTGACTTTAGCAATACCCTGTAATGCCTGGTTTAAGTCTTTTTCAAAAAGCTCAGGTGTTGGCTTTTCAGATGCGAATATCTTTTGTAATTGTGTTGTTAACGATGTACGCAAAATGTCTGTTAATTCTTCAAAACGTTTGGCAGACGTTTTTTCGGCATGCTCCTTAATGGAGTCAGGATATTCGCTCATCAGATAAATCAGGGCATCCCTGCCTTTCTCTATGCCATCCACTTCAAAATCCATCTTCACGGTTTCCAGGCCTCTGACTGCATGTTGCACCTCTTCAAACAGAGTTATGTCCCAGTCATAGAGTGATTGCGAAATAGCGTGTATTTCTTCGAACGTTTTTGCTTCGTTCAGTATCCGGGACAAAAAATCAGGGGATGAAAAATTCTCAGAAGCGACTTTAATCAGTGCTGAAGAACGTTTTAATGCATCCTGCTCCCTGCGCCCTTCAAGAAACTCTGCCATGGAAGAAAACAGCTTTCTGGAGACTTCGCTTGAGACCAACTCTGGTTCCCTGGCTAAAAATGCACGACAGACAGGGTTTAGCAGGTGAAGAAAATGAGGGGCTGATTTGGGGCTGGTGGTCAGAACGGGCAGAATACGCTCTGGCAGGGTTTGTTCCAGCTGCTGTAAATAACTCAGTTCCTGATCCGCTTTTTCAATAGCCTGCATCCACTTTACAGTAAACTCAGGATCTTCAGTGGTTTTGACATGGCCTGACAATGACGTCAGTGCTTTCAGGGCGTCTTCACAGAGTTCAGGTGCCTGCTGCTCCTGAAGCCGGCTCTTTTCCAGGGTTAGTTTCAGTATCGGTTCCAGACGGCTGAAGTGCTGCAGGTTTTTCGCCAGAAAGTGATGGAGTTGCTGCTGCGCTTTCAGGCGCAATTCCGGGTTGTCAGCCTGGTCAATTGCGGCGACTATGGCCTTCAGCCTGGGGTTTTTGATCCGGGCGGCAACCCAGGCATCAAACTTTCCGTTTTTCACGCTTTCAATTCTTACGACCATGTCCCGACATTGCTCAAACAGCCGGGTGGCCGTTGACTGGTTTGAAGGGATGTCTTTTTTGTCGATTGTCTTAAGAGCGAGAGACTGCAATTTCTCAAACGCGCTATTGAAAACGCTCTGGTAGGTTGCCAGAGCCTCTGCATCCTCATCAGACGCCTGAGCTTCCTGTATCCATTGGGGCAGGAGCGTCAGCAGTCTGCCAAGCTCTTTAACCGAGCTGTCCAGCGTTGCTTTAAACGCTTTGGCTGTTGACTGTTTTACGTTCTGTGTCAGGGTTGCCAGTAGTTGTTCCGGGTTTTCAGAAGGTGGATCGCCGGGCAGCGGGGTTGTGTCCGGTAGAGTGGATGTTGTTGATTCCTGTTTTGGTTCAGGCAGGGTCGTTGAGTCGTTTAATTGCGCTTTGGTTTCTGAGATGACGCCTGTTGCCTTTGACATCAGGGTTCTGAGCTGAGCCATGCTGGCGTGCTGATTTTTTTTCCCAAACTGCCATTGCATCGACGCCTCTAATTCGTTCAGTTCGTCCAGTATGGGGGATAGCGCATTGTTGCGTACCATCACTTCGTCAGCGTTTTGCTTCTCGATACGGCCTTCGACAACCAGATGCGCAACTCGCTGTCTGTAGTGATTGAACAAGGTACTAAGACTGTTTCTGATGGTGTTGACAGCTTGCTTTAACCGGGAGCGTGGTATGACTGATTCTGACTTGCCGGACAGGTCTGCCACGATGTCAAAATACCGGTTTTCTATTTCCAGAACCTCTATGTCCCAGTCATCCAGGGAGCGGTTTGCTGTATGGTCTGCCTCCGGGGACATGTACTGGGGATTGTCACTGTGGGGATGGACAGAACGACCTTCGCCTGATACCTGAAATACGCCCTCCGGGGCGGCTTGTGATTCCTTGCCATCTTTTATCGAAGGCTTGGGGGTGGAGGAAGATCTTCCAGCAGAAGGTATCGACATGGTGACATTCCAGAGGTTGGTTTTTATTGTTCTTTATGATTGTCGGCAGACCGCTTTGATTTCGGATATTCTCAGGCGTATTTCATCTAAACTTCAGCTTGTTTTAGTTTGATTGGTCATTATTATGTCTGGTAACCACTCAGCCACTCAGCTTCACCCCCGCAATATTCATCAGGGTTGCTACAACTTTGACGATCTCTGCTCCATTCATCCGGAGCTTGAAGCCTTTGTTAAAGCGGACCCCAGTGGGGATAAAACCATTAATTTCTCTGATCAACAGGCGGTGGTCTGCCTGAATCAGGCACTATTGAAACAGCATTACCAGATTCAGCACTGGTCGATTCCATCGAATTACCCCTGTCCCCCCATTCCCGGCCGGGCAGACTATATCCATTATGCGGCCGACCTTCTGAAGTCGGTGAAACTGGGTAAAACCCCGGTAAAGGTTCTGGATATTGGCACCGGCGCTAACCTGATTTACCCCATTATTGGCAGTCAGGTCTATGGCTGGCACTTTGTTGCCAGTGATATTGACCCGGTCTCGGTTGAGTCGGCAAAGACGATTGTTAACAGCAATAGCAACCTGTCAGACAAGGTGGATGTTGTCCTGCAAAACAACAGTCAGCACTTTTTTAAAAACATCATTAAGAAAACGGACCAGTTTGCCCTGACCCTGTGTAACCCGCCTTTCTACGCTTCTAAAAAAGAAGCGGAAGCAGACACACTACGGGAATGGAAAAACCTGAAAAATTCAGAGGTCGAGCGTGGCAGCCAAATGCAGGTTGACAGCGAAAAACAGCTTAACTTTGGTGGGCAAAGCAATGAGCTATGGTGTGATGGGGGTGAGATTCGCTTTCTGAAAGATATGGTGAAAGAGAGTGCTGAATTTGCCGAGCAGGTGTTCTGGTTTACCAGTCTGGTGTCTGAAAAAGACAACATTACCCCTTTACGTCAAATGCTGGTAGATGTGGGTGCCATGCAGGTGAAATTGAGGGCGACGAGCCAGGGGCAAAAGATCAGCCTTATGCTGGCATGGAGTTTTATGATGGTTGAGGAACACCGTAACCCTGAGTCGCTTTAATCGGAACACACGCGCCTGTTGAGCTGGGCGCGTGTGTTCGCAAAGCTCAAGTGTCCCAGTCACCGTAAAAGTTCCCACTGTGGAACTGTGGGGGAGGATGTCAACTAAACTATACTGTTGACCCAGTGACGCAGGGTGCCTGTTTGATGTGTAAGTTATCAGGCTGAGATCATACCTGTTGAACCTGATCCGGTTAGTACCGGCGTAGGGACAGTCGAGATGTCGCCAGCTTGTTTATTCAGCTCTCCCAGATGCGTTGCTATTCCGTTCATATTTATATTGGAAATTAACGCATGTCAGATATTGTTATCTCAAAAACAGACAACTCCAGACTTTCCCTGTTGCTGAACTGGTACGCCAACCCCTACCACACTCCTATTTTTATGGCACATTATCTGGGGTTTTATGAAGAAGAAGGGCTTTCGCCTGCCATCATGGAAACCACCGACCCTTCTGATGTAACAGACATAATTGGTCAGAACAAAGTGGATATTGCCCTCAAGGCGATGATTCATACCTATGCGGCCAGGGCTAAAGGGTACAAAGTGGTCTCAACCGGCACACTGTTCCATGAGCCGCCAACAGGCATTATCTTTTTGAAGTCCAGTGGCATCAATGGCTTTGAAGATATCCGGGGTAAAAGGATTGGGTATATTGGGCGCTTTGGGAAAATTATCATTGATGATCTGGCCCGGCGGGCAGGCATTGAACCGAATGCCTATGAAACCGTTCGGGTTGGAATGAATATGACCGACGCCATTCTGCAGAACCAGGTGGATGCCGGCATGGGAATAGGCTGTTTTCAACAGGTGGAACTGGAACAGGTCAGTGGGCAGGAAACCGGAATCCTTCGGGTGGATGAGCTGGCTGGTCTGGGTTGCTGTTGTTTCTGCAGCATTCTGTTTCTGGTCAATGAAGAATACCTTGTGAATCATAAGGACGAGGTTCGCCGCTTTATGAAGGCAACCCAGCACGGTGTTCAGTGGACGCTGGAAAATCCGGAAAAAGCCTGGGACCTGCTGTGCCAGAACATTCCCCGCTTAAGAAACGACACTTTCCGCAAGATATACATCAGCTGTCTTCCTTATTTTTCAAGGGATCTGGTCAATGTTGACCGCGACTGGGATAAGGTGGGTCGTTATGCGCAGGAACTGGGCATTACCGATGAGTCCATGCAGGCTGACAGCTGTTACAGCAATGAGTATCTGCCGGAAAGGCCCTATGCCGCTTTCCAGCCTGTGGATGGCAGTTACCTTTCTGAGGTGAGAGCTTCCTGATCCTTTCTGTTCTTTACTCTCTGCTTTTAACATTGGAAGCCTGTTAGCAGGCTTCCTTCCTTCGAACAGGCTTTCCTGCCCTTAACCCTGTTTCTCAAGCAGCGCAGTGGCAGGCTGGAAATAATTGTTCTTCAATTCGTTCCCCCGGATGGTTGGGGACCTCTTGACAGGCGAGGCTGCATCTCGGGGGGTGGCTCTGAAATTCCCATGACTTTGAGGGTGCCAATCAATCGGTCAAGATAGTCCGGATCTGGATAGTAGTGGCCATCCGTAGGATTGCCGCTGCCATGAATTTTGGATTTCTGGGGTGGGTCGCCCCAGATAACCACATTATCCCTTTGGCGACTGAGTGAAGTTCCGAATGACAGAACAAACCCTCTTTTGTAGGCTTCCAGCAGCATAAAAAAGGCTTTTCTTCCCTTTTCGGTATCAGGTATGAACGCTTTTCTATCATCCTTGACGTAATCAACAGCCGCTTCCTGCCCAGGTTCCCGGTACTGACCGGCGGGGGTTGAGTAATCAATTTCAAAAAAACGGTCATAACATTCGTTTGCCAAACATGAGTGCCGGATGCTTTTCCAGGTTAGTGATCCTGAAGGTTGCGGACCCTGCCGGTCCACCAGGTGCCGCCGGCACATTGGGCAGTTACCCGAGCTGGTGGTTAATGCTCTGCTGAGGCAGGATTTATGAATATTTTTGCGGCAACAGGGCGCCTTTAAAAATGGAGAATCCGGATTGTCAGCGAAGTCTTCAAAACAGATAGGACACTCTTCTAACGGTTCAGTGGTGCTATGTACTGGCTGAAACTGATAAGTGGATTTTGCTAAGTCGGCTCCCGGTCCATCAATTCTGACGTAGTCAATCCGTCCCGAGGGTTCTACCAGGGCTGAGGGCGAAGCATCAGATACCTTCAAATTTTCGTAAATGGAAAAATCACTGCCCAATGGCAAGGCTATTTCATGAGGTCGTAATTTAATGTTGGGCAGTAACCGTAAGTTATCACCAAGGGTATCGAATGATGGAATTATCTTTTCTTGATTTTTTAACGTTTTCACCAGTGCCGGAGTGACCTCGCTATTGTCAATTGTGCCTGTCAACAGGGGCACGCCCTGATGCAGGTAATGATCGTATAAAGTATCAAATAGCAAGAACTCTTCAGTGGAAGCGGATATATAGATCAGCTCAAGCAGCGACATCTGGGGAATCTTCAGGTTTTGTTCAGTATAAGGCCATGGGGCAAATATTCCTGAGTGAGTACGAAGTGCCTCGGCCATTTTGTGGCTAATGTCTTCCTTTAATCGCCTCTGTACCCTGATCCAGTTTATTCTCTCAGAGGCTATTTCAACAAAAGGTCGCGGAGTATTTTGTTGGGTGTATTCCCTCATAGTGCCTTTGCCGCATTCTATGGGGGTGTGGTAATTCCAGCGAGTGGGTAAATCTTTTATGGCAGCGACCCGGTTGGAAATGGCTCCTTCATCTTCCTGCCTGATAAGCTTTTTCAGTGTGCTCCAGAGCTTGTAATTGATGCCTTCAGCTTCAGGTCTCAGGGTTTTAACGGCACTTAATATGTGGGCGTAGAGGGTATGTCTTTTGTTTATATCGAACACTTCATTGGGGTATAGCAGGGCTTTCTGTATGTTATCACGCAGACCGGCAGGTGCTGATTTTATAAAATCTGTAAATTGTATAGTAAAGGGGTAATCCATTGAATGGTGGCACCTGAAAGCATGATAGATAGCCGCAAAGGAAAGTAGTATTGTTTCACTGTCGTCAAACTCTATTCCTACGCTTTCAAGTAACTGACGATAGGCCGAACTGACCAGAACGGAACGGATAAGGACTCCCCTGAGTTCGTTGCCAAGTAGCAGAATATCTCTACCCAACTCATTCGTGTGCTGAGCATGGAGTTTATCTTTTGTCTGATAATAAAAGGTTAGTAACTCAATAAAACGACTGATGTTATCTGCAAAACACTCGCTGTTCATCAGGTTCGGTAGAAGAGTGCCTGCAGCGAGATGACTTCTGAAGTAACCAACATAAGATTGCTGGTTTAAATAGTCCATTTCCTGGAATAAATCTAATGGGGTGTCAGAATCGGTGGTTTTGAGTGCCTGCTCAAGACGAACCATACCTGTAGCAAGACCAGTAATGATGTCGAAAAAGTTGTCTGGCATTATGTCTGGTGGAAATTCAGGCAACTGAAAGTGGCGTTTGAGATATAATTCTTTACTCAACCATTCCCGGAAACTTTTTAGAGAGCCAAGCTGCCGAAATGCCCCTATCCCGTCGTGCATTATAATGGGAAGGTCTCCTTCTGCACCCGCGTTAATCAGTTCGTTTACCGCAATAGTCAGTTCGGGGATACTCTGTCGGTTCATCATGACGACGGCTTTTGCAGCACTCGCTTCTTTTCCGTCGAAATTACCAATCACCTCGTTGTGGCGTCCATATTGGGAAGGGCATCTTGATAGGGAAGGGAATCTTGACCTGCGTATACCTTCCATAAAATCGCCGGACTCAGCAATGTGTCCACTGGTTTCTGTTACAACTCTCAATGAACGATGAATAATACGTTCTTCTTCCAGCTTATTAATCAGGGATCGTTTGTTGGGGTGGTTTTTTACTTTCCTTCCCTCAGGCGTCTTGCAACTGTTTAACCCTGTTTCCAGATTATTTTTAGACTGGGTAAAAGCGTTGCTTTTAAAGTGCGCTTTTGTTTCTATCGCCTCTGGCGAATAGGCAAAGCCCACACCAGTATGTGCAGTTTCAGGCATAAAGGGGGTGCCATAGCCTGGTGTCACCAGAGAGGCCGATACCCATCGAGGGGTTCCTTTTTTTTCAAAAAAATCCTTCATAGCCTGATCGAAACTGCCGGTATCTCTCAGGCTATCCTTAACCAGCATCCTTACAATAAGCCCGTGCCTATTGAACTCGTTATTAAGACGGTTCCATTTGAGGTTGGTTTCCTTGAGCATTTGCTCGTGAGGCTTCTGCTCTGCGGTTGCACCATTCGCATCATCAGGAAAAATGGCAGAGTTGCTGCTAATCAGATGTGCATCAAGGGGGTTTTCTTTTAAACCTGTGATGGATGTTGAGTCACTGCGCGTTATACAAGACATGCAAAAAGGCACTTTGCCTCCATCCTGTTTTGTAAAGCCCGGGAATAATCGATTGTCGCAGTGATCATTAGAACAAGCGGGGAGGTTGGACGATGCTAAAAACGGTTGCATATTCTGACTAATAACTTGCAGGAGTGATTCATCAATAGCCCATAACGTAGTATCCCCCTGTACTTTACAGTCGGGGCAATCGGCTTGCCCTGATGCTCCCAAAAGCCTGTAGCAGCTCTGGCAGAGGTATATAGAATTCTGATCGCATTCACATAATCGCTTGTGAGGGAATAGTGGTGGACCTCCGCAGTGGTTACATTTGACCTCAGAGTCCTTGAAATAACCCAGCAGCCCTTTTAGGGCCTCCTGAGAGGGACGGAGGGTTGACGACGATGGTGAGGAAGTATCGACGGCGTAGGCACCATAGTCCTCTGGGTCAACCATATGAAACCGGTAGGTGAGAGGGTTTATCGCCTTAAACAGGGCGGTGAATCGTATCGATTTTGGGACAATTTCTGTGACAGACCTTTCTGGTAATAGAGCTTTGATTAAATAGCCGACAGGCGATTCTGTTGGAATGTTGGAAGGGACAAAGCTCTGGATGACTTGCGATTGTTCAGGTACGTCATAGGGAACAATGGGGTGGTCATTGGTGTCAGTGAAATGAGAAGGTGATTCCTGATGACCAGTGTAACGGTCAGAGTTCGCTCTGATCAGATCTATTGCCCGCCTTAATGCCTCTTGTTCAATCAGCTGCAGAATGTATTCGGCAACGTTCAGGCTCGACAGCTGAGTAATTAAAGCGTGTGAGGGACTTTTAACGATATGCTGCCCCATTAAAACAGGTCGTATATGAGGAATGGGCAAGGGTTCCCACACCAACTGAAGATACCAGTGGCAGTCGTTGCTTGCTTCACCGCAGAGATCCAGTCGGTGGACGTATCCCTGCTCATTAAACTCAAGGGTGCTGCTCAGCTCCGATGCAGAAAGGAGAGGCTGGATCGTTCCGGGCGATTCGATCAGGGCAATCACCCGGTCAATAATGGCCTGATTTAACAGGCTGGCCGCATGCCCCTGCCGCACCTCCATTTGGTGATAGAGCTGGGATTCAATAGTACCGGGCAGGTTTTCTGAATCTGACACCGGAAGATGAAAAGTCAGGGCGTGTTGGTCATGATAGCGTAGTTGAACAACTACGCCATGGCCTGAAGTTTGTTGGAACCACGAAAGGTCAATGCTTTCGATACGGTTTCGGGTGGCAACCAGGTACAAGGTGTCCCACGAATCTGGAAACGAGGCGTTTTGAGCCTGACGGGGTAATGTATTAGCGTTGCCGGGAAAGGGGGTGATGCGTAAGTGTTCATGGGGGCTGAATTGGCTGTAGATTAACTCCATGTAGAAGCGTTGCGCAATTTCATAGTCGCCTGTCTGTAATTGCTCGCTACCCCGCCGATGTCCCGTAAATAGACTGTATAAGCTATTTATCAGTCTGGGAAAAAGAAAGGCCGCCAGAGTTCCCGATGCCTGTGCGGCAACAGGGGATTGAACCCATCGCCCGGTGACAGAGGCAACGCTGGATCGAATAATGTTAAAAAGAAATGAATAGATGACGAAGTTGGTTGCGGTGTCCATGCTACCTTCAGATAAAATCCTGTCGTATTTTCGGAAGGTTGTATCCTGCCCAACGCGGAAGTAAACACCCAGTGGAGCTTCAAAATGCAATTCAACGTCGAGAAGTTTCCCGGCATCAAGTATGCTGCTCTGAGTCTCATATGAGATGAACACTGAAGACAATAAAAAAAAGACAAAGAGTAAATGCCTGAATCGATTCTGCCTTTTTTTGATCATTACAGACCGCCAGAGAAATTATGTTGAGCCGAATGTGCCGAACAAGATCCCTATGATAGGCTTATATTTTCTGTTACACAGTAAAGCATATGACAGCGGACAGCGCATAGCTGCTGTAATTTCTCTTCCCTGTGGTCATCATTAAGCAGTATTACTCTATCACCAGCGAGTTTTTTTCAGCTGGTTCTGGGATATCTACTTTCTCCGGAATACACACTCTGAATCAGGTGAGTAGATCGTTTCATGACGCTCTACTCAACCTGCGCAACACTTAAAGAGACGCTTCTGTTAACCCGGCAGTCCCCTCTGCCTGCTCAATAGCTTTGCTTTTGGCCACCAGCCTGGCAATCACTTTAGACAACATGAAAGTCACCACTGCCATCACCAGCGCAGCCAGAGCCAGTTTGGTGAAGTAGCCGGTGTATACGGAATTAACGATTTCTTCCGTTAATTCAATATCCTTCGGCAAAGCAATTTTAGTGGAAATAACGGCCGCCAGAATACCAGACAGTGACAAGGTAACTGCTCTCAGTCCCATAGCGAATGCTGACAGGGTCTTTGGCACCATTTCCAGAATAAAACCAACACCAAGGGCACCTACAATCAGTTCGGCAATGGCTTGAAAGAAGTGAACCATCATGACCCAGTCGGCGGAGATTTTACTGTTCTCATCAACAAACTGGGTAGACAATGCCAGCAGGCCAAAAGCAATAGCCGTGAAAACAAAGGCTGCAGCAAACTTGGTGGGAATGGTTGGGTTAAAGCCCTTCTTCTCTAACCAGGAATAGGCAAAAATAACCGGTGCGCCAATGACAAAACACCAGAGAGGGTTAAAGGCTGAGTTTGCTTCCGGAAGAATAGGGATAATGCCCAGCAGACGATCCCCCATCAGGTTGATGGCGTAAATATTCATAGACGTCATCATCTGCCCATAATAGAAATAAAAGCAGATCATGATAAACAGCATAATCAGTACACAGCCCATTCTGTATTTATAAGCGGTAGATGCCTTAAAAATACAGGAAATAAAATACAGGATGGCAGAGACACCCAAAGCGTAAAGCAGGTTTTTACCTTCATCCAGGTTGCTGAAAATCCAGAACACCACACCCAGCATGGCCACAGAGCCAAGCGCAAACAAAACCCAGACGGTTTTTCTCACAGGCCGTTGGTCAAAGTCATTGCCCACTGCCGTCAGCTGTCGGCGGAAAACCCAGAACATCAGCACGTTGCAGCACATCAAGGCAAAGGAAATGTAGAAGTTACCCCGGTAGGCAATGTAAGCCACAAAGAACGGGAGCAGGTAGTGCGCCAGAAACGACCCGAAGTTGTTAATGGAATAATTAAACGTCAGGCCTTTCTGAAAATCATCCCGCTGATCATCAGGGAAAGAGTTACCCAGCAGTACCGTCGGACAGGTAGCCGACAGTCCCCGTGCATAACAGATCACGGCAATGGACATAAGACTGAGAGGAATACTGGCAGTAGATGCACCAATACCCAGCATCAGAAAACCAACAGCGTAGATGGTATAGCCGATATAGACGGCCCGGAATGCACCAATATAACGGTCAGCAATAAAGCCCCCCACCGCAGAAAACACCGGCCCCACGGCACCAAAGGCACCCAGAACCATAATTGTGTCTGCCTCGCTGTAGTTCAGCTCATTAAGGAAGTATTTGGTGAGAAGGACATAGACGCCGTAAAAAGCGGCTCCCCAGAGAAATTGTCGCAAGATAAGCAGTCTTGCCGTTAAAGGCAGCTTGGAAATAAAACCAGACACAGTTTTCTCCCTGTTATTCTGAGAATTGATCTATTGAAATGACTTAGTATTCATTTACTGTCGTTTATATTTTTGGTTTGGAGCTATTCTTTGGAGCTATTCTTTAGAGCTACTCTTTGGAGCTATTGCTGCGGAACCCGGTTTACCCGAATCCATCAAGGTAAACTAAATCAGGAACAAGGCATGTGACGACCCTGCTCCTGAGAACGCACTATTAGGCAGGTTGCAGAGATGCCTCCTGACAGGCAATCGCTTCACTTCTGGCAATCAGCCTCTTAATCAGTCTGGACAGTATCAGCGTGACAAAGAACATGGCAAAAGCAGCCAGGGCCAGATTGGTAAAGTAGCCGGTATAGACGTTATTAATCACTTCCGTGGTCAGCTCTATATCCTTAGGCAAAGCAATTTTGGTAGAAATGACTGCGGCCAGAATACCGGACAGTGACAGGGTAACGGCACGCAACCCCATGGCAAACGCCGAAACACTCTTTGGCACCATCTCGATGATAAAGCCGACACCGAGAGCGCCAACAATCAGCTCTGCCACAGACTGAAAGAAATGAACCATCAGAATCCAGTTAGCGGAGAACTTACCATCGTTACCGATATATTGAGTAGAGGTCGCCAGCAGGGCAAAGGCCATGCCGCTAAACACAAAAGCGAACGCAAACTTAGTTGGGATAGAAGGCGAGATACCCTTCTTCTCCAGCCAGGTATAAATAAAGATCATGGGCCCGCCCATAATGAAACACCACAGCGGGTTAAAGGCGGCACTGGATTCAGGCATGACCGGAATAAAGCCAAGCACCCGATCCCCCATCAAATTGATGGCGTACAGGTTCATGGAAGTCGACATCTGCCCATAATAGAAATAGAAGCAGATCATAATAAACAGCATGACCAGCACAGAACACATCCTGTACTTATAGACAGCCGGAGCGCGGATAATCAGGGTGATAAAATAGAGAATCGCCGCCGCACCCAGAGTATAAAGCAGGTACTTACCTTCCGTCAGATTGCTGAAAACCCAAAACACCAGCCCCAGCATCGTCAGGGAAACAGCGATAAACATCATCCATACCTTGATGCTTAAAGGCTGCTGGTCGTGATGGTTGCCCACTGCTCTCAGCTGTTTACGGAAGATCCAGAACATCACCAGGTTGCAGCACATCAGGGTAAACGACAGAAAAAAGTTACCCTGGTAGGCAATAGCGGCGATGAAGAAAGGAAACAGATAGCGTGCCGTGAAAGAACCCAGGTTATTCAGTGAGTAGTTGACGGTAAGACCTTTCTGAAAATCTTCCCGGTGCTCGTCAGAAAACGAGTTACTCAGCAAAACCGTCGGACAGGTGGCGGATAGTCCCCGGGCGTAACCGATCAGGGCAATCGCCATGATGCTGAGGGGAATATTGACCAGCGACGCACCAACCCCCAGCAGCAAAAAGCCAAGGGCATAAATGGAATAGCCAATGTAAACCGCACGGAAAGCACCAATATAACGATCCGCAAGAAAACCACCCACCGCAGAAAAAAACCGGACCTACCGCACCAAAAGCGCCCAGCATCATAATCGTGTCGGCTTCACTGTAATTCAGCTCATTAAGAAAGTATTTGGTTAGCAGTACATAGACACCATAAAAAGCGGCGCCCCAAAGTAATTGCCGAATAATCAGCACCTTTGCCGTTATGGGCAAACGATTTGCGAAGACAGACACGGTTTTCCTCAGAAAAAATCAACTGACTCAGCAATTCAAAAAAACAGGTTGAATAATGTTGAACTGCCGGTGTTGATAATGGGCGGAAGATTAACACGGGGGAAAAATCAGAAAATTGACCTGATACAGTAATCCTGAATTCGTATCATAAGTGCATAACCTCTGTAACCAGAGGATTGTTTCAGAACCTTTGAAGTGAATCAGAACTCAGGGGTATTCTGTAAAGCAACCAAACCATACAGAGGAAGCCAAGGATGGCCTATACACACCTGAGCTCTGAAGAGAGATATTATATCGAAACTGAACTCAAAAATGGGACTTCACAAAACAAAATTGCTAAAAAGCTTGGCCGTTCACAGCCTACCGTGTCGCGAGAAGTAAACCGCAATAAAGGGCAAAGAGGGTACAGGCACCAACAGGCTAATCGCACAGCTCGGCAGCGGCACAAAGATAAGCCAAAAGCTATTAAGCTGACAGACGACATTAAACAACGTATTTCAAACGATATCCGTTCAGATTGGAGTCCTGAACAAGTGGCTGGAAGGCTTGAAAAGGACGGTGTAATCAAGCTGCATCATGAGACGATTTATCAATTTGTAGCGGATGATAAACGGCGCGGAGGCTCGCTCTATAAGCACTTGAGGCACCAGAAAAAAACTTATCGAAAGCGATACGGTTCAGCTCATAACCGAACCGGTATACCAAATCGGGTTGGCATTGAAGAACGCCCCGAAGTGGTCAACAACAGAGAGCGAGTTGGTGACTGGGAAGCTGATACTGTAATAGGTAAAAATCATAAAGGAGCCATCGCTACATTAGATGAACGAAAAACCAAGCTTCGCCTTGCTGTCCCTCTACCAGGCAAGAAGGCAAAAGCGGTTAAACAGGGAATAATTGACGTACTCAAGCCTCTGAAAAGGTTTGTAAAGACAATAACATACGACAATGGAAAGGAGTTTGTTCAGCATGAATCAATTGCCAAAGCTTTAAAATGTGACAGCTACTTTGCTGCCCCCTACCATTCTTGGGAAAGAGGCCAGAATGAGAATGCTAATGGTTTGCTAAGGCAGTATTTCCCCAAGTCGATGGAGCTTAATGGCGTGACAGAAAAAGATGTCATCATTGCAGTGGATAAGCTGAACAACAGGCCAAGAAAGTGCCTGGGCTACAAGACTCCTTATGAGGCATTTAAAGAGTCAACTGGAATAGATGCAAGAAAAGTCATGGGTTATGCACTTATGACTTGAATTCAGGAATTAGTGTTTATGGATATTTTTTAAACAGAAATACTTAAACAGAGGCATTCATTACGAAAGCTCCATAAAAAGGCTTCCAATTGACGACGATATTGGAAACCTTTGTTTTGGTTGATAAGTGACCGGAAGAGCACCAGCATATTCCACTTCCTGCCCCTTCTTCTGATGACCGTCAAGAAAGGAAGAGCTGCTTTTGATTTTAGATGACCCATGTTGGCCACTGCATAATAATCTCAGTGAAAGCCAGATCAGGGAGCATGTGAAACGGCACAAGACCAGTGGCGGGACGCGAAGCGATGCCGGGCGGCTTTGCTGTTGCGTAAGCGTAGGTATCGAGCCCACCACGAGTTACGCAATATCTGGGCTAATCCTCACCGCCATAAAAATCAAATACGATTCTTATCCCATACTCAGCTAGTTGATTAATAACTTCTACATCTAATTCAAACATGACATTTTCTTCAGAAAATATACCCAAGAGGAATGTGCAAACACCTCCAGAACCAACAATTTTAGAAATATATTTTTTGTCAAACTGCCTTAGCCAGCGTTTTAATGTAAGGGGAGCGGCAATAAAAAGATTACCAACCATTTGTCATTCCCACGAAAGTGGCAATCCACCACGAGCAGTGGATCCCCGCCTGCGCGGGGATGACGTTGGGATGTTATACGTTGCTACTCCCCTAAGTTCTAGACAATCTCCATCAAACCCAAGAGGTAGCTGATGTAGGTAAAAACCAACACTTGTCTGTTTGTAATTTCCACCTAACAGTTTCCCTCCTTTTGTCTTTCTTTCACATCCAACAGAATGAGAGTACTTAATGGGTAATCTGAAAGCATTTTCAATTTCTCTCGCCTCTGTGGATGCTATTGCAAAAATTATCTTAAGGAACATCACATACGTCTAAGATATAGATGGCACTGGTGTTTTCATGAAAATCTACTCGCTCTGAGAGGTGATATTAATGACAAATACCGTGTATGCATCAGGAAAATGTCACTCAAGAGAAAAATAGCAGATGCAGGAAGGGGTTTATAATGTTGACTGAAGTAGAGCTTTTTGACCGGAACAACCTGCTGTGCCTTGATAATCCGGCTAATTTCCAGAACACAATGAATGTTACCGGTGCCTGTTATGTTCCTAGCAGCTGGACAACTGACCTGAGTAATGAATGGGTGCTTGCAACACATAAACCCTCCTACTTCTCTGGTTATATTTTTCGGGGTGACGTCAGAAACCCACTAGAGATTTTGGAAAGTGGTTTTAGCCTAAGCCTAGATGTCCCTGATAGGCAGAACCGGTATCTGTATAGGCTAGTGTCCGGGGCTTCGAGGGGGAATACAGGTCGCTACGGCGTCTCTACAAGTGTCTGCGCTTCTGCCTGTACCCGATACGCCATGAACATGTTTTCCGTGCATAATATGAGTCTCCGGTATTTCGACGGTTATATCTACCTCATTGACGCTGTAGATTTTAAAGGCTTTGCCATTCCCAGCCTTCGTCCCAATGATCCTATAGCTATCAGATTTCCCCATTTACGGGAAGTTCATGAAGTTAACTTTCCTAATCCCATTCCCAATTTTAAAATTGTAGGTGTTGTATACTTTCCGGGGGTAAATAGTGTTACCGAACCGACCATGTGGCCTGAATACCCACCAAAACTCATGCTGGCTGTAAACCCATACTATTCGGCATCTTTCGTCTATGAACAAGAAAAGACAGGTATGGAAGCTGCGAAAGTGGTTGTAGACCGCTTCAATGACCCGCGTGACTACCCGCATGACTGGGTTATGGTTTAATTGTTGAAAACCACATCTAAATTAATGTCTGTTCAGTCAACCATTGCAAGGTTTGCACAAATACTGTCGCGAATGATAAACCCTGATGTTGAGGTTATTGATACAATGCGGCTAAGGAATAGCAGGAGCAGCAAGTGGATGCTATTGCCAGAATTATCTTAAGGAACGTCACATACGTCTAAGATATAGAAGTCACTGATATTTTCATGCAAATCTACTCACTCTGAGAGGTGGTATTAATGACAAATGCCGTGTATGCATCAGGAAAATGTCACTCAAGAGCGCCCCAAGCTGCTTGCGGCTTAACATCTACGAGTAACTTTTTCCTCTATCTGCAGAATTTTCCTATGATGGAGAGGAAGGTATACCCGGGCCAGAGACCGTAAACACACTGGTGCTTTTTGCCCGGTCAAGAGAGAACCTGATGTGTGGGGGCAATTAAAAGTGTTCTGAAGGAATACTATCCGGTAGCTTTTCTTCAGATTTCCCCATAACAACCCTGTGCCGTTTATCCCGGCTTCCTTGTTCATAGGTCAGGCAAAGTTTGGTTTCCTGCCAGTCCACTTTTCTTGTTTTGCGTTTGTCTCCCTCAGTTTCTTCATCGAAAAGAACTACAGGAATCATGCTGCTATCCATTTCGCCGATTAGCTGCCTGCCTTCTCCTACACATTCCTGACGGTTCTGTAATGAAGCTGTAGACTGTTCATTCATGCAACGGACGTGACTCAATGTTATCGCTCGTACAGACGACACAGGTGCAGTAGAGCCGTAATGCTCTTCCATTTTCTGTGAAGCTGTTTCAAAAGAGCTGTCTGATGCAAAATCAACCAATCGTCGTTGTAATGGCTGTGAATAAAGGATAACCCAACCATTCGCCTGCGATTTCCATCGTGATCACTTCACCATCAGCCAGCTTTGGTGGTGTACCACGGCATCGTAGGGGGGCAGTTATCAATGAATTGTATAAATCGTTAATCAAGCAAAATAAATTTGCCTGAATTCAGGATATACTGTTTTCATTAAATACAATTACATCGGCATCACTTTTTTCATCATCAAAATGTTCATGTTCCCAATCAGGGGTGTTTTCCATTTCGTCGGCGCATTGCAGTAAGAATTTTGCTAAACGACGAAGGTCGTCTGAATTCGTTTGAAACGTAACTTCCGAAAATTCAGATAACGTGTCAGCATCGTTTTTGGTATATCCAAAGCATTTCATAGATTAAAACTTCCCTTCATTTTATGCGCCAGGGCACTGGTTGGGGGCATTTTGGCAACCGAGCATAAATGGATCAATCAGACAAGGATTTAAGAGTAGCAATACTGCCCCGGAAGCCTCAACGATATCACGACATTTCTGCCATCACCATCCGGATCTTGCTGGGCTTTCTCACTGCCAAAGGCAGTTTATGTCAACCGAAATCCGGACATGCAGTGTAGGATATACACGACATAATATGATCATTCGTCATGCCCATTGCCTGCTGCATCGTGTAGGAGTGAATGATCTTGCCAAACTTGTTTTCAGTCTTATCGTCTTGCAGCAGGGGCGTACCCGTAAAGGCAATAAAAGCAGCGTTAGGCAAAGCTTGCTGCATACGGATATTATTCTCACCGTTCTGGCTGCGATGACCTTCATCAACCAACACAATCATGTCCGGACTGTCGTTATGGCATTCTGGCAATTTAATGGCGGTTCGGAACTTATCGATGATCGAAAAAATAATGCGTTCGTTACCCTTGCCAATCTGCTCCGCCAGTCGTCGGCCTGTTGTTGCCATAGCCTCTTTCTTGTCCTTGCCGGACAATGCACCACCAGAAGCAAAAGTACGGGCAAGCTGGTCTTCCAGATCAACCCTGTCAGTGACAACAACGACTCGACACCTGGCGAGTTCTTTCAGCCAGATCAGAGCTTTAGACAGGAACACCATCGTAAATGACTTGCCGGAGCCTGTGGTGTGCCAGATGACACCACCATTACGAGCCCCTTTGTCGTCAAAAGAAGTAATACGCTCAACCAAAGCTTTGATACCAAATACCTGCTGATATCGGGCAACAATCCTCCCCGCTTTTTTATCAAACAGAGTGAAAAGGCGGGTCATGTCCAGCAGACGGTCATGTCGCAAGAGCGAAACCAGCAGACGATCCTGATCAGTCACCACCCGATCACCGCCAGCAACCAGAGACTCATACTCTTCACGGACTTTTTGAGGTCTGTGAGCAAAAACAGAATCAAGCTGAATCTTGGATAGCGCCTTGTTTTTAAGTTTGGAAAACTCTGCTTCAGTAATCTCTTCTTCTTTCCACTTCGCCCAAAACTTTTCTGGTGTACCGCAGGTGGCATAAAGACCTTCATGTCCATTCACCGACAGCAGTAACTGGCTGTAAGCAAACAGATGCGGAATCTCATCGATCTTCTGGTTGCGGATATTCTGTGAAATGCCTTCTGAAACGGTAGCCTTGCCTTCGGTAGACGAGTCTGGTCGTTTAGCTTCAATAACCACCCAGGGCAGGCCATTCACAAAGCAGACCAGATCGGGAATACGTTTGCCGGTTCCCTGACTGTTCTCCACTTCCAGCTCTTCGGTAAAGTGGTAAACATTATTTTCCGGGTTTTCCCAGTCGATAACCTGAATGGTTGGGCTGGCTTTTTTGCCGCCCACAAACTCGGTGATACCAATGCCGTAGGTCAGGGCGTTGTAGAACTTTTCATTCGCAGCTTTCAGCCCTTCGTTCATAGCCGGTGTCGCCAGTTCGTGAACAATTTTGTCGATAGCGGCTGACGACAGTGGGTGTTCTTTTCCCATAAAGGTAAAGGTTTTTTTTGCCAACAGTTCACGCAGTACCTGAGGCAGAATAACGGTAGACCGGCTTCCCCGTTGTGTCAGGCATTCAGCCGGGGGAATAAACTGGTAGCCTAAATGAGTCAGAAGAGTCAGGGCGGGGATTTTTGCGCTTTGTTCTTCCTTAAAGTTCGCCAACATCACATCAGACATTATTTCACCCATTGTCTGAGTACATTCACCACCACTGGCGCATAGGCTTCCAGTTTGCCATTTTTTGGTTTGGAAATGTCCTCAATCACCATTTCAATCAGTTCGTCATCATCCAGCCCTTCCTCCGGATCAACACCATTGTTCAACAGAAGCGTTTGGACTAACGACTTTCTTTTTTCAATCAAGCTGCGGTTGTTCTGCTCCCGGTCACCAAGATTAAGAACTGCTATCGTTTCAATGGCTCTGGCCGACTTTCCGGTAACCCGTCCACTCAGTTTGAATTCAAACTCTGTTTCACACTCAGGCATGAACGGAGTCAAAGGCAACGGCTTTGACTCGTGAGCGTCATCACATTGTTTTAACGTTGTGCAGCTGGTAACGATGTTGGTGAAATCCAAACTGCGATTAGGGGCAATCCTGCGAGCCTCGACATGTTCATTCATGCAATCACTATTTTCACCGGAAATAGACTGGCAGCAATAAGCGCACAGGTAAAACTGCTCTTCTAAACAGGCAGCACGGATATCCTGTCGTTCCTTTTCCGTCAGGTCTCCATAATTACCTCTGGGGTTTCTGGCTTTCCACTGCCGCAAGCTTTCAGGCTCAAACCCTTCAATTTTACTGATTCTTCGCACTACGCAACTCCTTTTTACGAAGCTCTTTTTTACGAAGCAGTAACCGGGCTTTGGTCAGTTCCAGATTAGTCTCGGGAAGTTCCTCTTCTAACCCCTTCAGTAACTGATGGGCCAGTGTCAAATCAGCATCGTGTATGGCATCAAGAAGATCATTCAGCTGAATATTGATGTCTTTATTCCTGATATCGGTATCCATAATATCCAGCAGAACCGTGTTGGCATCTTCACCATACAACGGTTTCAGCTGTTTTAATTCATCATCGTCAATCAGGTAGGTCAGCACATTTTTACTGTCGCTGATCACCAAAGGTGAATGAGTGGTTAGCACAAACTGACAATTTGGGAAAGTTGCCGTCAGTTGATTGATTAAACTGCGCTGCCACTGGGGATGAAGGTGCATATCCACTTCATCAATCAAAACAATGCCATCGCCTTCCAGCGGGTTTTGCAGTGCCGGATTCATCACCGCCAGTCGCCGGGCAATATCACCAATCAATGCCATCAATGACTTTTCGCCCTGGGATAACTGGGCGACATCGAACGCTTCACCATTTTTGTCAATCGACATATGCAGCCTTGGTTTACGCCTTACCCGCAGGTTGGAAAACTCTGGCATAAATTTGTAAATAGCGGAGCGAACCGCTGACAGCTGCCTGTCTTTTGATGAGGCTTTCAACTCATTCAGCCGTTTCCAGGTATCTTCATCTTCTTTTAGTACTGAGCGCAGCTGGTCAAGAATATCATCCGAGAGACCAGACTCATTTTCGCTGTCCTCGCGCTCCCGGAACCATTCAAAAAAACGCCTGAAGTCAACGCCCTGACTAAGGGACTTGTCATAACCATCGAGTTGCAGGAAAGTGTGTTTGTCTCTAATTTTCAGGGGGATGTCGAGCACTACCCGCTCAACAGAATAAAAAGCCATCAGCGGTAAACTGGCTGTTTCATTTTTGGAGAGTGATGTCCGATAGTGGTCAGCCAGAGCTTTAGCGCCAGAGTATTCACTTTTGAACTCACCCTTGCGGCCTTTGCGAGCCTTAGCAACCATCCACGATAAATAATTATCTTCATCAGAGTACCCTTCAGCATCAGGGTCATCGGGATTACCGGTAAAGCAGAACACATCAACGGCCATCGCTGCCGAGTTTTTACCATTCTTTATGGCCAGCTCTGGTATCGGACTACCGGCACTTTTATCACTCTGGATACGGGAGACCAGCCAGCTCAGGGAGGTGGCCAGTGATCGCAGAATCGAGGTTTTTCCGGAACCATTATTACCCACAAAAACGGTAACATTGCTGTTCAGGTTCCCAAGGGGAGCCAGTAAAATGTCCAGCTCTGAAAAACGCCCGACATTGCGTAATGTCAGCTTTTTAACCTCCATTAACTTTCTCCCTGCTTGATACCGTTTTGTTCCACCTTAACCCTGCGCTTACCGGTCAGCAACTGTTGCATCAGGGCTTTTTTTTCTTGTTTGAGGTGGGTGAGTTTTGTTTCCAGTGTTTCGATTTCTTGATCTGCGGCAGTTAGGACTGAGGCGATTTTTTGTTGTTCATCCAACAAAGGTACGTGAACTTTAACTTGAAGTAGATCTTTTGGGTTAACTCTTCGTGCTTTTCGGCCGCCATTAGCTAAGCCAAGGTTAGATGTGTAAAAATCATCCCTTGAGACAAACTCAATGAACCACTTAGGTGTTACATTCTGAGTAAAATCGAAAGCAGGTAGATCTAAAGTTGACTCAAAGCCATCTAAATGCTTAGGAATAATACCAAAAGCCCCATTCAGAAAATCCAGTTTACTGTAGATAAACTGACCAGCTTTTCTTTTGTAATACGTGGTTGAGGCACTGCCTAAACGCTTTTCTTTTTTTTCAGTGACTCCACGACCATACAGCTTTACAGTAAGTTTTCTAGCACGTTCTCCGTTGGTTCCTGAAGTGCGGCTTTCGGTAATCAATTGTGAGATAGGAGTAATTTCCCACTCCCCCACAAACCCAGCAAAACGCTTTTTCCCTGTCAGCAACTGCTGCATTAGTGCTTTTTTCTGCTGCTTGCTGGCCTCAATCAGCTTTTCGGTGGTCGCAATGGCTTTGTCCCAGGTGTTGAGGATTTTTGCTATTTTGCGTTGTTCTGTAAGAGGCGGCCAGCAAAGTTGTAACTCTGCAAATCTTGAAACTCCGAGATGTGCTATGGACGTGGTTTTTTTTGCAATACCCTGAAATGTACCGTCATATAAACATAGCCGGAAGCGCTGTAGGGCGTAATCACGGTCAACCTTGTTGTTGCCACGAAATCTTACAAGAGTATTTTGAAAACAGCATTCTTCAGGAAAGCCTGTGTACATCGCTGGCCTACCAACAAGCTCTACACTCTGGCCTTCATTAAGTAATATGTCTCCATGATGAAGTTGATACTTCTCATATTCCTTTTCAGTAAATCGCATTGAGAGAATATCTTTAGTGCAAATTTTATCATCAAACACATTTGCAACTCTCAAATATTGGCGCACAGACCCATCTTTAAACTTAGGAGACCTTTGTCTTCCTGCGTTTACTACGCCAAAGTCCTTAACAGGAGCGCCAATCCAACCCTCAGGCACCATAACCCAACTCCTCCTTTACGGTAGAGGCAATAACTTCTTGCCCTTCCCCCTGGCAGGTGTCGGAGTGACTGGCACCGTCCGCTCCCTCCCCTGGTAAGGGGAGGGCTGGGGTGGGGTCACTCAGCCCATTCACAAAACCAAGCACCACCGCCAGAACCCCTTCAAGGTTGTGCATAATGTCCTCATTACTGAACCGCATCACTGTCAACCCAAGCTCTCTCAACTCCAGGTCTCTTCGAGTGTCGCGGTTTTTTGCTTCTGCCGTGATGAAGTGGCTCTCACCATCGAGCTCCACCACCAGCCTTTTCTCCGGGCAGTAAAAATCGACAATGTAATGCCCAATACCGTGCTGACGGCGAAATTTAACGCCCAGCTGTTTCTGACGCACTGACCGCCAGAAACGCTGCTCAGGAGCGGTCTGGTTCTTACGCAGGCTGATACGACGCGCTTTGTACTGGGGACGGTTGAATAGCCGTACGGGTTCCTTTACCCCCTCCCGGCCTCCCCCTTGACAGGGGGAGGGGCGATCAGTGCCTGCCTGCTCCCTTGTTCCTTCCCGTGGCAAGGGGAGGGCAGAGTCAAACTGGTCATCACTCATACCCAAGCTCCTTCAGATAGCCTGCGATTTCAGCTTCCAAAGCCGTCATGCAGAGAAATTGTGCAACGCTGCGTTGCACAAAATGGGCAGGCAGCAGTAAAGAAAGGTGCGACACTGCCGCACCATTGTTATTCATCATGGCTTGATGCCTCCAAAACGGCGGATAACTCTTGCTCCAGTTCTTCAATGGTGGGCAAGCTGGATTGCAGGTCTTCCGGCAACTGTTGGGTCATGGTCTGTTGCCAGTTAGAGACACCAATGGGGTTGTTGTAACCTGACAGAGCGTATTCAACCACCAGATTGTTCTTCTCTTTCACCAACAGTAAGCCGATAGTGGGCTGGTCGGTGTCGTGGCGCATCTGGTCGTCAATGACAGCCTGATACAGGTGTAGCTGGCTCACATGCTCTGGCTTAAACGCACCTATCTTCAGTTCCACCACCACATAACAGCGCATTTTCAAATGGTAAAACAGCAGGTCGGCGTAAAAGTCCTGGTTGCCCAGCTCAAGATGTACCTGTCGTCCCACAAAGGCAAAACCCTGGCCGAGCTCCACCAGAAACTGTTCCAGATGTTCTTGCAGACGTTTTTCCAGTTCTGCTTCCCGTTTAGGTGTATCCAGCCCTATAAAATCAAACAAGTAAGGATCTTTAAATAATTGCACCGCCATATCCGACTGAACGGGGGGCAGGGTTTCAGGGAAGTTGTTAATGCTTTTGCCCCGTCGGCCAAACTCGTTGTTGTCGATATGGAAAACCAGCATGTCCCGGCTCCACCCCCGTTCCAGTGCTTCCTGTGCGTACCAGAGACGGACGTTCTGCTCTTTAACCTTGTCCAGCAAAGCGCAATTGCTGCGCCATGGCAATTGTGCAACGGTGCGTTGCACAATTTCAGCATCTGGCCAGCTGGCAGCAAATTTTGTCATGTATTTCAGGTTTCTGGGGCTGAATCCAGACAGTGCGGGCAGTTGTTTTTTCAGGTCTTGCGATAGCCGGTCAATGACCTTTGCGCCCCAGCCAGCTTGCTGTTGTTTGATCAGAATGTGTTGCCCCAGCTGCCAGTACAACAGTATTTGCTCTACATTAACTTTGTGTAGGGCTGTCACTCTCTGACCGGCGATGATATCAATCATCCGGGTCAGGAAATCGGGGTAATCTCCGGGCAGGTTACTCAGGCTCTCACCGACTGGAAAGCACACTCCATCACGTTTAGATGGCACCCGTTCTTTGCGCTTTTCGTGTTTATGATCTTTATCACTCATACCCCAACTCCTCCAGATAACCCGCCATTTCCGCTTCCAGATTAGTCAGCTCATTTTGCAGCGCCAACCGTTCACTCCGCACCGCCATCAGATCAATCTCTTCTTCTTCCTCAAAGGTATCCACATAGCGGGGAATATTCAGGTTGTAATCGTTCTCCTGAATTTCTTCCAGAGTGGCAAGGTAGGCGTATTTGTCCACCGTCTTGCGATCCTGATAGGTATCAACAATCTTCTGAATATTGTCAGTAGTGAGCAGGTTCTGGTTTTTACCCGACTGGAACTCACGGGAAGCATCAATAAACAGTACTTTGTCGTCAGTTTTTTGCTTTTTGAAGATCAGAATCGCCGCAGGAATCCCTGTACCAAAGAACAGTTTTTCTGGCAGGCCAATAACGGTATCGAGCAGGTTTTCATCAATCAGCTGTTTACGGATTTTGCCTTCGCTGGATGCCCGGAACAGCACACCGTGAGGCACAACCACGCCCATACGTCCCCCTTGCTTTGATGAAGAGCCAGGTTTCAGGGTTTCAATCATATGGGAGATAAAGGCGTAATCCCCCTTGGTTTTGGGCGGAATACCACGACGGAAACGGGCAAACGTGTCATTGCCTGCATCTTCATGTCCCCACTTATCCAGTGAAAACGGAGGATTTGCTGTCACCACATCAAAGTGCAGCAAGCCACCATTACTGTCTTGCAGCTTAGGGTTGCGAATAGTGTCGCCCCACTCAATACGGTGGTTATCTTCGCCGTGCAGGAACATATTCATTTTTGCCAGCGACCATGTAGAGCCAATAGCTTCCTGACCAAACAAGGCGTACTTTTTAGAACCGTTATAGTTCTTCTGCACCTGCTTGCCACACTTCATAAGCAGAGAGCCAGAACCACAGGCCGGATCACAAATCTGGTCGCCTTCTTCAGGTTCCAGCAGAATAGAGAGCAGGTCGGACACTTCAGGCGGGGTATAGAATTCACCCGCAGACTTACCACTACCCGCAGCAAAGTGCTTGATCAGGTATTCATAAGCATTACCAATCACATCCAGAGAACCAACACGGCTTGGGCGCAAGTTCAGGGTTTCTTTACCGAAATCTTCCAGCAGGTGGCGCAGAATATCGTTCTTCTGCTTTTCATCACCCAGCTTGTCGGTATTGAAGCTGATGTCCTGAAACACATTTTTCAGCTTGGTTCCGTTGGCTTCTTCAATAGCATGCAGGGCTTGGTCAATACGGCTACCGTTACCCGCTTCATGGCGGTGTTCGTATAAATCCCAGAAGGTAGAACCTGTCGGAATTTTAAAGGACTGGCTCGCCATCATCGCTTCGATCATGGCAGGATTGTCACCAAACTGCTTGCTGAGTTCGTCTACTTTATCCTGATGCACATCGGAGATGTATTTCAGGAACAGCATGGTGAGGATAAAGTCTTTGTAAATCGACGGATCGACGGTTCCACGGAAGGTATCGCATGCTTTCCAGACGGTATTGTTGATCTCTTGCTGATCGATGGGCGAATTTGGCATAAGTGTTCTCGGTTAATGCTCTGAAGAGTGTGAGATTAAATCGTTGGCAATAGCGTTAAGCTGCTGTTGTCGGTTAGTCATGAGCTTCTGTAGCAGTGCGTTCTCTCTGACGCTGGCAGCATAGAGTTTGGCGATACAATTTTGTGTCTCTATATCTGGCAGTGCTATGGGAGCAGCCGCCTGATAGGAATCCTCCACCGACTCAGGTGGGGGAGGATGTCAAATTTTCACCATATAAGACATATTTACAGTTTATGCGTCAACCGAAATCCGGACATGCAGTGTAGGATATACACGACGTAATATGATCATTCGTCATGCCCATTGCCTGCATGTAGGCGTAACAAATAGTACTGCCGACGTATTTGAAGCCACGCTTTTTCAGGTCTTTGCTCATGGCCTCTGACTCAGGGGTTGTTACGGGGACTTCGTCCATGGTTTTCCAGTGGTTGATGATGGGCTGGTGGTTGACGAACTGCCAGATGTAGGTGTCGAAACTACCGAACTCTTTCTGTACTTTGATGAATGATCTGGCGTTGGTAATGGCGCTATTTATTTTTAAACGATTACGGATAATGCCTTCATCGTTTAAAAGTCGTTCTATGTCGGTTTCGTCAAACCGAGCGACTTTCTGCACATCGAAACCAGCCAGTGCGTTTCGGTAACCTTCGCGTTTCTTGAGAATGGTCAGCCAGTTCAGTCCTGCCTGTGCGCCTTCAAGAATCAGAAATTCAAACAGGGTCTGGTCATCATGGCAGGGAACCCCCCACTCTTCATCATGATAACGAATATAAAGCTCATCGCCTGTACACCAGTGGCATCGCTGCTCCTGGCTGACGAGTTGTTGTGTCATCGTGTAGTCCTTTGTGGAAAGTTATGCCTCGATGGAGCTGGCAGCCTGTAAAATCTCGTTCACAAACATTGTCAGTAATTTTGGCTGATACTTTCAAATATTGGCCGCACAAAATGAGACACTGCCTGAAGCTTGATTCAACTAATACAAATCCTCCTTCCCGCTAAATACATCACTTTGAGTCAGTCAGGCATTGAATCAATGCTTGCTGAATATTGCCGATAGCACACAGGAAAAACCGGGCAGACCGAATGGCTGGATAAGCGAAAACAGTGAGAGGGATACTCTGGCAATGTTTAATGGCATTGAACCTCAGTCAACAGGGAAAAGCACTTCAACGAAACTCTCCGGGCCAGTTGACCAGGGCGCTTCGGAAACAGGCAGAACGTCAGACTTCAGGGATGTCAGTGTTGTCCCTCCGACCGATTTTTCGAACAGTGGAGCCAGCCCTTACCAAAGTCCGGCACGCCAGCTTAAGCGCCGAAGGATAAGGCCGGTTCATGTAAAAGGTGACACAATCGGTTCCGGTTCGATATTGTGGCAGCCTGCCCCCCGCCAGACGCCACACCCCGCGACCCGACCTCTGTCTAAAGCGCAATGTGCTGGTTTGCCCAGGCGCAGGTTTATTGATCGGTTTATGGCGCTTGCTGTCTGCATGGTACTGGATATGAGCTCGGTAAGGCAGAAGTTTGTGTCATACTCCTCGGCGACCGTTCATCTCATAAAAGATCAGTTACAAAATCTGCAACAGTTACTTAAGCTGGGCAAATCTCTGAGTGGTGATGAGCGGGCAGCTTCCAGGAAACTGGTCAAAAGTCTGCGCAGAAACGTTAAGCAAGCTAAAAAGGCAGAACTGGATGAGGCTCATAATTACATTCAGCTGGTCAAGGCGCTCAAGAAAATCAACCGTGGAGAAATCAGCAGTCACAAGGTTCATTTAGCCGGTATTGAGTTGGCGGGTGGCAAAGCGAGCCTTGAAAATATCGATATGACGGTAACGGGCGTTGATGTGGTCAGCAGCGCAAGTGGTGAGCTGGTTCCAAGGCTAAAGGCTGACGTGAAGGCCACGCTGGTTGTTTCGGTTCCCGGAAAACCTCCGATTCGTGTCAGTGTTGACATTGAGGATGCCGAGCTGACCCTGGAAGGGCGGGTAATGCCTTTTGTTAATTCCTATATTCAGGGCAATGCAATTAAGAACCTGTTTAAAAACATCCGGCACCTGCGGGAGAACAAGAAAGCGAAGTTTCAGCTAAGCCACCTGGGGTTATCAGCAGCGAAGGTGTCGGCAAGGCTGGAGGACATTGATCCGGGCGCCGTCAGTCGTATCGCTGCTCGATCTGTTTATGGTAATCGTCGCCTGATTGAACGGCTGATGGCCGATCTGAAAATGCCTGTCGATTTTCGGGTTGATGAACTGGAGCTGTTTGACCATGACCAGAAGCATCCCATGTTAAAGGTTGAAGACCTCTGTGGACAGATGAAATGCCGTCAGGCTCATGAAGTGCAGGATGGCGAAAAGGAAACCAGGGGTTTCAGTCTGCAGACAGGCAACCTGTACTGTGATACTGAACAGGCTTCTGATCTTGCCAGTCGTACCCTGAAGAAAATGATACAGGTTCCGATGGCGGTGATGCCCGGGGACGCACCGGTCACTTCAACCGCTTCCGGTGTTTTGAGCAAGCATTCAGAGCGTTTCAGGGCAAACATCGCTCGCGCTGAAATAGATTTTAATATGGACTGTATTCACGAACAGCGCTCTTGCAAGACTCTGGGGCAGGAGCAGCTGGATATATGGGCGGACCAGCTGGAAGCGTTTAATGAAGGCGCAACCTATCTGGATCTTGGTGCCGGAGAAGTACATGTAAATATTGAAAGAAAGGGAAGCGACCGTTCGGTAACGACCAGACTTAACGACTTTATGATGGATGTCGATCTGCGTGAGGAATTACCGGACAAAGAGCTGAAACTGGACCTCCATGGTCGTGTACAGGGGCTTGATGCAGAACTCTCAGTCATCAAAAAAGACGGTGAAACCCATTACCACGGTGAACTGGGGCAGGTTGATATAAAGACAACGCCGGAAACCATGATGATCGCCAAAGGTCCGCTGGAAGTCTCTCTGCCTGGCAGTGGCCGTTTATCCTTTGATTCCGTTGTCGTGGACAGTCAGGCTCAGGAAGAGGGTCGTGGCAATCATGTCAGAATGGATGGTATCAAAGGCAAAGGCTCTGGCGATATTCGGGTAAAAAGTCCGGGCAATGAGTGGCGGGTGCCAGTGCGTGGTTCAGGGAGTGTTGAAGCTTTGGATCTGGCTGTGCAGCAAAATGCAGGTGGTGTTCAGGATGTGCCTGAAACCCTGGCTTATGCTCAGTTGCAGTCACTTAAATTAAATGACCTTGGAATAGCGGGTGTCAGGCTAGGTGAGGTAGAGGCTGACCTGGATGAACAAGGCAGTGGGATGATCCGGTTAAACCGGGTTGAGCTGGATGGCAGTGAGTTGTTGAAAAATATTGAACTATTGCCGGAGGCGTATCGGCAATGGATTACCCCGGCACTGGTTGAAGGGCGAATTTTCCGTTGTGATATCTCCCTCAAGGTCATGAATGGCGAAATTCTCAGCGACCAGTCGCAGGTATCCGGACTGGATATCGAGCATACTCAGGAAGCCGGAAAAACCATGACGGGGCAGGCAGCAGGCTACCTGCTGGGGATGTTCCAGGGGCTGGTTAATCGTCTGGATGTATCGGCTATCAATGTTCATGAGGGGCGGCTGTGGCTGGAACTGAACGTAAAAGGCTGGCATTTGCCGGTACCGCTTTTCAAGGTTGGCTCAGAGCATATGAATGAAAAAGGCGGGGTGTCGGTAGCCGGGCTGTTGCACGAAAACACCGGTGTGCAACTGATGGGAATGAACAACAACTATCGGGAGCTGCTGCATAGCGTCAATAATCGTGTCAGCACCGGAAAAAAAGACAGCCTGCGAGTACTGGAGGAAACCTGCAGGATGGCCCCGAAGCAGGAGGCCGTCAGTATTCTTCAGCGGGTTGATATGAACAGTATTCTGGAACAGGCGAGGGCAGGAAATCCAGAGGCTGTGGCTGACCTGCCAGTGTTTTACCGTTTGTTCCTTCAGTATCCGGAAACGGTTAACAGAGCCTTGCAGGTCAGGGAGTTTATCCAGTCGCCAGCAGAAAGTCTGGATACCTTCAGGGCTGAACCTTATGCCCGACAGGTTGACCCTGTCCTTTTATTCCAGAACCTGCAACGTGAAGGCGAACCGGAAAAGGCTCTGACAGTAATGGAACAGGCTCTGGAGCAGGCACCCTATAACCCCCGACTGAACTATTTTGCCGCCGTTCTCCTGAACGATCAGATGGACATTCCTTTAGAGAACTCGTCACCAGATAGCTCTCCATCAGAAAGCCAGCCATTGAAGGAAGGTGATGAAAAGCGGCTTCGCGTGCAGCAGGCAAGGGTTGCCAGCCTGTTAGCCAGGGCATCCAGAGGTGGATACACCCGAGCCAGTCAGCGGTTGAATGAGAAGGCTCAGGCCAACGATCCTTATGCCATTCTGGCACAGTGTGGTGATACCCTGACCCGGACAACAGACATATATGAATTCTATACAGCGGTGGCAAAACTGGAGCGCCTTGCGACGAATGCGCAAAGTGATATCAGGGATTGTGCAGGACAGATACTGGTGAGCAGGGCGCAGAATGCTGACTGCATGTTCCTGAACCCGGATCCGAAGCGGGTCAGTGAGCTGGATAAACAGCAACAGCTAATCGTTGAAGGCAGGGAAAGCGAACTGAGCAAGGAGGATGCCTACCGCTGGGGTTTACGTTTACTTTATGGTGTGGAAGGAGTGGGTGTGAACCCGGAGCTGGCCATGTATATCCTGGACCTCAGTCAGCAAAGTGGCGTTGAGTCGGCATCTGTTCATCAGCAGGTGTGCAACAGGGTACATCACTCTAATCCGGCAGCCGCTGCTGCCTGATGGCTCCCAGCCTCAGCTACCTGTGAATTAAACGGAGTGGGAGTGAGATTGCCGTATTCTTCTCAACTCTCGTATAGCCGGATCACAACGGCAGCGATAAATGATGGCTGCTGCCCCAAAAAAAACAATCCCGGCGCCGGCCGCACCCACTTTGATCTGAGCATTCAGACATTCGTCGTCTTCCTGGCAGGTGGCCATACTATAAAAACCACCAATCAGTGTTGTAAGCAGGGTACTCATGGCGCTTCCTACCAGCGTGTAAACCGGAACACGGGTTGCCAGATGTCGCAAATGCTGTAAGGTACTGGGCTGAGGTCTGCCTGCAGCAATACCGGCCATTTGTCCCATCAGGGGTTCCACCTGTCCGAGCAACGTCATCAGATCGTTTGCGGCGTCGTCATCCAGATCCTGGACTGCCTCATAGGAAAACTCCCGAAGACTCTCCATTAAGTGCTGGTATTGTCTCAATACTCTGGCGCTCCTCAGGTAGGAGTTCTGGTGCAGCGCGCTGAACATATGGTGCGCACGAAAAAAAAGAGGATGCCTGTTGGTTCTTTGTCCCACCGCATGCTGGCTGCTTGCCAGAAGAGGTGTTGTCTCGTCGCTGTGTTGTAACAGTGAACCTTCAAGAGAACGGTTACTGGCAGTACCTGCGTCGCACTGGATGCGCACCAGTAACTGGTCAAGGGCATTATCCCGATTGATGATCAGCGTGTGTTTGCGCCAGAACTCAATAATGCTTCGCTCTGCGGCCTCTCCCAGAGAAAATGAATGAGAACAGTGTTCACATAAAGTGCTGAGGGGAACTAGCACATCGCTACTCCCTGCCGTGATGAGTGTGACTCAAGGATAGAGCATTTGCAGGGCTTATGACACCTGAGTGCAGGCAGGGAACGCACCTCTGGCGGTAGTGACATCATGGATGCACGCAGCCTGTATGGGGGATAAAACACTGTCAGTTTGTTGGACAGGCAGGTATGCTGTTGAATTAAATACATCCCAGAGATAATGAACGAATGGTAATTTCCGACAACAAGGTCGTAAAGATTCATTACACCCTGAAGAACCAGGGCGGTGAGGTCATGGACAGCTCCGAAGGTCACGAGCCTCTGGCTTATCTCCAGGGCGCCGGGAATATTCTGGAAGCTCTGGAAACTGCGCTGGCAGGCAAGCAGGCGGGTGACAAGCTGAAAGTGTCTATCGAAGCGGCTGAAGGTTATGGTGAATACGACGAAAGTCTGGTTCAGCCAGTGCCGCTGGAACAGTTTGGTGATCACCAGGTGGAAGTGGGTATGCAGTTCCATGCTGACACCGCGATTGGTCCTCGTGTTGTGACCATCATTGCCATCAGCGAAGAAGAGAAGCAGGTGGTGATTGATGCCAACCATACTCTGGCCGGAGAAGACCTGTTCTTTGATGTTGAGGTGGTGGAAGTGCGTGATGCCACTCAGGAAGAGCTGGATCACGGACATGTGCATGGGCCGGATGGCCACGAGCATTAATTAGCGGATGCTGATTAAAAAAGCCGGGCAGGTAACAACAAACTGCCCGGCTTTTTTATTGCGTTATAGCGGTAATATATCAGGGTATTTTACAGTCATAATCAGTCAGTGGAATATTGGCTTCGGTTTCTGGAAAAGGTTGGGAGACTGCTCGCTTATAGCGATAGTAAACGTATAAGCCAGCGCAAAATACGCCTGCCAGTACCGCGCCCGCGCCAATACTGACTCCTGCTATGCCTCCGTTACTTAAGGAGGCGTCGGAGTTCCTGTTTTTTTTTTCACAAGTTCAGAGCTGTTTTTCCAGGTTGCGTCAAGGGACGGAGTGATAGACGGAGTCGATGGTGTCGGTGGTACTGGCGAGCTGTTCACAAGCATTGAATTTGAGCTGACAGTGGGTGCTGAGCCTGACGCACTGGGTGTCGACATGACTGGCATGGATGGAGAAGGGGGTAATGGTGTCGGCGAGCTGTTCACAAGCATTGAATTTGAGCTGACAGTGAGTGCTGAGCCTGACGCACTGGGTGTCGACATGACTGGCATGGATGGAGAAGGGGTCAATGGTGTCGGCGAGCTGTTCACAAGCATTGAATTTGAGCTGACAGTGAGTGCTGAGCCTGACGCACTGGGTGTCGACATGATTGGCATGGATGGAGAAGGGGTCAATGGTGTCGGCGAGCTGTTCACAAGCATTGAATTTGAGCTAACAGTGGGTGCTGAGCCTGACGCACTGGGTGTCGACATGACTGGCATGGATGGAGAAGGGGTCAATGGTGTCGGCGAGCTGTTCACAAGCATTGAATTTGAGCTGGTAGTAGATGCTGAACCTGGTGTACTGGTTGTTGTTGTGATTCTGTTCTCCATTGTTTGGGAGACAGCAGGGGCAATGTTGGTCTCTGACGAAAGTTTGACCTTTGACGTTGTGACAACCGGCGTCGTCTGAATGCCCGGCGTTATGCTTTGAAGCCGACTAGCTGAGCGAATAAGAGACGTGGCTGCCAGGCTTGTCATTGGTGTGGTGGTAAAAGTGGAAGCAGAAGGAGATATGTAACCAGAAGGGCAGGGCGTGCCATCGGAAAATATAAATCCTCCCTCTATGCTTGTTTCTTCCAGAGCTTCGCAGGGAGACTCAATTTCTTTCAGGTAGCTGTTGTTGTTATCACCGGAAAGTTTTATTGGATAAATCTGAAAGTCCGTTCTTCCAAACGGTTGTTGCTTCCCTAAGAGTTTATTCGATTTTAAGTGAAGATCGAGCTGTCCGAGCAGAGCAATCGAAGTCATAAAACCGGAAATGTCATTATTTTCAAATTGGAAACCTGGAGAGGTCAGGCTTGCCAGCTCCGGCTTTGTAATTCCAGAAATAATGATTCCTGCTGTTCTTCCCGCACTAAAACCCAGAGAAGTAAGGCTGTTATCCTTTATGAGTGTTGCAGAATTTGGAGCAACTTTTAAATCTAATACTTCTCTGACGTCAGTGATGAATTTGTTGTCCTGGAAATCCAAAACATGAGTTTTTCTCGTATTGTTTGAATAATCTGTATATTGAAGATTTATTTTCAAAGGGGTATCAATGTCTTTCTTAGGAACTCTGTTTTTACTGGCATAGCATGAGCTAAAAGTATTATTGCGAAAACTAATAAACACCCTGTCATCAAGCCATCTTGAAAAAATATCCTGATGATTTTCTTCTAGTGACATATTAACTATTGCGTCATTTATCTGGAACAGATTGCTGTTAGTGATTTTGATGAGACTGTATCCCTCGGGATAATTGAAGCTCATTGGCTGCAGGTCTATTTTAATCATATCCGAATACACCATATCAGGATATATGGTTCTACGGTGCAATCTTCTGGACCCAAAATGCCCATATTGATAACACAGTTTGCTATAGCTTTGTCTATATGAAAAGGAAGTGGCGTTTGTTATGCCTGAAATAACGACTCCAGAACCCGCAAGTCTTATAAGATTATCTCTTTTAGTATTTTGATTAAAAGTGGCGTCTGTTGAGTGCCAATGGCATGAAAAGCTAGCAGAAATTCTTCGTGCCATAGAAATATGATAGTCTTCCGCCAATGCGACCTTGTTAACATCAATTGGAATACCAATAAGCTTTTGACCGGAATCAAGAGTAATTGCATCCGTAACAAAAAAATAATTGGTCCAGGTTTTCGGTATATGACTCGAAACCCCTTTATCTTCTCCAGCGATAAACGTGCTCCCTATAGTACACGATGCCTCATTCTCTCTAATGTTGACACCGTATGCCTTTCCAACCAGTAAAAAAGCTGTGCCAAATCTTTCGTGCCAACTTTTGGAATCGTTATAACCATTAATACGTTTATCAAGATTAAACTTTTGTTCAGGTACCTCTATAATACATCGCCTGATCTCTTCATCCGGGTGTTCCCGGAAAAATTTTTCCATGCCATCAGCAATGACTTTCACAATGGCATCGTTACTTGCATCCAGGCGACCCATGTTAACCGAAAAATTACAAAGCCTGTTCAAACGGTCCATAGGTGACTCTGATGGAGAAGCAGGCTGCTCAGTGGTGCTAAGCGTGGTGGCGTTTGTGGGGATCGCCACGGCTTTATCTAAAAATCCGTACATGACAAGTACGAACAGGTACAGGATGTTAAAGCGTTTGACTTTATTCATATAAAGACTGTCCTCACAGCCAAACAAAGCAGGCTGCTCTATACCGGCGGAAGCTGGATTAATGAAAACAACCTCCGGAGATCTGGATGGTATATCTAATGATTAATTGTTAATACAAATGAGAAGTATTATCTTCCCTGAATTAAATAGCCCATATATTCACTGGCTGCAAGAAAATAGTCGGTACTTAACCAAACCTGTTGATTTGACAGGCTGCTTACCACAATCACCCAGTACGTCTTTACAAACCATCTTTGCCTTTCAATTCGTAGGTTAATGGTTGTATAGTTCGCAGCCATTTTGTTTGTTTGTCGATTGTTTGTTGTCTATGCGACTCCTGACTGCGCCATTGGTGGCGATTGCTATAACTGCTTCTGTCTATAGTGCGGAAAATGCTTTTCCGTACTGGACAATGATTGCGCAATGGAAAAACCCTCTTCTGTTTCTGGCTGGCATGATGGCAGGAGTACGCTGGCCGGACTGGGATTTTTTAATACCAGGGTTAAGCCATCGTTCCGGCTTGACGCATTCCTTACTGTTGCCGATGGTCGTGTATTTTATGGCATTACCTGCCATTGCTGCCGGTTTGTCGCTGGGTATTGCCCTGCATCTGTCTTCTGATATTCAGCCAAAAGCCTGGACGGGAGGGGCATTGATAAAATTTCCTGTTCTGGGCAGCATCGGGAAAAGGCTGTCGCCGTTGTGGCTGTTTATCAATATTGCGGGCTGCATTGGCATTATGGCGGCTTCCCTTGATATTGAACCGCATTTTGCCCAGTTGATTATGCTGATGGTGACGTCTGCCGGAACCTTCTGGTATTTCAGTCGAGAGGAAAAGAGGCGCCTGATTCCACTGACCACTCTGGCAGCCAGTGGCTTGCTGGTTCACAGTTTTCGCAGTGGGCTTCTTACTCTGAACGCTGTGACTCAGCTTTTTGTCTGATCGTCTGACTTCGGGAGCGCTGACGCTCCCTGTCGCGGATTTTCTGTTTGCGTCGTGATGTTACGGTATCCGCAACCTGCCCACCGATATGAGCCTCGCCTCTGGCTTTAGCCAGCTGCATCTGCTTTTCCCGCTCCTTGAAACGCTGCTTCTGCTGGCTGGAATGTTTGTTATGGCAGTGTGGGCAGCTGACCCCCTGCTCATAAAACGGGCTGGCTTTATCTTCCTCGGTAATGGGCAGGCGGCAGGCGTGACACTGGTCGTATTGTCCCTGCTCCAGCTGGTGGTTGACGGTGACGCGGTCATCAAAGACAAAGCATTCGCCTTCCCAGAGTGATTCTGTTTCCGGAACGTCTTCCAGATATTTGAGGATGCCACCCTGCAGGTGATACACCTGTTCGAAGCCCTTTTGTTTAAGGTAGGCCGTTGATTTTTCGCAGCGAATACCACCAGTGCAGAACATGGCGACTTTTTTGTGTCTGGCCGGGTCAAGGTGTTTGTCAGCGTATTCAGGAAACTCCCGGAATGTTTCGGTTTGCGGGTTGGTAGCATGCCTGAAGGTTCCCACCTGGACTTCGTAAGCATTGCGGGTATCGACCACGACTACCTCCGGATCTGAAATCAGTCGGTTCCAGTCCTGAGGTTTTACATAAGTGCCAGCACTCAGGTTCGGGTCGATATTCCCGACCCCCATGGTGACAATTTCTTTTTTCAGTTTGACTCTGGTGCGTTTGAAAGGCTGCTGATCCGTGAAAGACTCTTTGGTGGTCAGGTCGCTTAGTCTGGGATCATCTCTCAGCCAGTCCAGAAGGTTATCAATGTTTTCACGGCTTCCGGCCACCGTGCCATTAATGCCTTCATGGGCAAGCAGTAGGGTTCCCCGGATTTGAAGTCGGTGCATCGCCTCGGACAGGGGCAGGCGCAGGGACTGGTAGTCGGTGAGAGTCACGAATTTGTAGAGGGCGCAAACAACGGTTTTCATTATTGTTGTCCATATTGTTGTCCATTGATTGTACAACGCATTATCAGGGGATATGTTCAGGAAGCCGGATGATGGGTTGGTTAAATGTGGTGGAGAGTGTAGCAGTCAATCGGGGATTAGAAAATACTGCTGCGGTCTTCTTCGCTATGAAGTGGGTATCAGTCAGTGGAAGCGTTTCTTCCATAAAGTGTTAGGCACACTAACCGCGTAGTCAGTGTATTTTCAAAAGCACGGGTCATAATTTAAAGAGTATTAAAAAGCCAACCAATAATAACTTTTAATTAAAAAGAATAAGGAGTAAATGATATGCACTCAACACAATTTCTTAATCATCCCACAATCGGCACTTTCGGGGTCGGCCAATCTGATACAACACTCCATTCCGATGAACCCAGAGGGGCCGGTACGCTGAATGGAATGGGGGTAACGGAAGAAAACGGACACAAGTATCTTTCCCGGATGGCTGCCGACCAGACGAAGCCACCAAAAACATCCATCATGAGCAGAATAGCCCGACCGTTTAAAGTGGCGGGCAGCTACATGAAAAGCACCATCGTAAACAGTACCCGGTATGCCGCAAACATTACGGAGAAGCTGGGTAAATTTGTTGGTGCTTCCGCAATTCTCGGAGCCCTGTGCCCTATTACTGTACCCTTAGCGTTAGCGGCAGTTTTCCTTCCAGGGTCACAAGCTGGCAGGCAACTCGGTAGCATAGTCAGTCCAGCTGAGTCGCTGGCTGGAAGTGCAGGCTATATTGTTGGCGGAGTTGCAGGTGCGGCAGTGGGGCTGGCTTTAACGCCTCTTGCAGGCATGATTGGCCTTGTCAGGGGGGCGGTCAGTCACATACCCGCCTCACGTTCTGCGAAAATCTGATTCCAGTCATTTGGTCAGGGCGATGCAGTGCCAACACCGAAGGGATGAACACTGCATTTTTCCCTAATGGTAATGGCTGCCTGGAAAAGCAACAGAGCGGGAAGTGTTGTCAGTTAACTTTGCAACCAGACGTTCTTAGCCCAGTGCCAGACCGTAGGCCACGTTTCTTCTTCCTGCAGTTCACCGTCTGACCAGAGACCGACTTCGCCTTCAGCGGAAACGCAGTAGTAATCGCCATTGTATTCGCAGATTGGGATCAGGTCTCTGGGAACACCCAGATCCCAGGCGGTTGCAGTGACTTCTGGCAGATAGGTGTGTGAATGGGAGTCAGCAATGGTGACCGGCTCCATTGAACCATAGACGACATCGCTTACCTGTAACAGGAATTCACGAAATTCGTAGGGTATGGGCAGCAGGATCTGTTCCTCTATTTCTATCAGGTCATCTTCGTTGGGAAGATCCAGCGGAATGGCTACCTGTTCCGCATTTTCCCGAAGTTCTTCAATGACATCTTCCATCGGTCTTTATCCAGTAACAATAGTTTGCCCTAGTTTAACATTGCTCACCTGTAGCGTGATCACATTTAGGCGGACAGATGTGGGGTATAATAGGCTGGAAGTGCTATGGACTGTCTTTTGTCATAGTGCGTTTCGGTTGTAAATTTGGCTTTTTCGGGTAATCAAACGTGAGCAGCGTCGCTGTCAATTTGGGTACCGACCCTGTGCCAACCTGTTTCTGGCATTATCTGCTGCCCTCTGTTATGGGCATGATGATCAAGTCTGTATATATCATTTCAGATCTGATCTTTATTGGTCAGCGTATGGGATACGCTGGTCTTGCAGCAATTAATATTGTAATCCCTTACTTCACTTTTATGTTTTCGATTGCCGTGTCGATTGGTGTGAGCGGCTCAGCGTTGATGGCGATTCGTTTTGGTGAAGGGCGTAGACAAGAAGGCCTGATTATGTTTCAGCAGGCGTTCTCCCTGACCTGTATCATTATGGTGCTGTTCACGTTTTTTACACTGCTGAACCTGGAAAACATTTCTTGCCTGTTTGGTGCTGATGAAGAGCTGTTGCCCCTGGTAAAAGATTATCTGGGCATGATAACGCTGTTTGCTACTCCGTGTGGTATTGGCTGGGCCATGTCTGGATTCATCCGAAATGATGACAACCCCGGGCTGGTTATGATGGCAATGATTGGTAGCGCCTGCACTAATGTTTTTCTTGACTGGCTGTTCCTGTTTCCATTTGGCTGGGGCATGAAAGGTGCTGCTTGTGCCACGGGTATTGCTGAGGTGGTCATGTTGGGAACGCTGTTATTGCACTTCCGTCGCCCAAATCAGGCGTTGAAGCTTAAACTGGTGCTGCCGGACTGGCACATTGCCAAACTGATTTTCAGGAACGCTGTGTCGACATTTACCATGGAATCTGCGTTTGGTGTGGTGATCATGATATCAAACTGGGTGTTGTTAAGGCTCGGCGGTAACCTGTTTGTTTCTGTGTATACCATTGCCCTGAACTGCACCTGGGTGGTGGTTCTTCTTGTGTATGGTGTCGGACAGGCAGCCCAGCCGATTATCAGCTTCAATTATGGTGCCGGGCTTAACCACCGGATTCAGGAAATCATCAAACTCGGGTTTGGGCTGGTGATGGTGATTGGCCTCACCCTGTCGCTGGGAATGGTTGTGTTTGCCCACTCTATTGTGACCCTGTTTGTTGATAAGCCATCTGAGCAATTGCTGGCTCTGGGGGGGCATGTATTGCGGCTGTATGCATTATCATTAGTACCTATGTGTATCAATCTGATGACGGCGACACTGTATCAGTCGGTTGATAAAGCCGCTTATTCCACGGTTATTTCCATGTTGCGGTCTCTGGTTTTGCCGCTGGCAGGATTATTCTTATTGCCAGGCTTATTTATGGTTAATGCCATTTGGTACAATTTGTTGCAGACAGAGGTTACGACTGCCCTGATCAGTGTGTATTTCCTCAAGCGTTTTTGGGATCAGTTGCGTAGAAACAGCGTTTAACCCTCTGTGACGTTGTTTGTATAAAGAGTCTGCATGAAGAGTCTGTATGAATGGTGTTCACAGGCTTTCTGTCAGAAAGCCTGTGATGAGAAGCAGAAGGGCTATCTTCTGGAGCTATTAGCTTTTCTTTCGACGCAGTGGTTCAAAGCCTGCATCGACTGCAGTACTGGAGGTGTCAGAAGGCTCACGACGTTTACCGATGTTTTTCTTCACACGATGACGAGCTTTGGATTTGTCGACGTCTTTTTTATTGGCCTTTTTCTTTTTCGATCCTGCCGCTTTACCGGAAGCCTTGACCTTTTTCGGACCTTTCCATGAACCGCGCAGCTCTTTAATGGAGCGCTTTTCAAAACGGGTTTTCAGGTAACGCTCAATACTGGACATCAGGTTCCATTCGTTAGGGCCAATCAGGGCAATAGCCAGCCCTTTGTCACCGGCACGTCCGGTACGGCCAATTCGATGCACATAATCGTCACCACTTCGGGCCATATCGAAATTAATAACCAGTTGCACACCTTTAATGTCCAGACCCCGGGCTGCTACGTCTGTGGCGACCAGTATATTGATCTGGCCATCCTGAAACCGGTTCATAATCTGTTTGCGGTGTTTGTGATCCATATCACCGTGCAGTACACCCACCTGTAACCCCTGCCTTTCCAGCAGATTAAACAGATGCTCGGCATTGTTGCGGGTATTGGAAAAGACCAGTGCTTTGTCAAAGGGTTCGTGCTTCAGCAGCCAGCTCAACAGACGTTCCTTGTGCGGATTGTCGTCAGACAGCATGATCTGCTGGTGAATGTTTTCATGCTTGTCGCGGGCTGTACTGAGGGTAATGGTTTCCGGGTTTGTCAGTACAAGCCGGATAAGCTCGCCCATGCCTTTGGGTTTCATCGTGGCAGAAAACAACAGGGTCTGGCGTTCTTTACGGCATTCGTCAGCAATTTTAAGCATATCGGGGCTGAAGCCAAAGTCGAGCATCCGGTCAGCTTCGTCCAGCACCAGATATTCGAGGTCTCTGAAATCGGTGTTGCTGTTTTCCATGTGTTCCAGCAGGCGCCCCGGCGTGGCGATCAGGATTTCCGGGTTCTTGCGCAGGGTGTTAACCTGATGGCGGAAATCGTCACCACCGGTAATGATGCCTGCTTTCAGCCAGGTAAAGCCCGCCAGTTTTTCACACTCTGTCATAACCTGACGTGCCAGTTCCCGGGTGGGTACCAGAATCAGCCCCCGGGTGCTGGAACGGGGTGCCGGATTATTCTGCATGTGATGCAGCATGGGCAACAGAAAAGCGGCTGTTTTACCACTGCCGGTCTCTGCGTTGACGATAAGGTCCTTGCCTTTTAACACCTCAGGAATTGTGGCTTCCTGAACGGGCGTTGCCTGAGTGAATTGCTGTTGGTCCAGAGCCTTTTGCAGGCGTTCATGCAGTGCCAGTTCGGAGAAAATCAAGGGCGGGTCCTCGGCAGAAAATGATGGGAAATTTGAGAGGCAGGCATTCTATGTGGGAAGGACTGAAAAAGCTATCTCCTAACTGAACAAGGTTCGCCAAACAGCATGTCTGTGACAACATCTGAAAGCGCGTCTGAGAACTCGTTTAACCAGCGGTAATGCTCTGCCATCTGCAATGTGTTGTAGACAAAAACGCCTTTTTTGATCAGCAACAGTCCGGTTTGGCTACCTAAACTGACGACTCCTCCATCGGTCATGTCCAGGGCGTTCAGTCCATAAGTCGTTTCAAGGAACTGTATGATAAGAGTTGACTTATAAGTAACCAGATAACCGACTACTTTTACATGGTCTTCGACTTTATTGCTGACAATCCCGCGAACCGACAGCTCAGATTCGCCTTCAGTATGGGAGTAGCCATTCTGGTGCTGTTCAAAAACATCCCCTACCGCGTCTCCGATCGGACTCAGCAATAGATTCATGGCTTCAAACAGCACAAGCCCACTGAGAAGACTGACGTAGCCGGGGTAAAGTCTGTAGGTCATTATGAGGGGCAGGCCGATTGATATGGCATCTTCTGCCAGATCGTCCAGGGAGTTTTGTAAAAAATGGCTGATCTGGTCAAGAACAGAGGAGGCAGTACTGGAAGTCAGCTGTTGTAATCGTTCCTGTGGACTGGTTGGTAATTCCTGAATACTGATAATGTTACAGATGTTTCTTTTTACCCAGGGGGTGGGGCAACGATCAAGGAATTTTGAGTCGTCAGGAAGCCTTTTGCTGGTCATGACCTTTTCAAAAAGCGGATCATCATTACAGACCAGCGTGGATTCGTTGCCGGAGGTATCGATCAGGCACAGTTTCCCATCCCACTGGCCGAGAGCATAAACCTGAGGCGGGGCAAATGCTTTTACCCCTGTGGTGAGTATCGTGAGTACCAGACAAACTAAAAGACAGAAGTATTTCATGAAGCAGGGTACTTCTGGTTATTTGGTTATTAAATTAAAGTTTCTGAGGTGAATTATGTATTAACCCTTTTTTGGTTAATAATTTGCCATCTCAGGGCTGAGTTGCTATTTGATGATAGAATAAGAGTCTTTAAATGCGAATGGAGGTTTTATGTACGCCTTCTTGCGGTTTGTTGTCTTTATCGTTTTTCAGCTAGGTCTGGCAGAAGCAGGCGAGTTTAGAATTGATGTTTATAATGCAACGAATTTTCTTTGTGAGCATGATCCTGAAGAAAGCTGTTCTAAAGAAAGCTGTCCTGATGAAGTTCCGATCTCTCCAATAACACTTCAACAGCTTCCGTTTATCCGGAGTATTTATGTTTCACATAATTCAAGCCAGTATTTCATCTACTCAAATGCCGAAAATCCAGGGACTCCTGAGTTACCTCCTATGGCGAATCCGCAATTGCGGCGTGTAGCACTCAAAAGTGCGCCAGCCAATACCGGAAAAAACAAAAAAAAAATCGAATTGTGAGTTATTAAGCAGCAACACTGACACGTCTTTTGTTCCGAAGCAGGTTGTCATCAGCAAGGCAGGTAGTAGTATGTTTCTTGCTGCAACTACCTGGGCGAATGGTAAGACCTCTCGTCGCACAATGTCCGGAGACCCTCTTTCATTGATCAATGTACTGATGAACTTTGAGGATGGTATGGGGCGCAGGGACGTTCGTTATAGCAATAAACACAAAAAGTGGATGATTAAAGATGATGATGCCCGTGTGGTTCCGGGTCTTTCGTCTTCCTTTTTTTATAACAGGTTGCAGTTTGATAACGCCTTTTATGACGGCATTCTTGATGTTGATGGCGAATGTGCAATTTATGGAGTGGTTGTGCATTACAGACATGCCATTGAGTGGAATAAGCGCAGGGCTCCCCATCAGATTGTTGTTGGATTCCAGCTGGTCAATCTGTTAGATCCTTCAAACCTGTTCATTCAGATTACAAACTGGGAAAACGACGAACAGCACGTTTCTTACTATTATTGCGACCCCGGAACATCGGCTGATTGTCCGCTGCTGGGTGAGGCAGGCAGCCAGGTCGACGGGCAAACGGAAGAAGAGGCTGATTCAATGCCTGCTGCCTATGATAACGAAAGCTTTGAGTTTGATAAGGATGATTGGCCAGATCCTCCGGGGGCAGCAGGCTGTAGTGGATTCATGATATCGTCAGGCTCATAGGTGGCTTAATGTCAGGTATGGGCTGATGAGCGTTAAAGACAATGGAAAAGTCGTGTGCGTATCAGGCGGATTCGACCCGGTTCACATTGGTCATTTGCGCATGATCAACGAAGCGACATCCCTTGGGCGGGTTGTCGTTATTGTTAATTCGGATGACTCGGTTTGTGAAGCACTGGTGCGATTGAAACCGGATTGCTTTGCCAACGGGGGGACCGTAACAATGACAACACACCCGAGGTTGAGCTGTGCCGGAAACTGGGCATCCAGTTGCTGTGGAATCTGGGCGGAGAGAAAGTGCAGAGTTCATCGGAACTGGTGAAACCCAGTGGAGATGGCCGGTAGTCATCTCCACCGATTGCGATCGGAATCGTTACATCACCCGCATGCCAGGCTGGGCGCCTTCATGAGGTTCCAGAATCCATAGTTCTTTACCGCCAGGACCCGCTGCCAGCACCATACCCTCACTCACGCCGAATTTCATCTTGCGCGGTGCCAGGTTGGCGACCATGACCGTATGCTTGCCAATCAGGGCTTCCGGCGCATAGGCTGATTTGATACCGGCGAAAATGTTGCGAGTCTCCGCTTCGCCAATGTCCAGAGTCAGGCGCAGCAGTTTGCCAGCACCTTCAACGTGTTCGGCGTTAACGATTTTAGCGATACGCAGATCCACTTTGGCGAAGTCGTCAAAGTTGATCTCTTCTGCCACCGGCTCTTTTTCCAGCCATTCGTTGCTGGCTGCTTTTACTGCTGGTTTTTGTTCCGCCATTTTTGCCAGAACTTCCTTGCTGGCTTCAATCATGTTGCCCACCTTATCGGCTTCAACACGGGTCATCAGCGGCTTGAACTTGTTCACTTCGTGATCCAGCAGCAGGGACTGGCTGCCTGCCCATGTCAGTGGCTCAACGTTCAGGAAGGCTTCAGCCTTAACGGCCATGGCTGGCAGAACCGGCTTCAGGTAGATCATCAGCAGACGGAACAGGTTGATGCCTGCGGTGCAAATATCGTGCAGTTCCTGATTCTTGCCTTCTTCTTTGGCAACGACCCATGGTTTCACTTCATCAATCCAGGCATTGGCCTTGTCGGCCAGAGCCATTATTTCACGCATGGCTTTACCAAACTCACGACCTTCGTACAGTTCGGCAATTCGGTCACCGGCTGTCTGGAAGTCTGCGGTCAGCTCAGGAATCAGGTTGCTGGCAGACAGTTTGCCACCAAAACGTTTTTTGATGAAACCGGCGTTACGGCTGGCAATGTTCACAACCTTGCCCACCAGGTCGGAGTTAACGCGCTGAATGAAGTCGTCGGTGTTCAGGTCCAGATCGTCAATGCGGTTAGACAGTTTGGCGGCGTAGTAGTAACGCAGGTATTCCGGATCGAGATGATCCAGATAAGTCCGCGCAGTGATAAACGTGCCACGGGACTTGGACATTTTCTTGCCGTTGACGGTCAGGTAACCGTGAACGCTGACACTGGTGGGTGTGCGATAGCCGGTTCCGTGCAGCATCGCAGGCCAGAACAGGCAGTGGAAGTTAACGATGTCTTTACCGATGAAGTGGTGAACTTCGCAGTCGCTGTCTTTCTTCCAGTAGTCGTCAAAATTCAGGTCGTCACGACGGTCGCAGAGGTTTTTAAACGCTGCCATGTAACCGATAGGTGCGTCCAGCCATACGTAGAAGTATTTGCCAGGCTCACCCGGAATTTCAAAACCGAAGTAAGGCGCATCACGGGAAATGTCCCAGTCCTGCAGCCCGGTATCCAACCATTCCGCCAGCTTGTTAGCGATTTCATCGGAGATGGTGCCGGAGCGGGTCCACTCTTTCAGGAAGGCGTCGAAGTCGGACAGCTTGAAGAAGAAGTGTTCACTTTCCTTTTCAACCGGAGTCGCGCCGGAAATGGCAGAACGGGCGTTTTTCAGGTCAGCGGGAGAGTAAGTGGCACCACAGGCTTCACAGTTGTCGCCGTACTGGTCGGGCGTGCCACATTTCGGGCAGTCGCCCTGGATGTAACGGTCAGCCAGGAACATTTCTTTTTCAGGGTCGAAAGCCTGAACAATGTTGTGGCTGGCAATATGGCCTTTCTCTTTCAGGGCCAGGTAAATGGCTTCGGACAGCTCACGGTTTTCATCGGAGTGTGTGGAGTGGTAATTGTCGAATTCCACGTGGAATTCGCTGAAATCGCGCACACGCTCTTTGTTGATCAGGGCGACGGACTCTTCCGGTGTAATGCCCTGTTTTTCAGCGTGCAGGCTGATGGCGGTACCGTGGGCATCGTCGGCGCACACGTAGGTGCACTGGTTGCCGAACAGCTTCTGGAAACGAACCCAGATATCGGTCTGGATGTATTCGACCAGGTGGCCCATGTGCAGTGGCCCGTTGGCATAGGGCAGGGCGCTGGTAACGAGAATTTTTCTTTGGCTCATGCGTGTACTGTTTCGCTCGAACTGGCAGATTTTGGAAATTAATCAGCCATTATACTGCATTGTGTTCAGGGAGCCATAAGGGGAAGGAGTATCGGTAAGGTCAGGAAAACGCAGTCAGCGGTTTCCTGACCTCAGGGCAATCAGGCTCAGGCGTTACTGGTACCTGACTCTGCTGTCGGATTCTCGAAAAGGTCTTTAACCGGGGTCACAATAACAGTCAGGTTATCTCCGGAGCCTGCTCTGAAGGCATGATCCCGAATGCTGACTGCCAGATTTTCCGGGGATATATCTGGTTTTTCTGTACACAATCTTTTTACCAGTCGTGTGATTTGCTCATTGGTTGCCACTTCGGGAATACCGTCACAGAACTGGATCAGGAATCCATTGGGGTCAAGTTCACCTTCTTCATAAACGGTAACAAAGGGTTTCGGGCTGGTCACGCCATTGTAGTGATGATCGCCTATTGTGGCGACACAGCTCATGCCCGCATCGCCTTCAGGCGTGTCAATGCTTTTTACCCGGATCTGGCTTGGTTTTCTGGGGTGTGGCGCAACGAAGCCGCCACGCTCGTGAACCATTTTATTGAACCGGGACTCTTTGTTGTCCGGATTGTCTTCTGGCAACAGTTCAGCATCTTCAGACAACTGGATGCAGGCATTCTCTTCTGATGGCGCTTTATTCGGATTGATAAATACAGAACGGCTGTCGCCCGTGTTGATGATGCATAAATGCTTGCCGATGACGGCTGCGCAGTTGAGTGAGCTGCCTCCCATCCTGTAATCGCCCTGTCGGTCCAGGTCAACAATGGCTGCCTGGCAGGCTCCGACCATACCGATTCTGGTAAATTCTTCTCTGTTCATGGTACTGAGACGTTTGACCAGTGCCCGGGGTAGAGCTTTGCCGCTTTCAATGGCTGCGGAGTTGTCGCCAGTTGCCTGTCCGGTATCTTTTGTGTGTCCGTCAAGTACGGCTGTTATTCTGACCGGAACCCATTGACCAGCAATAACACCATGCTCGCGTTGGGCTACGACAACGTCTTCCATTCCGTAGCCGACATTTCCATCAGCTCCGGCCATGCCGGTGGCGGGCAGTTCTTTAGACATCATTTGAAATCTTTGCAGGTATTCAATACGTCCAAGCTGGGTAGTGCCATCCAGAAGCTTCTGAAACCTGCCATGTACCTGTTCGTTAAACTGCTCTTCTTTACCTTGTTCTCTGGCTCTGTTCCTGTTTTCTTTCAGTTCATCTTCAAGTAAAGCGGCATTCGTCGTTATTTGATAATCAAGGTCCTGCAACTCCGGCAACGATATACCATGGGTTGTTACTGGCGTTTTAAACTGAACCTGTTGTTTGCAGGTCTCTACAGGCTGTCCTTTGACATGCCCGGTTGTCACCAGTTTTTCTTTCTGAGGAAGGCTTAGTTCCTGAGCTTCTAAACGTGTCCGGGGGGTTGCTTTTCTGCGTACCCTCAGTTCTGTCATTAACCAGTCCACTAGTAACGACTCTTGTTCTTTGTCTCTGTATGAACTTGACACTCTTATGGCCAGTTCTTCTACCGGCTTTCTCAGGATTGAACACAGCTCCTGAAAAAAAGCTCTTTTGGTGACCTCTGTTTTGAAGTCAGATTCAAATTCCGGGCTTACACTGGACTTCAAAAAAGTCATGAGATGATCGAAGTCTCCCTCCCTTAAAGAGGGTAATCCGGAAACCTGCTGGTTTTTAGCGCGGTCGCCGTATGCTCTGGCGGTTGCAAGGAAGGGCGTTTTTGCGGATTCCTCAATACTGTCTACAAAGGGGGTTAACCCTGATGGTGTCAGGCTGTCAACAGAGTTGATTGCTATCCCCCGGTCTGCCAGATGGGTTCTGTTTGCATAGTTATTGAGGCTGCTCGCCATATTGTCCTGATATTCTTTAAATGTTTTGTTTTCAGGGTCTTTTACGGTGACTAACCATGACTTTGACCAGCCCCAATTGGTATTGGTCTGCCCGAACTTTTCATTAAACTCCTTCTCCGACATCACTGTCCCGTCCCGTGACATACCCAGTTGTTCCCCGGGGTTGGTTTTTTCGTACCGACGAATGGTTCTGCAAAATTCGTACGCGGAAGGGTAAGCATCGATTCCGGGAGCGCCGCCACTGGCATCCATAGTTGTATCTCGTGTTCAGGGTAAGGGATGACATTTCTATCGGCGCAGCTTCTGTAAGCCTGATTAAAAATTGTCACTGTTGCTGACCTCAGGCTCGGGGTAAACTATTAACCGTACATTCAAGGTGGGAAGTGCTGAAAAGTGTAAATATACGCATTGCTCTTTTGTTGACGCAGGAGCAGACTTGCCCGCCTTTTTTTCTTTCAGAAACCTGAAATTTTTTGCAGGTTTTTTGTCACGGCTGTTTGGGCAGAACTGACGGTAGACCCGGATCATCGTCAGCCAGTGTTCGCCCGATCCACGTTTAATTTCAATGACCGGTAGACCGGAACCGGGAAGGCAGGTATTGTTAAATCCATGACCGAAGAGGATCGAAAACAGCGTTATATTCGTCAACGCAACGCCGGTGCATTGCCCTGGGAACTTGAAGAGTCGACACCTGTCGAGCCGGAACATCCGGTTTTTTCTCAGGGTGTTCAGCAGGAAGTGCCGGCTGCACCCGCGAACGAAGGTGCCAGGGTGCAGCCTTTACCGGACGATTTTCAACCTGACCCGGTATATATCGAGTTTCTCGAGGTTCACCATGGCATTGATCGTGAGTTTACCCTGGCTCAGCTGGTTGAGTTCAAACTGTACTGGCGTGAAACGGGGGAAGCACGCAAGGCATGGCAGAACAAGTTCAAGAACCATGTGATCTACCAGTGGAAGCGGAGCCAAAGTGAAACAGGGCAGAGAGCTAATCGATCAACAGCTGAAAAGCTTACAGACACCAGCTGGGCAGACGGCATACAGCTCGACTTCGACGACGCCGACGACTGAGCCTGTGCAGGGTTCTGGCTCTGGCCGGAGCGCTGACCAGAATGAAAGTGCAGAACAGCAACAAAACTACCGCTACGCCATCAATACCCTGTTTACACTGCTTGAAGATGCCTACCCATTAAAGTTTAAGCGGGCATTTTCAACCGAAGAAGATCTGAACCGGGCCAAGCGGGTCTGGTTTCAGTCTCTTAAGGAATTTCATCCCCGGCGGATTGTTAAGGCGGCGCAGAAAGCGCTGGATACCAGTAAGTTCTTCCCTGACCTCAGTGATATCCGTGAGCTGTGCAAGCTGCGCTATGACGAGGTGGGTTTGAAGGAACCTCTGCAGGCGTATTATGAAGCCTGTTATGCGCCGGTTCAGACCCGCGATTATCACTGGTCGCACATTGCCGTTTATCTGGCGGCAAAGCAGACAGGCTGGATGACGTTGCGCAGTGAAGAGCAGCGTATCGCCCTGCCGATTTTCGAGCGCAATTACGAAATCATCTGCAACCGTGTGCTGGATGGTGAAGACCTTGAAGCGGATATCCTGCAGGGCCTGGAAGACAGTCGCAGCAAAGAGGCCGTTCGGCTGGCGGATGAGCAGGCTGAACAGGTATTGCGGCAGCAGATGGAAAAGCAGGGAATTGATCCGGATGCAGGGCGAGACGCATTTATCAGAATGCGTGACCAGCTGCTCAGGAATAAATAACGTAACCGGGCATCACAGACACCCTCATCCAATATCAATAAAAAAGTTTTTGCAATCATGGGTTGCCTGGCCGCTGTTGTCGGTCATTCTCAGGAATCTCATTTCGCCATCAAACAGTTTCTGGCACCATTGATTTGCAGGTTCCTGCATATTCCAACCGCTGCATATTTCCTTGCCTGCAATCGACCAGCGACTTGACTGCATTATTGCCATTGGTCCGTACATGTTCAGCTTGCAATGTATATTAAACCACGGATCGCATACCCAGATATCTTCATCTTTGTACTGGTAAAATTCTTTCAATGCTAACTTATTTTTCAATTCGGATTCATTTGCCAGCACCAGGAACGTATGAAATTCATGACGCACCAACCATATATTTGGAACCTTCAAAGCCCTGCCGTACTGGAGGGCAATACAGGTGTATTCATGACAGTCACCCGCCCTCTCCTCAGGAGAGTATGAGTCTAAAAGCCTGCATGCATCATAATTCAGATGTTTTCGTAAATCACATATCGCGTTATAAGCCTTATGAACATTGGCAAGACGTCTTTGTTTTCTCTCTGGAGAGGCCAACCCATATTCCAATGAGAAGGTTTTATTACCTGTTTTTAATGACACCTTAAAAAATTGTCGGGCATAATTCATCATCTGGTGTGAATTTGTCATTTGATCATTCATAAATGTGTCAGTCTCTCTGGTCAGTCACCCTGTCATTCTTCTATCACAGAGCCATTTATCCGTTAGAGTTTCCTGCTAATCCAGTGCTATTTGTTACTAAATTTGGTAATAATGCACACCTTATACGATTTCTCTGGAGTCAGGTGTTTATGAGTTCTCCCAGTCGTGCTGTGATTGAAACTGCGATCCAGTCTTACCAGGATCCTTATTTAAAACAGGATCTACTCTCTGCCGGTTGTGTGAAATCCCTTGAGATTGACGGGGGAAAAGTTCAGCTCTCCGTCGAGCTGGGCTATCCGGCAGACGGCTTGGTCAATGGTGTGGCGGAACTGCTGCGTACCAAAATCAATAATGTTGACGGCGTTGAAGGCTGTAGTGTCAGCGTCAGCTGGCGTGTTGCCTCTGCACCGGTTCAGGGAGAGCTGGAAGCCTTTTCCAATGTGAAAAATATTATTGCTGTGGCTTCCGGCAAAGGCGGCGTGGGTAAGTCTACGACGGCGGCTAACCTGGCACTGGCGTTGGCGGCTGAAGGTGCCAGAGTGGGTATTCTTGATGCCGATATTTACGGCCCAAGTGTTGGAATGATGCTGGGTATTGCCGATGGCACCCGGCCTGAAGTGAAGAATGAAAAATTCTTTATACCGATTCAGGCTCATGGTCTGGAGGCTATGTCTATGGCGTTCCTGATTACTGAAGATACACCGGTGGTCTGGCGTGGTCCCATGGTGAGTGGCGCTTTGCAGCAGTTGTTGACCCAGACCGTGTGGAACAACCTGGATTACCTGGTGATTGATATGCCACCGGGTACCGGCGATATTCAGCTGACACTGGCGCAGAAGGTTCCTGTTACCGGCAGTGTGGTGGTGACCACGCCTCAGGATCTTGCTCTGATCGATGCTAAAAAAGGTATCGAGATGTTTAACAAGGTCAACATTCCGGTGTTGGGCGTGGTTGAGAATATGGCAGTCCATATCTGTTCCAACTGCGGTCACAGTGAGCATCTGTTTGGTGAAGGCGGTGGCACTCGTATTGCCGAACAGTTCGGCGTCGATCTGCTGGGCGCACTGCCTCTGTCCATGATGATTCGTGAACAGGTCGATAGCGGCACGCCAACGGTGGTTGCTGAGCCGGATTCCCAGATCACTATGATCTACAGGGATATGGCGCGCAGGGTGGCCGCAGAACTGTCCCTGAAGAACAGTCAGGCTGCAGCCGCACCAACTATCTCGTTCTCAGACGATTAACGACTGAGCAGTTTCGGGAGTCTGGTTTTTACTTTCTGTAAAAACTGCTCCCGCTGCTGTTGGGTATTCTTGTCCATTCTGTACAGTGCCAGCCAGTGGAACCGACGAAAGCGGGTACACGCCCGGAGACTGAGCTTCAGCATCTTTCTGGGTGGATTTCCGATCAGTTTCATGCGCCACCAGGACGAACCCTGAGTGGTAATCACCACAACGGTTCGTATCTTTGTCAGCCCCGGTTCTACGACACCGCCATTAAACTTTGCTGCAATGCCCGGCAGCCAGACCCTGTCCAGCCAGCCTTTAAGAATAGCGGGTGGTCCCGACCACCAGGTGGGATAGACCAGCACCAGGGCTTCAGCCCAGCGCAGTCGGCAGACTTCCTGCTCAATGCCAGTGGTGTTATCGCTGGTTGTATAGCGCAGGCGCTCATCCTTGCTCATGGCTGCAGTAAAGTTCTCCTGATACAGATCCAGCACATTAACCTCATGGCCAGCTTCTTTCAGGGTGCTTTCTACCTGCGCTTTAATGGCAGCGTTAAAGCTTTCAGGGTTCGGGTGGGCGTATACCACCAGTGTCTTCTTTGGTGTCATTTTTTAAATTCGGTATGAACCCGGTGAATCAGCTAAGGGGAATCTGCTCAATGGTCACACCATTTTCACGGCAGAACTGGGAGAGTTCTTCCTGAGGATTACGGTCGTACTGTTCGTCATAAACAATGCGTTTAATGCCAGCAGCCAGCAGGTTCTTGGTACACTGGTCACAGGGGCTGTGGGTGACATAGGCGGTTGCCCCTTCAATAGCAGTGCCGCAGCGGGCAGCCCAGATCACCGCATTCAGTTCTGCATGGATTTCGTGACGCAGTGACCAGTAATGGTGCTCTTCATAGTCGGCTTCATTGCAGTTGATGTAGCCAGACGGTGTGCCATTCACTCCGGTAGACAGTACCCGCCCGTCTTTCACCAGCAGACAGCCTACCTGCAGGCGCACACACTTTGACAGTTTGGACAGCGATCGTGCCATCTCAAGATAAACAGTATCACTCATAAACAGATCTGGTTTGAATAATCGGTGGATCACCGTACTTTAGCAGCATTAAAGACGACACATAAGGCTTTGCTGACAGGCAGGCTCCGTTAAGGTCGATCATTCAGCAAGAAGCAGACCAGTTCGGGGTGAGTTATATTGATCCAGGTCACAATAGTGGTTTCCAGAAATCGTCCATACTGTAGTCACACCCAGACGCTTAAGCAGGAGGCCAAGCCATGAATCAGGACTATTCTCTGCAGTCTGTCACCGCTGCGCAGATCATGACTCATAAGGTGATTAGTGTTCCCTACGACTGGACGGTTGACCGTCTGGCAAGGTTTTTTACCGACAAGGGGATTTCAGGTGCGCCGGTTGTTGATGAATCCCGTCGTCTGGTAGGCGTGGTAACCTTGTCAGATATTGTGCGTCAGGCAGGCAGCGGCCTGGTGGATATGAAGTGTCGTGATGAAGATTTCTACAGTTCTATGCTGGACGCTGAGCTGTCGGAAGAAGATATGCAGTCTTTCCATGAAAGTATCGACCAGAGTGTTCTGGTTAACGACATAATGACCCCAATGGTGTTTGAGGTGGAGCCAGATACTCCGCTGGTGAAAGTGGCAGAAGCCATGGTAAGAGGCAGGATTCACCGGGTTCTGGTGACGGAAGGCCGAAAGCTGAAAGGCATTATCAGTGTGCTGGATATTCTGAAGGTAATGACCGACTGAAGAAGGGGGCTTTACCACTTGAAAAATTGCTTTAAGGTGACTTTCTGTTTTATGAGACCAAGGTGTCATAAAACAGAGATTCGCGTGTTCTCTAACAAAGGCTACTCGTTGGGTTAACTCGTTGGGTTAATAGTTAGTGGCGAGTAATACTGAGGGTTGGAAAAATGTAAGATTAATATAGACTTCACTGCAATAAAGAATAAGTAACTTTTTTATGTTTGTTTTTCATCGATGCTGTTTGGTGTTACTGTTTTTTTTATTATTAAGTGACAGCCCGGCGTATGGCTATGAAAAAAGGATATGTAAACATTTGATAATGCGGTGCAGTACTGAACGCTGTCATTCGAACAACATCAATACAAAACCTGAACTGGAAATAGTTCCTCATAATATTACTCCTCACCTTTATTTTGATTCTATTCCTGCTGATATTGACACTGATTACAGAATCGATAACATCCCGGCTTGCATATCACTTGCTCTACACCTGCAGTCTTTAGCAAACGAGCAAACCAGTCCCAGGCTAAGGATCTTTAGCCCCGAGCAACATCTTCTTCGGGTCGTTTTCCCTGAGGTGACTGGTTCTTTTTATAGCGGAGTTGAATTGTGTCTGCGTAATCAGAGAGGCGAATTCGTTGATTTTGACTTTCAGGATACTCATTCTGATACGTTTGCCACTGTTGCTACTATTTCGCATTATGGTCGAATCGCTGTTACAGTTTTCAACCACGAGGTACTGTCTTTCATTGATGAGGCCTTATCCTCCGGTGTGGCAATGGATAGTCAGGTATATCAAGCTTCCGGGGGGCGTTGGTTACGAACTCCTGGCTCAAATGGTCTCACGCTTTGGGAACTGGAACGCTTAGAAAATCTGAGGGTTACGGTCACCCCTCTCAGAGATGTGGCTTTCAATAACATACCGGCTCCTCCGTTAACAGAACATTCAGTAGCGCGAATGCCGCTACCTTTTGCTGATGAATCCAGAATTATACCTTTTATAAACCGGGAGCCCCTTTCAGGTAGTTCTTTTACATACAGTCAGATGGGATTATTAAGTACCGTTCAGGATGATCAAGAAGAGCAGGAAGAGCAGGAAGAGCAGGAAGAGCAAGACCAGGATCTGGAAAGTGAAATGAGTAACCCGCAGGATGGCTACGGGTTGCTCTTTTTTTGCATTTGCACTGTTTTGAGTGCTTTTATTCTTTACTACTCATGGTGGTAACTGAAGACCGTTGACGAAGTCATATTCCGATCTGTCTGATGAGATTGTCAGGCAAATTCGTGGATGCAAGCCCGGTTTTATCTTATCTCTGAGTAACTCTAATCACTGCCCTGCGGTTTTCCCGCCGCATTACCTCCGTTTCATTGCCCCTTACGGGTTCACTTTCACCTCTGCCCAGGGTTTTAATATGTTCTTCTGGTACGCCGTGATTTATCAGCCAGTTTTTTATGGCCATAGCCCGACGTTCTGAGAGATCCTGATTGAAAGTTCTAGTGCCAATGGCGCAGGCATGACCCGTAATAATAATACGACTATCATCGCTTATCTGCGTCAAAAGCTCATTTAGCTTTTGCTCACCCATCGCCTGTACAGCCGTCGAATTAAAGGCGAAGTACAGAGTGTCCAGACTATCCTGGTTGGGTATCTCAAACACGTCGTCTGTAACCGGGTCAGCCAGGGCGCATGCGGTTCCGGAAATTACTGCGCCGGTAACAAAAGCTGCACCACCGGTAGCCCAGCTATAGGCCGCAGCCGGAACACCTAACACAGCCCCCCCTTTAGCGGCACAGACAGCCCAGTGCTGGGAAGGTGCAGAAGTGTGTTGCTGGTTTGAGGTTGAGGCGCAGCCCGTTGTGAACAGCAGGGCAAGTATGATGGCGCTGAGCTTCAGCTTCCTGATTGTCATGGTACTTCTCCATCCATGGTTTTATGTCGTGACACCTGTGAGCGGAAAACGCTTCTGGTGCTTTTGAGGAGAGTATAGGCGCGGGGTTTCTGGCGGTGGAAAAGGGGTGTTTTGCCAGCAAATGAAAGGGAAGGCAGGCAAACTTTCCGGACGATGCTGGATTTTTGACTTACTCAGAGAATATTGATGGCGAATCTGAGCTAGGCTTTACCGATATCCTTAATGAATTCTGCTGAAAACTGACCAGACTGCGTGCTTGCCTATAAATAGAGGTAAAAATGCTAACTCTTGAGAGTCTGACCCACCCCTCTAATGTTCTCCAGCTGACCAATCCTGGCAGCTTTCTCAATACCACCATGATGGCCGGAGCCTGTTTCACGCCCAAGAGTTGGTGTTCCGATAGCCCCGGACCTTCAGATGCTGTTTTGGTGGATGTTGAACCTTCTTATTTTTCCGGCTATGTGTTTCGTGGCGATGCCAGACCGCCGATGCTTATTTTTGATCGGGGTTTTGAGTTGCAGATCACTTCGGGAAGTGAGATGACTCATGTGAAGAAAACGATAGGCGCCAAGGGTGGAATTACCGATCATTATGGTATTTCAACCAGTATTTGTGCCCACGTTTGTACCAGCTACAGTACTCGAGCTTCACGTAACGCTCCTTTTCCCTCGTACGGCAATTCAGGCTTTGTTTATCTTATTGACGCTAATGGCTTCAAGGGATTTGCCATACCTTCACCCAGACCGTGGGAACCAATTGTTGTGCAGTACCCTGTTTTAAGAGATATTTTTGAAGTCAATTTTCCGAGTTACATTCCCGGGTGTTACATTGTTGGTATAGTGTGGGCGATGGGGACGCAAGTGAATGGGATTGATAACTGTCACGGTGCGTGGCCCCATACCCTCACCCGCCTCTGGCTGGCGGTCAACCCAAATTTTGAAAAAAATTTGTATCTGACAGACAAAGTCATGAAGGGAATGGACGCAGCCAAATATGTGGTGCGGCAGTTCAATGATCAACAGGTACCCGCCCTGTTAGGCATGGCAAAATCATCGTAAACCCACTGTTTGTGGTGGATTCCCACTTTCGTGGGAATGACAAAGGTTTGGTAAATTTTCTATTGCCGCTTCCCTTAGGTGAGCCTGATAAACTCACGCCCTTTGCCTGTCAGAAAATACCCTCTCCCATCAGAAACAGGCGCTTCTTTAACCAGCTGATAACGGGTATTTTTTGCTGCAAGGCGGCTACCTGTGAGTTTTCGCAGGGCAGACTGAATATTTCTCTCATCGTATCCTGTTACTTCAACCAACTGGTCGCAGGTTATCCCTTCCCGATCAACAATATGCCTGAAGAGAACGAAGTCCTTCAGGCTCATTGAATTGAATGCAAGGGCAAATGTATTGAGGCTCTGTAAGGAAATTATATTATTAATCATTTTTATGGATTACATTTTCTTTCTAGCACTTCTATACGCTCTGCTCTATACACTGGCGGTCATAGCAATAGTTAGTGGCTTCAATAAAACCATCAATGCTGCCACAGTCAAAGCGCTTACCTTTGAATTTATACGCTAAAACACAGCCTCTTTGCGCCTGTTTCATCAGAGCGTCAGTGATCTGAATCTCACCTCCTTTACCTGGCTCGGTATCAGCGATCAGATCAAAAACATCGGGAGTCAAAATGTAGCGACCTATAATGGCCAGGTTACTTGGCGCATTTTCCTTTGATGGCTTCTCCACCATATGCTCAACACGGACAATATCGTCGGAGATGGCCTGTCCCGCAATCACACCATATTTGTGGACTTCATCTTCAGGAACCTCTTGCACTGCAATAATGCTGCAACGGAACTGCTTATAAAGTTGAGCCATCTGAGAAAGAACGCCATGGCCTTCAGTATTAATACAAAGATCATCAGCAAGAACGACACCAAACGGTTGATCACCCACCAGCGCTTTTCCGGTCTGAATAGCATGCCCCAACCCTTTCATCTCATGCTGCCGGGTATAAGAGAAGGTGCATTGATCAATCAGTTGACGAATATTATCCAACAACCCTTCCTTTGAGGTTCCGGAGATTTGCTGTTCCAGCTCGTAGTTCACATCGAAATGATCTTCCAGAGCTCTTTTGCCTCGCCCGGTCACAATGCAGATATCAGACATTCCGGCTTCCAGAGCCTCTTCAACCCCATACTCAATCAGAGGTTTACTCACTATTGGCATCATCTCTTTCGGCATTGATTTAGTGGCAGGAAGAAAACGGGTTCCATAACCTGCGGCAGGAAACAGGCACTTTTTAATCATTTAAAAAACTCTTGGTATATAAAAGGTATATAAAAAAAGGCATTTCTTTGACACAGAAAGTGGGCGAATAATCATCCATCAGGAATTGTGTCATTAACAGCCAGTCGTATGAAAAAACATCAGAGTAAGGACTATAAATAAATGAATAAGTTGTACTTTAAGGAAGAAGTATGTTGTTTCCTCACATTAATCATTTATTCAAATCCCTAAGCCTTTGTTTCTGTTTGTGGTTGACGCAATTCAGCTCTGATCTATCGGCAAGCGGAACAACCTGTAACAGTAACTACGAGATAAAAGTTCTCGGTTTAGTTGAATTTGTAGCCATTAACTCACCAGGCTCCCCCCAAATATTATCTAAAGCACTTCTGGATACAGGAGCCACTCACTCTGCAATCCATGCAAGAAACATCGTGACTCAGGAGAATATAGCGGGTTCATCAACGGTAAGGTTTGAAATAAAAGATGATCAAACGGGTCAGTGGAAGACCGTCCAACGCCCTTTGACCCGTTACGCCCGGGTCAAAACACACCATGGGAGTGCAATAAAACGAATGGTTGTCACTTTACCGGTTCAGGTTGGAAACTTAGCGGGAACCAGCGAATTTTATTTAATGAACCGTCAGGCGTTTAAGTACCCGGTTTTACTGGGCAGAAGTTTTTTAAGGGATCGCGCAGTGGTTGATGTTAGCAAGCAGAACATTGCTAACCGTCCGCTCTGTATGAGTCTTGCTGACCGATAAGATCAATCCAGCTCCATAGAAAATTCAACAATCAATTGCTAACGGGTCAGGTATCGACGACAAGAGCCCAGTCTGGCAAGTGCAGCAAATAACAAACACAGCTGCGGCAGATGCCCTTCCTGCTCTCCCCAGCGAATAACATCCCAGGGATAAGCGGATACATAACGCGCAAGATTCATATCAACTTGCTGCTGCAATGAGGGATTAAGGCCCGGACGGTAAAGCCAGCCTAGCCGGGCAACCTTATCTAACACGTCTTTTTCCCACGGTCCCAGCCGCATAGCTTCTTTCAGAGCCAGCTCAAATTCAGCATCAAGCTCGCCAGATCTGGCCTTTGCCACGGCAAAATCAACTCGATAATAAGGCCATGCAGGACGAAACATCATCAGCTCCCGATAAATATTTAGAGAATCCTGAGCAGATGATTCATCATAAACAGCCTGACGATCAAAGATTCGTGCTAACTGTAAAGCGAACAGAGGGTTGCCTGCTGAATACTTCAGCGCTCTTTCAGCACCCTCAACAGCCTTTGTGTAATTTGCCGGTTGAATTCTGCCATTCCATTCTTTATTGAGCGTTTCCTGATGCCAGAAATTCAAGAAGCCAATAGTTTGCTGACTATAGAGATAACCAAGACCTTCCTGAAACAAAGACCTGGCTTGAAAAGCTAATACAACGAGTATGGGTAAAATCAACAGGCGCTGCTTTATTGATAAGCTTATTTTTTGGGCAGGCATCACTTATCCATTAAATAAAGTATGAGTTAGCAAAGCCGGATTCTCACGACACAAGGTTTCGGCAACAGAATGTCCATACGTTGTAGATAAAACCTCGTATGCGTTCATCATCGAAGAAGGGCGATTAACCGGGTGGTGCGCGTCCGAGGCAACAAAATCGACTAAATTTCTCTCTAACAACCAGTGCGATAAAGTTTTCGCATTATCACCGAATTGTCCGGTGGTCGATGCGGCTGTGGCCTGAAACAGCGCTCCTTGTTCAGACAACTGAATGGCCATTTCAGGCCGCCGCATCAGTTCCCGATTACGCTCCGGATGAGCAATTAATGGTGTTATGCCTTGTTGCTTCATCCAGTTCATCAAACTGATCAGTCCCATTGGTAATCGATCATGGGGAAGCTCCAACAACAAAACCTTTGACCCTCGCCATTCACCAATATAGGGCAATTGATTTTGCCGATGCAGCAATAGAATTTCATCCGACAATCTCACCTCAGCCGCCATTGCCAGCTTAATGGGCAGACGTTTGACTTCAGGAAGACGACAAAACTCACCAAATGCTTTGGAAATAACCGACAAAGTATTGTTATAACGACCCGGATGAATATGAGGAGTGCATACTAAATGGGTAACGGAATCTTCCACTGCAAGATGCAATAGCAATAGAGCGTCTTCGATGGTTTTAGCTCCATCATCCAGACCGGGCAAAATATGATTATGTATATCGATCATTAAGCGCTTTCCTGACATCTTTCAGGCTTTGTGACTTCAAGCCGAAAACGCTGCGATGGCAGATAACGGGCATGAACAGCCAGAGCCATAAGAACAACAAAATAAGCACCGTTGGCGGGTATCTGAAGATTAAAATCTACGGTGGAATGAATCAGAATGGCAACAATCCCCATAAAAGATCCAAAGCCTATCCCTGTCATCAGAGGGTTCTTTCTATGTCGCATCGCCTGAAATCCATGCCACAAAGCCAGCAAAACCATTGCAATCAAAATACCGTAGGCAGGTAATCCAAACTCAGCTGGAAACTGCAATAAATCAATATGGGCGAGATCATAAAAGCCACGCCATGAGCCATCATGGTACTCAGTCAACGCCGTATAATAAGTGCCGCCTCCTGTTCCGGTTAAAGGATAGTCCCGAATAATATCAACAGTCAGCTGAGCAACATTAGGGCGGGACTCATGATCAAGAGAGGTTTGCTCAAGACGATCTATCACCTGCTCAAGACCAAACCACTGACTGACAATGGCAACATCAACCGCAAGCAAGCTGATAAACAGAAAAGCCACACCTTTCGTTAAACGACGCCGGCAAAAAACATACAAAAATCCGGTGATTACAAGGCTGGCAAAAAAGGCTGCATTCCCCATTCGGGAACGTGACATCACCATACCTATCACCATAACGGCAAGACAGGTTCTCAACAGCACTTTGTTGCTGAGCAACGTCGTCAGAAACTTAACCAGTCGATCTTTAAAGGGAATTCGCCCCGATTTACCCAACCCACTTATCTGCAAACCAATACCAATCGCCAGTATCATTTCAAGGAATCCGGCAAAACTGTTTCGATTCACAAAGGTGCCTGTAGCAACACCCAGATAGCTCTTTTTATCACTAAGTAAGAGCGTTTCAAGCCCGGATAAAATACTGAACGCCCCCACAGATGCCTGAAACGCACCGGCAGCGATCAGCGCCCACGCCAGGGCTCTTAACTGTTGTTGAGATTTAACAACCCCCAAAACCAATGAAAACAATAACCAGTATCCCAAAGTAAGCCAGTAAGCTAACCGGGTATTATATGGATCAAGTGATAAAGGGATTTTCGCTGGCAATGGCTCACCGATCAAAAGGGAAGCATTGGTATAAGATGCAAAAGCTTTTGGAGAAAGCCACTCCACCCAGTCAGCAGGCAAAGGACACTGCTGCAGCCAGAGCCAGAAAATAATTAACAAAAAACCAACGTGAAAATGTAACCCTTTTAAAAAAACAGAACCCAACCGGAAACCTTTCACAACAAGAGAAAGCCCCCATCCAAGGCTAAGAGTAACCGCCAGGAATGAAAACAAAATCATTGCCCATTCAGGCTTGCTGCCAAAGGGAATGGGCAGCCAGAACAGTAGAGCAAACAGGCAACAGAATATTACTCCAGCTTTATCCTCAGGCTGTCTGTTTGGCATAAAATCCGGCCCACTCGGCTAAAAGTTTCTTCGGGAAAAAAATCATATAATTCGTCTGTTTAACAAAAAGGTATAAAGCCTCTAAGAAAAGCAATGCTTTCCAATGAAGATTTGCCGCTTCAAGGCTCTGCGCTTTAAAGATTAATAAGCCGTATTCCCGACAAAACCTTTAAATACCGTAAGAAAAACAATTTTGATATCGAGCCACAGAGACCATTCATTCATATACTTGAGGTCGTACTCTACTCGCTTTTCCATTTTGTCCAGGGTATCGGTTTCACCTCTATAGCCCTTCACCTGAGCCAAACCCGTAATGCCTGGCTTGATTTTGTGGCGTTTCATATAAGATTGAACCAGCTCTTTATACTCTTCGTTATGAGCCAGCGCATGAGGGCGTGGACCAACAATCGACATTCGCCCCTGAAGCACATTAAAGAACTGAGGCAGCTCATCCAGACTGGTGCGGCGAAGAAACGCCCCCACTTTTGTAATTAACACTGATAAACCCCCGGCTATGCCGGGGAGACTCTCATAGGTTTAACCGTAGCGACAGTAGCTAACCTTCAGTTTCCGACCAAGAAAATTGAAGGTAAAACCAATGAGAGACTACAAGAGTTTGGCTCATACGCGTTGGGATTGTAAGTACCATATTGTCTTTATCCCAAAGAGAAGACGAAAGGTAATCTATCCCGGATATTTCATAAAAAGAGGCAAGTTCCGCCCAATCACTTGATATAATTGGGTCGACCAAAAAAATGCTTCGGAAGAAGCAAACCGGAACTTGCCATGAACAAATTTACACAAGAACAGCTTCGTTTTCACCCCTCCAACGGAAAAACTATCCGGGCAGACTTCAATGGCGGAGAATTATCCTCTGATTTTGGCGCCCTGATGCTACGTGAAACAATGCTTCACAGCGGTATCATATCCAGGCTGACTGACGGCATTGACGATAAACGTCATCAATCCTACATCGACCACACCCTGCAAGAACTCATTGCCCAAAGAGTTTTGCAAATGGCCTGTGGTTATGAAGATGCAAACGACAGCAACCATCTGCGTAAAGACCCAATCTTTAAGCTTGCCAATGGAAGAAACCCACTGGACGATGATAACCATCTGGCTTCCGCTCCAACGTATACAAGGCTTGGTCAGTCCATGACCAAACGGGATATTTATAATATGACCAAAGCACTGGCTGATCACTTCATCAGCAGTTATGAATACCCGCCATTAGCCATCATTATCGACCTGGATCATACGCCTGCTATCACCCATGGCGGCCAGCAGATGAACCTGTTCAACGCCAAATATCAAGACTACTGTTACTTGCCCTTAATGATCTTTGAGGGGCTCAGCGGCAAGCTGATCACTTCGATCCTGCGTCCTGGAAAAACACCCACAGGCCGAGAGAATGCAGCTATTCTCCAGCGCCTCATTAAGCTGATCCGTACAAGATGGCCGAAAACCCATTTACTGGTTCGTGGGGATAGCCACTTTGCCCAACCAGAGTTAATGCAGGTTGTTCAGGATGACCCTCACTCCGACTACGTGCTGGGAAAAGGCGCAGGACACAAGACGGCCTTGCGACCTAAAGCCAAAGAGTTGCTGGATGAAGCGCGGAAAGCTCTCGACGTTAAAACCGGGCTGGCAAAACTGAACAACATGCCAGAGCCTGAGCGACTCAGGCTCTACGGAGAAACGGACTATCAGGCAAAAAGCTGGAAAGGGCTGGACACCCGGATAATCTATAAGGCAGAGGTCAACCAGAAAGGCGACAATCCCCGCTTTATTGTGACTTCGATGATGGAGGCTTCCCCCGAGGAAATATATGAAGACCTTTATTGTCCCAGAGGGCAGGATGAGAACTTCATTAAGCATCTGAAAAGTGATTTGTCCGGTGATCGCTTGTCAGATCAAGGCTTTCTGGCAAATCACCTGAGAATGTTTTACGCCTGCGCTGCTTATGTTCTTCACTATGAGCTGAGAACCAAGGCACTGAAAGGTACGGAGCTGGAAAAGGCACAGCCATCAACCGTGATCACAAAACTTTGTAAGGTCGCGGTTAAAGTGGTTGAGTATAAAGACCGAATCAAACTTCACTTGCCCCGCAGCTGTCCAATAAAAGGGCTTTTGCAGCATATAACCGAAGTCTTTTATTCAATGCCGCTGCCTCGACCGGGATAGTCAGCTTCATAAACTCAATCAGAATAAAATAGCGACCAACAGAAAGAGTGTTGGGGAATTCTGTTGTCCTGAAAAAGCAGGTGCTGATCAAAAAACATCCGAATTAATGGTGAGTTCGGGTTGTAATACCTTTTTCATGGACAGTAGAGCAACAGACCTCCGAAAAAATCAGAATGGGATGTTTTTTCCGGAACTTGTTGCTCATTTATGAAATATTCGGGCTATGGGAATTTGAGAAAGTTTCTCGGAGAAATATTTCATGAGCTTGCCAGAAGGAAAGGCTGCAAAATTCTCGAAGGGCATTTGATGTCTGATCATGTTCACATGTGCATCAGTATTCCACCCAAATATCCGGTATCTCATGTCGTTGGATATCTGAAAGGAAAGTGTGCAATAGAGATTGCGAAAAATTTCAAAGGCAAGCAGCGTAACTTTAACGGAGAGCATTTTTGGGCAAGAGGTTACTTTGTCTCAACAGTAGGACTTGATGAAGAAGTGGTTCGGGCATATATCCGAGATCAAGAAAAGAATGATGGAAATAGAGATCAGTATGATCTTGACTGGTAAGCGCCCTTGGGCGCAATAAAAGCCCTTAGAGGGCGTAATCTGATAAGCCTCCGGCTATGCCGGAGGTCAGTTAACTCGGCTATCACCTTTAGTCGCCTGAGTGACTTTGCCATTGGTTTCGTTATGTACCTTCATTGAACGGAACTTATAAATTTTGATTTTTTTCTTGTTCCTGCCGTGACGGTACTGTTTAAATAACACGGGTCCCGGGGATGTCAGCTTAATGGCAGCAGCTACCATCAGACAAACCGGACTGATCAAAACAAGAATGATGCTCGAAAGAACGATATCTTCAAGCCGTTTAACAAAACGATTGAAGTCATCCATCGGGCTGATACTGATACCCAGAGAATAGATGCCGCCAATAGGCGTCACCTGATGATTTATCAGCGGTAAATCTCGAATTCCCGGCATAAAGCGGATATTGCCTGTCTCATGCCTTAGTTCATGAACAATATTCCGTACTGCTGCACTGTATTTTAACGGCAGACAAATCCAGTAACCATCAAAATGCTGACCTTCATAAATCCTTTGTTTCAAATCAACCAGTGTCTGTTCCAATGATTCAAATTCAATTTGATCTTTAATCAAAAAACCATCTTCATTGGGTTTGGTGAACTGTTTAATTGTTTTCTTATAGCTTCGACCATGGCCAATAATCAAAACTGATTTAGCATGCTCTTCCGTCATACGGTAATGACGAATACTCACTGAAAACAATCCACGTACTAACAGGATTAATGCAAGGTGCGTACCCATCCAAAACGAAAGCCAGATTCTTGAATAACTATCAGATATTTTAAAGGCCACCAATACGGCAAATAGCATTGCGAATGCCATAGCCCAGCTTAAAAACAGCTTCCAGATTCTTTGATACCAGGCTGTGCCACGCCAGATGTCGTGTACACCATTAATACCAAAGGAAATGACCGATAACAGACCAAACACCAGCATAATCATCTGATAGTAATCATCAGGGTTATTGTTACCGAAGCGCAAGTTATAAGCAATCAAACCACTGCTTATAGCTAATATAAGATCCGACAGAACAAATAAAACAATCGGAATAAAAGAACGTTTAGATAAAAGTTCACTCATAACGCATCATATATTATTTGCCTCCAGCAAATAATACGCCCCCTTGGCGAAAAAATTAATATGTGGAAATAGAAAGAAGTGCTTTATTTTTGAGCGTAATTGAACTTATGACGTAAAAGAACAGGAGAGGCAAACATTAAAACACCCGCACAACTGAATGTAGCATTCCCCCCTGTGTCAGCATAGTTGTCGTCGAAACTAATTGATTTTAAATGAGCCTCCTTGCAACTCATTATAAAATTCATTCTTAAACCTCGCTTCTGAAAACTTACAGGCATTTTTTTAACCATAGGTTTGTGAATCACAACTATTAACCAGATTCACAAGCCGTTCTCTTCTCCTGATTTTTGGTTACTTTTGCAAGAAGTCAACCAATCATGGTGTGGGGAGCTGCGTCGTGTGTTACAACAGCATTGAAACTACGACCTTAAATCAGTGCCGCTGGCATCAGCAGAAGATAGATCAAAGGTTGGTTCTGGATGGTATAGAATATCTGTTTTTTGGAACATTTTTTCGGCAGTGAAATTTGAGAGATAGGTTTGCCTTGCTGCATTACCCATTATATTAAGAGCGTGCTTGTCCAAGCTATCAATGACTTTTGTCAGTTCATCAACTGAAAGGTTAAATTGATATCCATTTATGCCATGTTGACAAATATCCAGTAGCCCTCCAACTGCACTACAAATTATCGGGGTACCTGCACGAAGGCTTTCGATTGCAACAAGTCCAAAACCTTCCCAACGAGATGAAACAACTGTTGCTGTAGATTCATAATATATATTTTCAATATCATTTCTATCTAACCAACCATACCATTTAATTTTTTTATTGAGCTTATAGCCATCCTTCAGAAGTGAAGAGTTAGATACCACAAAATCACCAACAAGATTTAATTGTATATCGCTACGCTTACTCTTCTCAAATGCCTCTAATAAAACATCTATTCCTTTTTGACGATCAAACCTACCAACAAAAAGTAATTTCAAAATATTTTCGTTTTCTTCGGAATTATCACTAATAGCTTTACTGTCAGAAACACCATTATGGATCACTGAAAGCTTATTAGAATTTATTCCTAACTTTATTGCTTGATTGGCCTCATCGCTTGATATACAAATGATACAGTCACAAAAAAATGATAAAAAACGCTCTATTACTTTATATGTAAAGTTTATAGCTTGATTTGGAGAGATAGTAAAAGGCCACCCGTGAGAACAATAAATTATTCTCATTTTTATAAAGAAAAGCCTTTTCGCAAGATAAACAAATGGTCGAATGACACCAGCAAAAGAACTATGTATATGTACAACGTCAGGTCTTTCACGGATAATAAAAAATAGACTTAAAATGAGTAATGAGACAAGATTTGTTAGGCGACCTCTATTTTTAAAATTATACTGCCTTATTCCTCTAATGTTATTTTTCTGTGAAATCAAATTGACTTCATAGCCCTTCTTGGTTTGAAGCGGAATAAGCTCAGAAAGGTAGGTTTCTATCCCACCTTTCAAAGTTTCCGATACATGCAGTACTTTCATTTTTCAGAACATCCAACAACAAATATGAAAAACTAAACGGTAATAAAGTTACCAGACAACTCTAAGGGATTTAAATTTACTTTTCTGCACAATATTTTCATTAACATCAAATTCTAAATAGGATTGACTGCGCATAAAAAGGAAAGCGTAAGCAAAAGGTGCAATATAGCGTCCTTCTATAGGAACAAACGTCATAAGTGAAATAGAAAGAAAACTCAAGCATATAATTTCATTATATTTTCGGTGTCGTGAAAAAATTCTGAATAATTGAAAATGAAAACGGAAGAATAAAAAAAGAAAAGGTAAGCCTGCAAAAATCAACCAGTCGAAAAAGAATGTTTTTGTTGAAATTCCTTCCGTTGCACCAACAACAAAATAGCTCATCACTTCATTAAAGTTCATTCTTTCAGGAAATACTTTATGGTATAGAGAAATAGCATTAAATCCATTTTCATAGATGGCAGGTAAATAACCAAAAAAACCTGTTCCAAAAGGGTATTTAAATAGGATGATAAGTGATGTGAAAAACATTGTGCCACGGGTTGCAACCGATGAGTAATTTTCTATATCACTTGCAAACATGGCATAGAAAGAATTTGAAAATAATAATGGCAAAGCACAAGCTACAAATGCAAAAATAACAGGTTTAGCTTTAGGTCTGACAGCAAAAGTAAGACAAAAAGAAAAGCTCAGAAAAAGAGCAATCAGTGTGCCTTTAGATACTGTTATAGAAGCTAGTATAAATAACAAAGGTATAACATAGAACACCTTAATATTTAAAACAATAAAGAGCATAAGCAGAGACAGGGTGATTTGAAAGCCAAATGTACTTGCCTCCAGGGTAAACCCCCGTAGCCGATGCGGTGAAAGCGCAGAGCGGAACTGAATAAATGATTGTGTATTAACAATATCAGGAAGAGTTAGATTAACTACTAAAGATAATAAACAAACGAATGCAATTAAGAAAACACCAAAATTAGTTACTTCTTCCTTCTGTCGAAGTACAGCTAGAAAGACAACTACTGGTGGTAGAATCAGCAAGAGAAATCTTACTCCTCTATCTAAAACAAAGGTGTAGTTATAGTCAAAAGAGAAAAATAACGATACAAATAATGAATAGGTAAAGAAAGTCAAAAAGTAGATAATAGTTTTTTTTTCATAACTACCTATATGTTTAAAGTTAATTACAGCTATCAATAAAAAGACCGGTATAAGAATAATTGCGCCGGGAGCTGTAAAAACACCGGCAACTGAACGTAAAGCAGTGTTTTCAAAGGGGATAAGAAGGCATAATAGATAAAAAGCAAGTCTTAAAAATTTCACCTTAAAGCTACCTTTTTTAAGAAATAGCCATACATCTTATCATCTAAAAATCGAATAATTCGAAACAGGTTCACAATCACGGATGCTCGGGACAGATTAATATAAACTCGCTCATTAAGTATTTTTTTATACTTGATAAACATATCAATAGTCAATTCATCTCTAGTTTTGTTTTTTATTAAAAACACAAGAAGATTGATATAGCAGGTAATAAGAAAAAAATTAATATATTTTGCATTATCAGTATTTTTATTTCGAGAAATAAAATCAAGTGCAGCAAAATGCGTTAATGCTTTATGACCGAACGGTGAATTTATTGCTGAGTTTTCTCTACAGTTATATGTAAATAGAATGCTATCGATAACTAAAACATTGTCTGTTTTAAACAGCGTCTCCACAACAAACAATATATCTTCACTATGAGATATTTTTTCATCAAACAACAAGTTTTCTTTTAAAAGAAATTCACGACTAAAAGCAAAACCGCATATATGCAACTTGACTTCTTTTGTGAAGTATTTTTTCAAAAAAACAGATTGCGCATATAGCCCTGGCTTGTTTTTAATAATCTTATTTTTTTTATTAAGGGCTTTAATAAATGAAAATGTAATAATTTTACTGTCTTTATGAAGTTTCAGCTTATTATCAAGTACAGTGAATATATCATCTGTGTAAGAATCATCCGAATCAAGGAATAGAACAAAGCTGCCTTTTGCTTTTTTCAATCCAGAATTTCTAGCACTTGATACACCACCATTTTCTTTATAGTAATATTGAATATTACTAGCAAATTTTTTATTGAGCTTTTGAGCAGAACCATCATCAACTATAACCAGTTCAATATCATACTCAGCCCTTTCAGCCTGAACCCGCTCAAACCATGCAAGAATATTTACCAATTCTTTATGAGTATTGTAAACGGGTACAATCACAGAGTATTTTATCATGTTTTATAAAATCTCTTTCCATAAACTATTAACAAGATCCAGGTTCGTCTCCTGAGCTTTACTTAAAGCATTTCGTGTCATATTCATATAAATATGCTCATTCTCACACAGTTCTAAAATTTTTCTGGAAAATTCATGCCTGTCATTGTTTTGAATAGCAAACCCATTAAATCCATTTTCAACTATAAAACTAAGTGCATCAAAATTATCGAAAACAACAATTGGTAATCCCTGGCTTCTTGCTTCTATCAGGGTTTGTCCAAATCCTTCATACCTTGATGTCATCAAAAATACTGAATATTGCTGTAAAACTTTGGGAAGATCGTCAGACACTTCTCCCTTAAATTGTACACCTGGTACCTTGCCCACTTTTTCCTGCAATGAAGCTATTTCTTCAGCACTACCACCACCATATATATCCAGTGAGTACCCTTTGGGCAATCGCGAAAAAATATCAAGCATTGCAGTGAAGTCTTTTTGATCTTCATCAATCCTTGCTACGGTGACCAACTTTTTGGAACAAGTACGTACAGTTTCACAGCTCTGTATTCTACAGCCTCGTGGAATGACCTTTATCTTTTTACCCAAGTCTGGGTACATTTCGGTCAAAACTGCTTTGTCTTTTTTGGTATAAACCGTCACATAGTTAATATACTTTTTAACCAGTGCCATAATTATTTTTGAGAATGGCTTAAAAAAAATATCAAAACGGTTAGTTTGAACCAGTATTATTTTTGAACTCTTAAGTATTGACACTGGCATATAGAGCAGATCATTAGGATGAAATAAAATGATAACAGCACCATCACCAGCACTACATGATTTTATTTTCCTAATTTGATTAATTTTCAAACCCAGTTTACTCAATAAACCAGAGTGGTTTTTGATGGAATAATCAATATAGTCAATATTTTTATTTTCTTGATAGACTTCTTTTGTTCCAATACTAAAGAAAAGCTCAATCATTTTATAATCAATGTCGAGAGACTGTATGAAACGGATTAAGCCTTCAACTCCTCCAATAGTTGTTGACTTGTTTGAATTTACTGTTATTAGCTTCATATTCACATCACCAAAATCAAGGACTCAACAATAGATTACTTTATTAAGCTCTACCTATAAGATAAGGTACTTTTTTTTCCAAAAAAAAACGCAACAGGAAAAAGAGCGAGAATGCTTCCGACTGCAATGATTAAGTTCAAAAGTAAAGTTTCATTGAACTCACTCAAAGGGAAATTTAATAAGAATATGAAAATACCTTTTAATAAAGTACAAACGAAGCCATGTAATACCAGAATAGTTAATGTATTTTTACCAATATAAGACATTATTGAATTAGGGGGTATTATTTTGGAAAAAGAGATAATTGCTATTATGCCAGCTATTGCTGCAATAACATAAATGACTAAATTACCATAATGATTATGGTTCATATCAGCTCCCCAGTTTTTATAAGACAGCCAATAGGTTAAAGCTAACGTTGCAATAGTGATCATACTATTTGGCAAACGCCCCAAACTATTTTTTCCTGCAAACTCTTTTAAGAGATAGCCAGCGCACAAGAACAATTGGCTCATAGGCACTATATTTATACCCCAAGGGAGTCTTGGTGCATTTGTTGATGAAAGTAAATAACCAAAGTATGCAATTAAAGAAATGATAATCAACAGTGTTTTCTTTGATACTGTTTTTGAGATACTGAAAAAAATACACTCTGTAATAAAAAGACAAGTTAGAAACCATAAGGGCACATTATGAATCAACCAGCCATCAATACCATTAGAATAGAGCATACCTACTAACGGTCTATACAGCGGCATAATGGTACTTGCACCAGAACCAAAGTTACGACCAATAGCAAGCCACCATAAATATGTTGCTATACCAAACACTAGGTATGGAAACAATAATACTCTTGCCCTTTTCAGCATAAACTCTTTCAATTCGAAGTTTTTGTGCTTAAAGGTAACACCTGATAAAAAGAAGAAAAGCGGCATATGAAATGCGTAAATATAATTATGCAATTTTGATGGTATGCTCAGATGGCCTAAAACAACTAAAAAAATGCCGATACTTTTAGCATTGTCTAACCAATACATTCTTTTCTTCATAATTAGTTCTTTACCTAAATCGGTGTGTGAGTTTGCTAAGAGCATGACCACCGCCTAATATTTTTACGAATAAGTGCATCTCGGTGCACCCTTCAACACAACCACCTGTTGTAGACTTATTTGAATTAATAGTTACTAACTTTTTTGGTACTTCATTGTCTAATTAACACTGATAAACCCCCGGCTATGCCGGGGAGACTCTCATAGGTTTAACCGTAGCGACAGTAGCTAACCTTCAGTTTCCGACCAAGAAAATTGAAGGTAAAACCAATGAGAGACTACAAGAGTTTGGCTCATACGCGTTGGGATTGTAAGTACCATATTGTCTTTATCCCAAAGAGAAGACGAAAGGTAATCTATGGGAATTTGAGAAAGTTTCTCGGAGAAATATTTCATGAGCTTGCCAGAAGGAAAGGCTGCAAAATTCTCGAAGGGCATTTGATGTCTGATCATGTTCACATGTGCATCAGTATTCCACCCAAATATCCGGTATCTCATGTCGTTGGATATCTGAAAGGAAAGTGTGCAATAGAGATTGCGAAAAATTTCAAAGGCAAGCAGCGTAACTTTAACGGAGAGCATTTTTGGGCAAGAGGTTACTTTGTCTCAACAGTAGGACTTGATGAAGAAGTGGTTCGGGCATATATCCGAGATCAAGAAAAGAATGATGGAAATAGAGATCAGTATGATCTTGACTGGTAAGCGCCCTTGGGCGCAATAAAAGCCCTTAGAGGGCGTAATCTGATAAGCCTCCGGCTATGCCGGAGGTCAGTTAACTCCATACTCAAAACTTACTTATTAAAACAATGGCTATAAATTTTATGAAAATGATCAAGTTCTTCTTTTTTTGTGACACTTAGGTCAAATTGATCAGGTAAGCTAACAGGATGAAATTTTTGAAGTGTTTCAAAAATTTTATTTGCTAATAACACTTCAAAATTATCCGATTCAGAAAAAGGAACAACATTATCTTGACCAACAGCTTCTGGTAACCCTCCGACATCACTTGCCACAACCTTTACTCCAGCAGCCTGGGCCTCCAGTGCAACAAGAGACAAACCTTCTTTTCTGCTCGGTATTACTATTAAATCAATGGTTGATAAAATATCAGGTATATCTTCTGGCTTAACTTTACCCAAAAAAGTGCTTTTGCATGCTGGCATTGTTGTTTTCATATACTCTCTTTGTTCACCATCTCCAATAACTACATATTTCAGCCCTCTCTGTTGACGTTCTAATAAAGCACAAACTCTTGCGAATATATCCGCACCTTTTATCTTAAATAAATTTCCAATAAAACCAATTCGTTTGAAATTAAATTTTTTTGTTCTATTCTTAAATCTGCAAGTATTGATTCCATTATATATAACGTTGCTGTTTTTTGTAGAAAAACCAATCGCTTTAGCTTCTTTCTTTAAGCCACTACTAACAAAAATACAACTTTGTGAATCACTTAGCGCCTTGATCAACTCTTCCTTTAGATATTTATTTTTTTTTGGGTATGTATGGACATCACTACCATGACAAGTGATAGTATAATGATGTTTTGTTTTCATTGTTGCATAACGTGCCAGTATACCCGCAGTTATGCCCCAGTGAGCAGAAAGTAGTGCTGGCTTATCTCCTATCGCTTTTCTCAATAATTTACTGTCTTTCTGATGTATAAATGTGTGTAGATATTTTAACCTTTTTCCAATACTACTTAACACACCTTGTTTTATATAAATATTTTTTACTTTAGAATTAGCAAAATATTCTAATGGTATTTTTTTCTTTGTCTTTTTTTTAAAAAATAGCTTTGTAATTTTTAAAAAACATGAGTCATAATACGTAATATTATATATTTCACCACCACCCCAGTACTTGATTTTTTCTTCTACGGCATTATATAGACCTGTTTTAGCTTCAGGATCAACATCGATAACAAATTTAATATTCACAACTATTCATAGCCTAATAATTTAATCTACTCTTAATGACTTTCCCGGGGTTTCCAACAACAACAGAGAATTCAGGAACATTTTTTGCCACAACACTACCTGCTCCCAATATTGACCCTTTGCCAACTTTTACTCCTGGTAAAATGATAACACGCCGCCCTATCCACACATCATCTTCAATTATCACCCTCCTTACCTTCATCATTCCCTGATCCATCATAGGAGTATCTGTGCGTGCTGTATTATGGTTTTCTGTATATATGACTACTTCTGGACCCATCATAACATTCTTACCAATTTCAACATTACTTTGAATTTCATAGTTGATACCTACACCGGAATTATCACCAATTTTTAAATCTCTTGACAATCTTGCCACTTTTTCAAAAAATATATTTTTCCCTACCAAGCTTATAGCCTTCTTTGCAAAATATAAACGTATTTTTTTGAATCAATCGATCTTAATTTTTTTTAGATATTCTAAAATGAGAAGGTGGAAGTTTTATTGCAAAAAAATTATATAATAGATAAAAGAAATTCATTATATGACTACTGTTGCATGTTAATTTTGCGTCTTAAATATGATTAATAAATGTGCTAGTTTTGGATGTGACTTTATAAGGAATAACAATGACTGCGTCATATTACTTCTTTTACGGAAATCCCATCTTTTAATAATGTTTACCTTAAAAAATCATATTTTTTGTTTTCTAAAGCAGAAACTGTAATATAAAAATAATCACCACCGCCTGGAGCATTCATAAACCAAGCAGGCATATTAACTATTACTTGCTTTTTCAGCATCAGTGATGCTGTTGCCATATATGCGCCTCCTCTTGCAATAATATCATCTAAATCAATAATAATTTCTGAGTCATAAGATTTATGCAAGAGTGATGAGTGGCAGTCCCGTTTTGTTGCTCGGTGATAAGGCTTGCCATTGGCTTTGGCAAAGTCGCTTAGGTGGGTTTGTTTTTGTAGCCATGGTGATCTCAAGCATGATGAATGCAGGAGTAGCATGGGCTGTCATGTCGGGTTTTGATAGACGTCCTTAAATGACCGGTTTCCTATCGCTGCATGAAAGTGTCCAGAGTGTTGGTATCACTATGCACCTAGTTTAATAGATTTTATCAACAAAAAACCTCAAATGATCTTTCATTAACCCTGCCTTCAATGACAATAAGAAATATTTAATCGATTCTATTTTATTTTTCTTCCAATAAATATCGGCTAAACCTAAGTAATTATGCCTTTTCTTTTTGTTTATCAAACTACCTTTGATATCCAATTCTTTTTTTACAGAGTCCAAAGACGTAATCATTCTCAGATTATGGTTAGTAAGTCTATCAACATTTTTTAAAACTCTAACACTCCACGAACCAGCACTACCCCTTCTATAGACGCTCATTTTTTTGGGTAGATATAGTACACCATTAACACCACCCATTATTTCAATAAAAAAATCCCCTACCGGAGTGTTGTAATAAAAATCAGGCAGGGGTTTAAAAATTGAAGAATGCACCATCATAGAAGCAGTCGGTGAAAACTGCCCTTTTTCTAAAAATATCTCTCTATGTGGGATTATTTGCTTTTTGTATTTACGCTTAGGAAATTTATAATCTGATTCTTCATTTTTTTCATTAATAACAAATGCATCATGTACACAGAGTAGAATATTTTTGTTTTCCTGTAATGCATTATATTGCTTGTCTAGTTTTTTACTATCACACCAATAATCATCACCTTCACAAAATGCAATATACTCACCTTTTGAAAAGCTAACTGCCAATGCACTTATTTTTTGTCCTTGACTATGTTTGTTTTCTTTTTGCAGCACTGGACTAATTATTGAAGGGAATCTATCGTAATATTTTTCAATGATTTTTCTTGTCCCGTCCGTTGAAGCATCATCATGAATAACAATTTCAAAACGATATTCAGTTTCCTGAGCAAGAAAGCTTTCTATAGCATCACGAATATAACTTTCTTGATTGTAAGTTGTACAGATAACACTTACATAAACCTTATCAGTATATTTCCAGTGCTTTGTTATTTCTTCTTCTGAAGAAGGGGCTTTTAACTTAGCTAAATCCATTTTTGATCCAATAATTTAAAAATAACATTGTTACTATTAGATATTCAAAGTTTACAGGCTATGAAGTAACCCAGTCACTGCGTCCAGTGAAAACACAGGTATCCCTTTGTTTTTATAAACTTCATATCTTTCATCAAAAGAGTCATCAATAAATATCGAGCATTGCTTATTAATATGATTTGACTTAGGCTCATCTCCATCCAGATGAACAACTCTGTCGAAAAAATTACTTAACCTTAATTTATGCAGTGCTTTAGCCAAATCACCTCTATGCCTGGTAAGCAAAATTATTTCTTTGCCTTTATTTAACGCTTGTACCAGTAACTGTATTAATTCAGGGTTAAGCTTTTTATTATCCAGTAGTAGACAGCCATCAAATTCAACGTACAAAGTATTAAAATCAATATTAATTTTAATGTATTGGTTTAAAGGCCTATGCATTATTATTTGGAAATTTTGCTGTATTAAATCAACATCAACACCTTGATGGATAAGCAAACTTTCTTCAATGAAATTAACCCCATTCATACGACTTAATGCCATAGAGCCAGCTGGGCGAACTGAAATTTCCAGTAAGCATAACTCGTTGTTCACATCACGCTTGACCTGAAAGAACCAGGCACCTTTGAGTTTTATTTTTTGACTGATTGATAATGCAAAATTCTTAAACTCATTCGTCAATTCAATATTTCTGGTTGATACAGAAATGCCATTTTTCATTGTCAATCGAATTCGCGGAGAAGCATATATCAAGTTGCCATGTTTATCGTTCAGGCAGTCTACTGTATATTCTTCACCGGGAAGATACTCACAGACGATATCACCGGAATTTATCAATTTATAATCTTCAGGGCAGTGGCATATAAAAGCCCCTCTGCTACCTTGCCCAACGTCTGGCTTGATGAATACTGGGTACAGGTGATCGGCCTTATGAAAAACTTTTGGAACACGTACGGCATCCTTTAATGTTTCGTAAGTTTTTAATTTGCTCCTGGCAATTTCAACTGCTTTTGTATCGGAACATATTAATGTTGCACCTAACTGATCTCTAACAGAAGACAATGCTAATGTAGCACTATCATGTGCAGGTATAACAAAATCAACATCAAGCTTATCAACCAGCTCTATAACAAACTTACTGAATTCAGGTTTATCAACATAAGGTAGCCCTAGTTTATTTTTATAAAAAACAAAAAATGATGCATCATCAATAGAATTAGCACCAATCAGCTCATAATTCTCACTATACCTTAAAGCTCTTTCAACCTCCAAGCCTATCTCAGTTCCAGATGGAACTACCAACACTTTCTTTTTCATCTAGTCTCCAAAATTTTTTATAAATATTTCTGGTTTAATATCCTTAAATCCTTTTACACCTATTTTGGCATTAACCAGGTTATGGTCAGTATCCCCCTGTGTCAGCGTTGATGACAAGCCCATATCCAGAAGCTGCATCCAACCCTGTACCATGGAAAAAAACTAACTAAACCATAGGCTTATTTTCCAAGATAAGAAAGATAGTCAGGTACAATGACAATACCGATAAAGGCTACATAAAGGCGCCGGATATAATTAGCAATGACATTTTTTTTCAGATTCATGATTAACCTTATATTCCATTTGATATGTTAATTGCATTTCAGTACTGCTGTTTAACCTCGTAGTTTTACCTGTTAAATAGAAATCGTTCTGCTCATACCAGTTCATTAATTTTTCACTATATGTTTCTAGTTTTATTTTTAAAAAACCATTTTTCCTACAGTAATCTTTAACTGCTGCCAGTAATGAAGCTCCTATTCCTTTTTTTCTAAAATCAGGATATGTTACAACCAGTGTGATGAAAGCTGCGCTTTTTTTAGGATCATTCGCATAAAAAATAATGACACCTGCTGTACTATCTTCAACAAGATATTCAAAAACACAAGCATTTTTATGCCATTTAGCTGCAAGCTCATTCAGGTCTAAATCAACTAAAATATTTTGAAGCTCGTCTTTGCTGTCTTTTAATAAAGACTCAAGCTTATCTTTCGAGTGCTGGCCTGCTAAGTATGATTCTACACATTCATTTTTCATTAGAGAAGCTCATACTCTGTCAAGTATTCTTTTGTTCCAGCAATGCCACAATTAAAAAGCATATCAATTATTGATAGATAGGGTACAAACTTATTCTTACCAAGCTGACTATATTCAATAGGCTTTGCTCTGATAAAACTTAGTTCAACACTGCTATCTTCAAAATATTCCTTATCGTATATTTCTGCACCACCAATTGGGTTAGTATAAGCGTTAGCATTTACCATCTTACAAATATCAAGAACACTTTTCTGACCAGATAAATTCATGTTTCTTTTTAAAGATGACGAGAACGTTATTTTTGTATCTATATCTAACAACTCACAAACTTTAGTAATACTGTTATGTAGGTATTCAACCATGTCACTCGATTGAAATAATACTATTTTTTCAAAAAAATCAATCAACTCAGCATAATCACTTTTTAAATAATTTTGCTTAAGTGATTTAATAAATTTATCTGCTTCTTTCTTGTGCCACTGCGGCTGTATTTTCTTATCAAGCATATGATCTTTCATTGATCCCTTAGATACAGGGATAGTGAAAAATGTTGGCTTTCTGTTATTTAAGTATCGGTTTCGATTAACCCAACCTTGCTTAATATATTGAACATCGTCGTATATAATGAAATGATCAACTAAGTTTATTAGCTGCCAGTAACCAATATAAGGTAAGAAATATGGCTGCATCAGGCCTAAACGCATAGAGTTACCTTTAATTTTATTGCAAATTCAAACAAGCTTTTTATGTCATCAATAGTTTCATCATCAAAGTTATTCATTATTTTAAATTGCATACAGAAAACCTCATGTTTTTCATAGAATCATAATGTTCTACTAATTCTAAAATTTTGCATAAAGGTATGCAGTGATCAATTCAAGCTTGGGAGCTACACAAAGACTGTTTCTAAGCAGTTTTGTAATCAGAAAAAACTCGATGTACCACTTCCCGATACTCATCCTTACAAAAACGTTTCACACTCACCACATAAACACCAAACCCTGCCAAACCGCCTAAAACAATTTGCAACAAAGGCTCCGAAACATTTACCAGCACCATCCACCCCGCAAGACTCGCCAGCACCGTTCCTGCTGCCACCGGCAATAACAGCTGTATCTGCTTTTTCGTGGTTAATCCCAACAGTTTTCCGGTGTAATGGGTATTCACAAACAGTGCCATAAAAGAATTAACGACCATCCCCAAACACATCGCCATCACGCCCTGTGGCACTGTGATAAACAACGTGATCGTAGTAATGGTTTTCTTAATAACTTCCAGCTTTAAAAACCAGTCCGATCTTCCTTTTACCTGCAACAAATTCAGGTTGATAGCGTGAATTGGATACAGCATGGCAGTCAGGCACAACAAACTTAACATCGGTACCGCTGGCAACCATTGATCGTTCAGCACTACCTGAATCACCGGCTTTGCTAATACCGCCAGCCCAGCCATTAGCGGGAAGATCACCATGGCAGCGTACTTTAAAGCCCTGGCATAAGCCTGTTCTAACTGTTTATCGTCGTTTTTTATCTGGCTCATTAACGGGAAATTGACCCGTTGTATGATCTGGGTAATGTTCAGCGCAGGCAGTTCAGATAATTGCTTAGCTTTTGTGAAATAACCCAGTTGGCTGGCAGAAAATTGTTTACCAATAATGATCTGGTAAATGTTTTTGTATAGGGTATCCAACAGTCCGGAAGCCAGTAGCTTTGAACCAAACCCGAACAATTCTTTAAAGGTTGCCCAGCAAAATGGTTCTACAGGAACCCAGCGAATTAAAACCCACAGCAACAGTGCTACCAATAAATTCATGGCAACCGTTTGTGCTGCCAGAGCCCATACACCAAACCCTGTGTACGCCATCGCAATGCCCAGTGCACCGCTGACAACCACAGCGATCAGTGAAATGACGGATTGTTTCTTAAAGTCCAGAGCAATGGTCAGTTTGGCTCTCTGCACAACCGCCAGGGAGCTGAATAATACATTCAGGCCTATGATCTTTGTCAGGCTTTCCAGTATCGGTTCACCATAAAAGCTCGCAATCAGTGGTGATGCCGCAAACAATAGCCCGTAACATGCAATGCCAACTACCACATTAAAATAAAAGGCAGTGGCACATTCTGTTTCGGAGGGTTCTCCTTTGCGTATCAGTGCTGTAGAAAAACCACTGTCGATAAAGGTTTGTGAGATCGCCATAAAAATAGCCAGCATTCCCACCAGGCCAAAGTCGCCCGGTGTTAGCTGCCGGGCAATGACGATCATCATCACAAACTGCATACCCTGGGTGAGTATGCGTTCGATGGCACTCCATTTTAGCCCTGTTAAGGCTTTGCTCTTTGATTCAGGCATTCTTGGTCTTTATAGCGTTTGCAGGGCTTTTTTCAGGGCGTTACACACTTGTTCTAGCTCGCCGCTGGTCAAGTCGTAATAGAGGGGTAAACAGAGTACCCGGTTGGCAAAATCGTCAGCAATGGGGGTGGAATGACGGTTATCACCAAGCGCTTCAACCTGTGCCAGTGAGGGTGAAAAGTACCTTCTGACAATAATGCCCTGATCCCGTAGTGCCGTGAAAACGGCGGTACACTCTGGCGCACTCTTGAAAATAATGGGCATATACGCACCATTTTGATTGGTACCTGATCGCCAGCCCGGTAATTCAACGACATTTTTAAGGTTTGCCTGATATTGCCGGTGCAATTGGCAACGCCGGTCAATAACCTCATCTATTTTATCGAGTACAGTCAGCCCCATAGCGGCATGAACTTCACTCATTTTGGCATTGGTACCGCAATCCACGATTTTGCCGTTGGAGGTATCTATACCAAAATTAATCATTTTAAACGCTCGCTCATAAGCGTCAGCGTCTTTAAAAATAACCGCGCCACCTTCAACAGTATGGAAGACCTTAGTGGCGTGGAAGCTCAGTGTTGAAGCATCGCCATAATTCAGAATACTCTGCCCCTGATAGTTAACGCCAAATGCATGGGCAGCGTCGTAAATTATTTTAAGCTGATTCTCGCTGGCAATTGCCTCAAAACCCTTAACATCACAGGCATTGCCATACACATGAACCGGCACAATGGCGGAGGTATGGCTGTCTATTTGTCCGGCAGCCCGATCAGGGCAGAGGTTCAGGCTGTGTGGGTCGATATCGGCAAATTGCGGAGTAATGCCTTCCCACTTGAGTGAACTGGCGGTGGCAACAAAGGTGAACGGCGTTGTAATGGCTGAGCCGCTAACATTCAGTGCTTTATACGCTAATTGCAAAGCCAGTGTGCCGTTTGCCACGGGCAAAAGATGTTTTACGCCAAGATAATCTTCCAGCCGGGCTTTGAGTTCCTGCACCATCGGACCATTGTTGGTCAGCCAGGCTCTGTCATAAATGCCTTCTATATAACGCTGGTATTTTCCAAGGTCCGGCAGATAAGGTTTATTGACAGGAATCATGCTTCTTTCACCAGATTTAACAAGTATTGTCCATAACTGTTTTTCTTTTGCTGTTCTCCAGCCCGCTGCAACTGTGCCAGCGTTAACCAATTTTGTTTGAAGGCAATTTCTTCCAGACAGGCGATTTTAAATCCCTGTCTGCGTTCAATCGTTTGCACAAAATGACTGGCTTCCAGCAGCGAGTCGTGCGTTCCGGTGTCCAGCCATGCAAAACCCCGAACCAGACGTTCTACTTGTAAGGTTCCCTGTTCGAGATACATTTTGTTCAGGTCGGTAATTTCAAGTTCACCACGGGCAGATGGTTTGACTTCTTTAGCCAGTTCCACCACCTGGTTATCGTAAAAATACAATCCCGTTACAGCGTAATTGGACTTTGGCTTTTCAGGCTTTTCTTCAATAGACGTGACTTTGCCGGTTTTGTCGTAGGCGACAACACCAAAGCGTTCAGGGTCCATTACCTGATAACCAAACAGTGTGGCACCCTTTTCTTTTTTGGCGGCTTCTTTCAGTTTGGGAGAGAAGCCCGGCCCATAAAAGATATTATCTCCCAATACCAGTGCTACCCGGTCATTGCCAATAAAGCTGCGACCAATGGTAAAAGCCTGCGCCAGCCCTTTAGGCTCAGGCTGAATGGCGTAGGTCAGGTTAATGCCAAACCGACTGCCGTCGCCTAATACCGAATAAAAGTGCACCTGATCTTCCGGTGTGGTAATAACCAGAATATCCCGGATACCTGCCAGCATAAGCACCGACAGCGGGTAATAAATCATCGGTTTGTCGTAAACGGGCAGTAATTGTTTGGATACGCCTTTGGTGACAGGGTGTAGCCGTGTGCCACTACCCCCGGCAAGAATGATGCCTTTCATTTGTTTCCTTTAAATTAGCGCATAGCTTCTATAATGCATTCCAACTAAGGGAAGAAGCAGACAAATTTATCCCATCGTCATCCCCGCGAAGGCGGGGATCCACTGTCGTGGTACTCTCTCCTTTACAAGAGCCGCCTTCGCGGGAATAACGGTATATTTTGTTCTGCCGCGTCCCTAAGGGAGTGCATTATGAATAACAATTTATATGAAGATTTAAGCGGATCGGTATCAATGCAGGAGTAATTGCCGCAGAGACTATTTTACAAACACAACGTTAAGAAGCACCAAGACGCTCACGCTGGTAGCTGCCATCCTGTACATGTTGGCACCATTCCGGATGAGTCAAATACCATTGAACGGTTTTACGCAATCCCGTTTCAAAGGTTTCTTCCGGCTTCCAGCCAAGTTCTCTTTCTATTTTGCTGGCGTCAATGGCATAACGCATATCATGGCCGGGGCGATCAGTTACATAAGTGATTAAATCTTTGTAGCTTATTAAACCTTCTGGTTTTTCAGGCGCCAGTTCGTCCAGCAGCTCACATATGGTATTAACCACCTCTATATTTTTCTTCTCGTTATGCCCGCCAATGTTGTAGGTTTCGCCAGTTTTTCCTTCGGTCACTACTTTATAAAGCGCACGGGCATGGTCTTCTACAAACAGCCAGTCCCGAATTTGCTCCCCTTTGCCGTAGACTGGTAATGGCTTGCCATCCAGTGCGTTCAGAATCATTAAGGGAATCAGTTTTTCCGGAAAATGATAAGGTCCATAGTTATTGGAGCAGTTGGTAACGATAACCGGCAAGCCATAGGTTCGGTGCCAGGCTCTTACCAGGTGGTCAGAACCAGCCTTACTGGCAGAGTAAGGGGAACTTGGTGCATAAGACGTTGTTTCCGTGAACAGGTCATCGGTACTGTCAAGATCACCATAGACTTCATCGGTGGAAATATGATGGAAGCGGAAAGCCTGTTTTTTTGCGGGTTCCAGTGATTGCCAGTAATGTCGGGTGACTTCCAAAAGATTGCAGGTGCCGACCACATTCGTCTGAATAAATTCGGCAGGGCCATCAATGGAGCGGTCTACATGGCTCTCAGCCGCCAGATGCATAATCAGGTCGGGCTGGAATTCATAGAATATGGCATCCATTGCATCAAGGTCAGCAATGTCTGCCTGCACAAAATGGTAGCGTTCATTCTTTTCAATGGGTGCTAATGACTCAAGGTTTCCCGCATAAGTCAGTTTATCCACATTAATGACTGTGTGATTGGTGTCATTAATAAGGTGTCGAATCACAGCAGAGCCAATAAAGCCGGCTCCGCCTGTTACTAAAATACTTTTTGTCACAACTCAATCCCTGACGATTTAACGACCGATACCGGTGTACTCAAAACCTTTGCGTTGCAGCAAACCCGGCTCAAACAAATTCCGCCCGTCAAAAATCACAGGCTCATTGAGCAAATCAGCCATTAATTCAAAATCAGGTGCCCAGAACTGTTTCCATTCGGTACAAATCACCAGCGCATCTGCCCCTTTAAGTGCAGCCTGTCGTGTACCAAACAACATCAAATCATCACGAACGCCGTAAATGCGCTGTGCTTCTTCCATCGCTTCCGGATCGTATGCCTGCACTTTGGCACCGGCTTCCCACAGAGATTCCATCAGCACACGACTGGGAGCATCACGCATATCGTCAGTGTTAGGTTTAAAGGCCAGTCCCCACAGTGCGAAGGTTTTGCCTTCCAGGTCACCCTTGTAATGGCAGCTGATTTTCTCGAACAATACTTCTTTTTGTTTTGCATTGCGTTTTTCAACGGCTTGCAACATCAGTGGTTCAAAGTCGATTTCTTCTGCAGTTCGCTTAAGAGCCTGCACATCTTTCGGGAAGCAGGAACCGCCATAACCGCAACCGGGGTAAATAAAGTGGTAACCGATACGTGGGTCTGAACCAATGCCCTGTCGTACATGCTCTACATCAGCACCCAGCTTATCTGCCAGCATGGCGATTTCATTCATAAAGCTGATTTTTGTGGCAAGCATGCAATTGGCGGCGTATTTGGTTAATTCTGCACTGCGAATATCCATAAAGATCATTCGATCATGGTTACGGTTAAACGGTGCATAAAGTTCACGCATGATGTCGGTTACCTGATCGCTGTTGGTACCAACAACAATCCGGTCAGGCTTCATGCAGTCATTGACGGCAGCCCCTTCTTTTAAAAATTCAGGATTAGAAGCCACATGGAATGCCGGGCCGATATCCCTGTTATCCAGCACCTCTGAGACTTTGGCTTTTACTTTATCAGCGGTACCAACCGGAACGGTTGATTTATTGACGATGATCTTTTCATCGTTCATATGAGTGGCAATGGTTTCTGCCACTTTTAAAACATATTGCAAATCTGCGGAGCCATCTTCATCGGGCGGGGTGCCTACGGCTATAAACTGGATTTTGCCGTGTTCAATGCCTTGTTTGGCATCGGTGGTGAATGTCAGGCGACCCTGGTCGTAGTTTTCTTTGACCAGTGGTTCTAAACCCGGTTCGTAAATTGGGATGATGCCTTGCTTAAGGTTATCTACTTTTTGCTGGTCAACATCGACGCATACTACGTTGTGGCCTACTTCGGCCAATACAGCCGCTTGTACCAGGCCTACATACCCAATACCGAAAACGGTAACTTTCATTTTAATTCCTTTTTTGGAACCACCAGATCTCAAAGCCTGCACCGTTTTAAAAAAACGGTGTGATCTTCGTAATCTCCGTGGTTTAAAAGTCCTTTAAGGACTATCTTGTGTACTTCTTTAGGGAGGATTTATGAGCCAGAGCCTGTATCACGAACTCAAAAAAATCGGTATAGATGAAGAACTGGCCGGCAAAGTCAGTGCTTCTTTAGACCCTGAATACAATGCCAGCAAGAAAGATATTCTGGTGATGCAAGAGGCTATCATGCAGGTTCAGCTTCGTCATGATGCTCGTTACCATGAACTCAATAACAAGCTGGAAAGCAGTTATCATGAGCTGAGTAGCAAGATTGACCGTGTAGACAGCAATCTTCGAGTTGAGATTGCGGCTATTTCACGGCATTTCTGGATTACTTTTGGTGGATTGATTACCACTATTTTGAGCGTGTTTGCTGTGAACTGGTACTTTCATTAATTTGAATAATCACTAAGGGAAGTAGCAGACAAGTTTAACCCATCGTCATCCCCGCGAAGGCGGGGAGCCACTGTCGTGGTAGATTCCCGCCTTCGCGGGAATGACGGTATATTCTGTTCTGCCGCTTCCCTAAACGCTATTCACTCACTAACACGATCAATTACCGCACAAACCTATTCACCTGAGAAGCTGATTAACATTTGAGTCAGTCAAGATTTTGCAGCTCCTCGTCCAACTCTTCAGCAGAGTAGTTCACCACGGTTATACCAAGATGCCCCACGGTCTGGATAAGTTCTTCAAGGCTGCATTCAGCCAGTTTTGCCGCTTTGGGAAGCGATAATACCCCTTGCGAAAAAAGGTGTATGGCAAGGTTAATGTTCACTCCCTGCTTAAGCAGGTTTTCGCTGAACGTAATACCAACCATAAAAGGGCGATCCCGTTTAGTAAATATGCTTAGACGGCCAGCTTCAGCGCATTGGCTCTTTCGGCTTCAGCTTCCGGGTAATCATGGGCAAACGCATTTCGAAAAACCACTCAGCCACATAACTATCCAGCCACATAACTATCCAGCCGCATACCCCTGATAGCCATAGGGCTCATACTCGTAGCCATAAGTGCCACGATGGGGATCAACCTTATTCAGCACCACTCCCGTCAAAGGGGCTCCTGCTTTCATCAGTCGTTTAATGCTGCCAGTGATGGCCGGTGTTGGCAGTCGCCCTGCCTCTACCACAAAGATCAGTCCATCGCAGACTCTGGCAATCATCAGGCTGTCGCTGACGCTTTGCACAGGCGGGCAATCCAGAATGATATAGTCGTATTGCTCTCTCAGCGATTCAATCAATGATGCAAAGGCTTCACTGGAGAGTAGCTCTTGAGGGTTTGGAGGAATAATGCCTGTAGGCAGAACATCCAACCCTTGCCAGGAGTGAATGCATTGCTCAACTTTATCAAATCCAGCCAGAATGTGCGCCAGTCCAACGGCTTTCTCTTTGAGGTTGAACTGTTTTGCCACTATCGGGCGGCGCAGGTCCGCATCAATTAGTAAGGTTTTACCCATGGTTGCAAAAGCCAGTGCCGTATTAATGGCTGAGGAAGATTTACCTTCGCCCTGTTGTGTTGACGTGACGGCAAAAACTTTATGGGCCTGATCCAGTGCTGTCAGGCTTAAGCCTGTGCGAATGGTTCGAACCGCTTCACCGAACCCGTGCTCATCTTTATCAAGAAAGAGTTTATGCACAGAGTCTTTCTTGGCTTTGTCGCTGATAACCGGCAGGATGCCCAGTACCGGCAAGTTCAGTTTTTCTTCTACATCTTTACTGGTGCGTATGGTGTTGTTCAGCATTTCTTTCAGGAATACACAGCCTGCCGCAAACAGCAAAGCCGCAATGCCTGCTACCGCAATAATCAATTTTTTGTTTGGCGCAATCGGGGAGCGAGGTGCGTTGGCTTCTTCAACCACACGGGCATTAGCTGTTTGCAGATCAGCTGTGGCACTGGTTTCACTGATACGTTTAAAGAAAGCGTCGTATAAGTCACGTTTGGTCTGAACGTTTCGCTCCAGCTCGTTCAGGCGATGCTGTTTACGATTCATAGCCTGAACACGCTCTCGCGCGCTATCAACAGTGTTACGCAACGCTTCTTCATTGGCGCGGGCTACTTCATATTCTCTCTCAACGCCACGCACTGTTTTTTCAATTTGCTGACGAATAATATCCTGAATGCTGTTCAGTTCACTTTGGGCTGCGATCATTCGCGGATGGCGCGGACCATAGCGGCGTGAAAGTTCCTGAGCCTGTCTTTCAATACGGGCTTCATCTTCTTTCAACCGCTGAATCAGCGGGTGTGCCAGAACGGCAGGCAGAGTGCTGTATTCTTCAATACTTCCTGCGCCGGTATTCTGGATCTGCTGATAGATAGTGCCCGTGGTCGCAAGTTTGCTGCGCTCCTGCGCCAGAGACTGGGTCAGTGCAGTCAGCTCACTGTTAGCGAGTGCCAGTTCGCTTTCCAGGTCGATCAGGCTTTCTTTTTCACGATAGGTTTGCAGGCTGGTAATAGCTTCTTCAAGCTCGTCGGAAAGATCAATCAGTCTTACTTCCATCCAGTCAGTAGCATTGGTGGTAAGAGCCAGTTTTGATTCAAGCCAGGTTTCGATATAAGCGCGGGAAATAGCATTGGCTGCATCGGCGGCCATTTGAGGGTTTTCTGAATCAAAGCGGATGTTAACGATTTGAGTTCTGCGAACCGGGTCAATGGTGACATTGCGGCTAAAGGCTCCGATAACCCCTTCCAGCTGTCGTGCTTTTTGTTCAGCCTCGCTCAGTTCCGGAGATTCGATACTGAACCAGTTACGCCAGTTCAACCACTCCCTGAAAGGAGATGGCTCACGCAATGCGGCATTAAACTCAGGATTTTCAATCAGGTTTAGCTTTTTTACGGCTTTTTCCATGACAGGCCGTGATTTTAATACTTCATGCTGAGTATTCAGATAAGCATCATTGCCTTCAAAAGCATAAACATCCTCAATAGACATCACTTTGGCTTGTTCCTGCTCTATTTGCAGTCGCGCTGAAGCCTGATAGGTGGGAGAGATTGAGAAAGTCACCAGTGCAGCAAGGATAACAACCGATGCCGTAAAGCTGGTTATTTGCCAACGATACAGTTTCAGGATGCCAACAATTTCGCGGATTGAAATGATTTTTTCATCCGCAGGTCTGAGCCTGTTTTGGTAGGGGTTTTGTGTAGTCATATATATTTTGGAACCACAGAAGACACAAAGCTTTTCTTTGTGTTTTTGGACATTCTTATGAAGGTGTGGTTAAAAAATCAGAAGAAACTTTCTTTAACGTTAACGATGTCACCGGGCAGAATTCTTTCTCTGAGGCGAAAGCTTTGTGTTGTCGGGTTTCCGTCAAGGTCTTCCCGAATCACTTCGACTTCTTGTTTGGAAGCTCTTTCGGTGAAACCTCCGGCAAGGGCTATGGCTTTTTCAAGCGTAAGACCGGGCTCAAAAGAGAAACCACCCGGTTGGCGCACCTGACCATGCACAAAGAATTTCCGGTATTCGATGATGCGAACCGTAACATTGGGCTCTACCAGAAAATCCCCTCGCAGCTCATTTTCTACATGATTTTGCAATGATCCTACTGTCATACCGCTGACTTTTATTTCGCCAAGAAAAGGCAGGGAGATGGTGCCAGCATCGGTCAGGCGAGCTTCTTCAAGGCTCATATCTTCTTCACCAAAAACGGTGACGCTGATCCTGTCTCCTACACTCAGGCGATAGGTCGACATGCTCATCATCTGACTGGTATCAGAATTGTTGGCAATACTGTGCTGACTCAGTAGTACCAGACAAATAAAAAGAGGGATAGCCAGCAGTCGTTTTAGCATTCTCAGACACCTGTTCATTGGTAAAAGTGTGGTTGTGATTTTTGAAGTGATACCCGGTTGATGCATCAATTCTATTGAAATGATCTATCTGGTGTGGAAAGGCTTCTCAGCATGTCTGTCGTGAAACAAATTCGCACTTTAATTTAAAGAGAAAAGTGCCCACTCAGCATAAATGTATTACGTCTGTAATTATCTTCGAAGGTTCCGGCTTGAATGGCCCGTTCACGACGTTTGTTGTATTTCCAGTCGAATGCCAGTGTGAACCAGCGCTGGATTTTCCAGTCCAGCCCTATATTAAAGGTATTCACTTTACGCTCTTTTAACGCAGTACCGGCAAAGTTCATGGTCTCTTCATCAACATAACGCCACCCTAAACGGGAGGTTATCTTGCCAGTCCAGTCGTGACGCCAGGATACATCGATTGTGTTGCCTTTGGTGAAGTCGGAGGTTTCCGGGTTATCGGATTCCAGACCGTAGTCACGCCCCGCCGACAACTGAATTAAGGAATAACTAAGGGGCTGATAGCTCAGGCCAAGCTCCCAACCGGTATAACCTTCAGTGCTGGTACCAGAAGCTTTGGTTTTCCGATAACGGCGGCCTGCTTTGAGAAAGCCTGTGGTTTTAGCGCTGGTATCCATGCTTAAACCCAGCAGGTAGTTGGTTATGTCATATCCGGCATTACTGATATCGACGTAATCCAGCCCTCGTCTGGACACTTCAAATAATGCTCTGGTATTTGGCATAACGCGGTAATAAAAAGTGGAACCATAGCGAACAATTGAACGGTCATTGAAACCGGTATCCCGATAGCCCCGGTTATCATAGCTGGCAAATACATCAATATGCGCAGCCTGTCGTGAGCCAAAACCGTAAGTGCCACCGATTTTTCTCTGTTCATACCTGGGCAGTGCTCCGGTTGAACCCACCTCGGAACCTTCATCATAGTAGCTGCCCCATCCACCATCCATATCCAGTCGGTGACGGCTGGTGAATTCATGATGAATGGTGCCATTGATGCCAACGTCGGTTGAATCAGCTGCATGGGCACGGGTATAAGTTCGGTTTACGGCTTCAAATTGCAGTGCATATTCATTCAAGCCAGAGATTGCTCGAAAATCGACCGTTGGTTTCACAACCATGACGGGGGTACTGATGCTTCGACTGTCTCTGTAGAAGTTGTCATCGTATTTCAGACCAGTCATTAACTGCGGAGTGACTTCCACAACTCCCAGATTGAAATAGGCAGGGTCTCTTGCAGCATGCGCTGCTTCCCCATAACTCAAACCACAAGCCACGACGATTGCCGACAGGCTTGTGCAAACAACATTCTTCACTGGTTCGCCCTTGATGTTTTGTAAATTCTAATCTGCTACCAGACAAATAAGATTATGTTGGACTGATGCCTATTGGTTTATCGTTAGCTCCCGGATTAAACGCTGGAGGCGGTGGAACTGTGGGGGCAGCAGCTTCTTCAATTTCAGCAATTTCGTCTTCAGTGGTTTCATCGACTTCTTCAAGCTCAGCCACAACCTCTTCATCAGTTGTTTGTGGAATACCATAAACGGCGTAAAGGATGTCTATGCGTGTAGAAAGGTCATCAATAGAATCCAGCACAGCGCCCAGTATCTGATATTTTTGTTCTGGAAGAGCCTCAACAGCAGCGACCACTATATCAATTACCCGCTCTGGTCGCGCATTAATAGCGGCAAGAACAGTCTCTATTGCTGCAGCATTATTGTTACTTACAACAAATGCAACATAAGAGCTTGTGCATTCAGGCCTGAGTTCAATTGATTTTAGCAACCCATCAATGACACTTTGCCCCTGCTCTTGTGACTGAGTAATAAGCTCTGATGAACAAGATTTATTATACTCTTCGGTCAATTCTTCTGCAGAAACTGAGCCAGATATAGTGTGAGGATTCAACAAAAGCATCAATGCTGTAGTACTTAGTATTTTATAAGCCTTCATAGATGCACTCCCTTTGTTTTTTTAATCAAGTTTTAACGGATCATACAAAAGTTTTGAAAAATATTGAACAGGCACGCTACCGCCCTTTGGTTTACACTAGTTACCAAAATAGCCAGAACAATAAACGACACACAGCCACGTCAGATAGCTGGCCCGATTTTAATTACAGGGATGTAAATTGATCTAAATCAAAAAATAAAACTTTTCACCGAAAAGCAGCAGTGCAGTATTCTCACTGTTTAAAAAAACATCATTGAAATCGATGTCAGAGTAAAAGAGATGATTTAATGAGCGTATATTTACTCTTAGCAGTGTTTTATTCAGCCAATCTTTTCGTTCCCGGCACTCGTCTGCTCGTTTTCTGGTCAATGAATAAAAGAACATTGCCATGCCTGTTCTGAAAACATGTCTTTATGCTGAATCTTAAAACTAGCGTAATAGCGCTGCTTTCAGTCGCCCAATCCTAACTCAAATAAAATTACTTTCCGAATTATTTGTTTTTATCCGTCTATAACCAATAGTTTTGTTTCAGGTTATACCTATATCACTAAACGACATGGAGATGATATTTTGTTATATGTCATTGGGTACTTAAATCACTCTGAGTTATATTGCTAAAACTTAGAGTTAACTTAATTTGTTTAAGAAATACTCAAAAAAGATACAAATTCATTATTACTGATTATTTTTTCATTATCGCAGGGACTTATGAATACACAGGCAAATTTAAATCTTCTGCGTGTTTTTTATAGCTTGTTGAATACCAAAAGTACCGTTAGTACAGCCAAAGCATTGAACGTTACGCAACCTGCAGTAAGCAAACAGTTAAATCAGCTGAGGGAGTTGTTACAAGACCCACTGATTTTCCGCTATGGAAGTAGTAATGGACTTACGCCAAAGGCAGAAAGCCTCCGGGGGTTGGTTTCTGAAACCGTTGGAAATTTAAATACTCTTTTTGAGGGCCACTCTTTCGATTTGTTGTCCAGTGATATTCATCTGAATATAGCAACCAACAGTGCAATCATTCGTGGCTGGTTAGCAGGCATTATTGGTTCGCTGCATCAGGAAGCCCCCAATCTTTCTGTCAACTTCGTACCTATAAGCGAACATGTAGAGAAAGGATTTAATAAAGGATTGATTGACTTATACATAGGTCCTTTACCCATAAAGGCTGATATTCCTCTTGAGATTATGGAAGTTATCACACAGCCTGTACGTTGTTTTATGCCGAAAAAACATCCACTTGCCCTTTCTACCGATCCTGGTGAAACTTTGTCCGTTGATGATTTAAAAAAATATGCATTCACTAATGATCGCGCCGGTTTTTCTAATACTGACGAATGCGGCAAATACTTTAAACAGCTAGGCGTGACTCCAAAAGAAGCATTCTCGTTAATGGAAGGCGGTTCCGCACTAACCACTATAAAAAGTACCAGCACATTGCTGATCGGCGCTTACGAACTGTCACCTGAATTCCACCGTGATAATGAGCTCACATCCAGAGCCCTTCCCGGAAATGTACCTCTGCTGAAGGTGGGACTGGTTTGGCCAAAATACAAGAATGCCTGCTCCAAACACAGTTGGTTTAGAAAGCGTTTTATCGAATTGTGGAATAGAAATTATTCATAGCGACAACATTTAGCATTTTGTGCTTATAGCTGCCTGGGTACTCTGCACTGTGTAAGCCGCTAAGCCAGTAAAGCTATTTTGCAAAGAGTTTTACCGGCTTAGAGAGGTTTTTGCGGCACCCTCGATTGGGCGAAGATATACGATTACGGCCTCTTAGTTATGAGCGTGCAACTCATCATTCAGGGCAAAAGCCGTCTTTTTGGTCAGGCATTCAATGGCGCCTGTCTGGGAGTTTCGCCAGAACAGCAGGTTGGACTGGCCTGACAGGGTTGAAGCCTTAACGGTTTCAACCGGATTGCGTTCGTTATCCAGCAGGGTGACTTTTGAACCAGCGGTGAGGTACAGGCCTGCTTCTATGGTGCAGTGATCTCCCAGTGGGATGTTGACACCCGCTTCAGCACCAATCAGGCAGTTTCTGCCAATGGAAACGACGATATCGTTACCGCCAGACAGGGTGCCCATGGTGCTGCAACCACCACCCAGATCGGAACCTTCGCCCACCCAGATACCCGCCGAAATACGACCTTCCACCATACTCTTGCCTTCAGTACCGGCATTGAAGTTAATAAAGCCTTCATGCATCACTGTAGTGCCTTCACCGACATAAGCGCCCAGACGTACTCTGGCCGTGTGGGCGATGCGCACGCCTGTCGGAACAACGTAGTCGGTCATTTTCGGGAATTTGTCGACGGAATTGACACTTAGGTAACGACCTTCAGCACGGGCTTTTAGTTGGCGCTCCTGCAATTCAGCCAGGTCGATTGCGCCTTCGCTGGTCCAGGCTACATTAGGCAGCAAAGGGAAAATTCCTTGCAGATTAACACCGTGTGGTTTGACCATTCGGTGAGAGAGCAGATGCAGTTTCAGATAGGCTTCGGGAGTACTGGTCAGGGCGCTGTCGGTTTCAAGGAAGGTAATAACCCGTGGGCGGTCGCTTTCTTCCAGGCTCAGCATAATGCTGGCCAGTTCCTGCTCACCCAGGTTTTCAAACAGTTCTTCCAGGGCGTGGCAGGTTTCGCTATCCAGTTCAGCGTAAGTGTTGCCGCCTTCGTACCGGATCAGGTTCTGAATGGCTTCAACCAGCTTTGCTTCCGGATGTATCAGCGGTTTCGGATAATACACTTCCAGCCATTCGTCTTTGTTGTTTTTAGTGCCAATGCCAATGGCGAGGCTGAACAGAGAGTTGGTTGTACTCATTGAATGTGCTGCCTTATTGCAATTTTTCAGTTGAATTAGGTAATGGGGGCAAAAATCTGTTTATAAAGGTCTGGCTTGAATCCCAGGTGTTTTTCTGTGCCGGTATCCAGCAGTGGACGCTTGATCATGGCAGGGTACTCCACCATCAGAGTCAGGGCGCGATCTTTATTAATGCTCTGTTTTTGCGCTTCCGGAAGGTTCCGCCAGGTGGTGCCGCGCTTGTTCAGCAGTTGTTCCCAGTCCAACTCTTCAGTCCACCCCTGTAGCTGCTGAAGGGTTAACCCATCTTTGCGGTAATCGTGGAAATGGTATTTGACATCATTGTCATCAAGCCAGCGGCGAGCTTTTTTTATGGTGTCACAATTCTTTATGCCATAAAGAGTTATGCCATTAAGAGTTATGCCATTAAGAGTGCTGTCGTAAAGAATGGTCATAGTGTTTCCTGATGTACCCTGAAGCCCTTGCCGCGCTTACTATGCCTTAAATACCGATACGCCTCAAATACCAGCCTGTTGCAAGGACTTCACAGCCTGCGGCCATGTGCCGACAGAATAAGGATGACTATTCATTGATTTATTGAGGCTGGCTGCATTATGAACTCGGAAGATCTGCACTGTGCTTATAAAGGTTCGTCAGGCTCTGGCTGCGACGGGAAGGTGGTATCCGGTTCAACGTTTTGTTTCTGGCACTGTCCGGATATTGACAAGTCGGGCATGGAACTCACCAAGAGACTGGAAAAGAGAGCCAGGACAGGACGCCCTATGGAAGGCTTTCTGCTGAAAGGTGCCAATCTGGAGAATGTTAATCTTGTCAATCATGACGGAGAACCCTACCGGCTGACAGGGGCAGATCTGAATCGGGCTAATTTGCATAAGGCGCATTTATATCAGGTGAGTTTGTTACAGTGTAATCTGCTTAAAGCCAATCTCAGTGGTGCGAATCTGCACTTTACTGATCTCTCAGGCTGTAATCTTCTGGGGGTTAATTTTAAACAGGCCCGGCTCGACGAGGTTTACTGGGGCGACCGGCTGTTGCAGGAACGTCTGGGTTATGAACAACAGCGCAGTCATCAGCATGAATCGGCCCAGTCGTTGTTTCAGGAAGCAGAAGAGGTTGCACGTAATATTCGCCGCAATTGTGAGAGTCAGGGGTTGTTTGCCATCGCGGGTGACTTTTTTTATCGGGAAATGGTGATCAGACGTCAGCGCTATCCTAAGTGGTCGTACGACAGAGGGCTGTCATTGCTGGTTGATCTGATCAGTGGTTATGGGGAAAAGCCGCGCCGGGTCATTTCGTTTGCGGCTGGTTTGATTATTCTGTTTTCTTTCATCTATCTGCTGTTTGGGGTTCAGGAGGGGGAACGACTGATTCAGTATTCCCCGGATCAGTCGTTTCTGGTCAATGCACGAACCTGGCTTGATACTCTTTACTACAGTGTTGTCACGTTTACGACACTGGGTTATGGCGATATTACGCCTGTGGGCATTTCAAGGCTCTTTGCGGCGCTGGAGGCTTTCACCGGCAGTTTCAGTATGGCGCTGTTTGTGGTGGTGTTTGTAAAAAAAATGTCTCGGTGACAGTCCCTTTCTTCAACCGGTCTTGTACGCTTCACTTTCTTCAGGATCACAGCTGATGGCAGCGTGGTTCTGCCCCTGTAACAACTGTTTAAACTGCTCCCGGTGCATATGAACCAGCTCCCTGTGGTTGCCTGCTTCAAGATAGATGTCCTGAACGGAGTTGAGTTCATCATCCCAGCAAGTACTTATGCCGTAAGCGGTTCCCATGGCCGGAACTGCACCGGAATCGCAGTCCGGAAAGAGTTTTTTCAGCTCTTTCTCGGTAGCCAGTTGTAAATGGCGATCCAGTTTGGCATTGATCCAGCGGAGCATCAGCTTATTCATGGAGGGCATTATGGCCATCATGTAGCCTTGCTCGTCGTGAAGTACAACCGCTTTGGTCATGTTCTTCACCGGTATACAGGCGGAACGGGCCGTATCCAGCGATCTTTCGGAATAGGGGTGGCAGACCAGTTCGTAGTCTGCATGATGCTCATGGAGAAAAGATTGCAGTTGTTGGGCAATAGCCATGTCAGTAACCCCGGTTAACTATTTGAATAGAAATGGTCTGAATAGCAAATAGTCAGACATCTGTGCAAAGAAGAGATAAGGATAAAGTTTATATGGAATAAGAGCGTACGCCTGACGAGTTGGTACGGAAACTGAGAACAAAAACGAATTAAAACAGCGTCGTATATAGTCTACTGACTGTTAGAAAATTCTATTTATATCGTTCTGTATAAATCATCGCTCTGTTTTTCCTGCTTTAACGACGGTATTCTGTTTTTAATTCGGTAAAAATATATAAGGTTACAATTGATGAATATAGGGTGCAGAACCAGGTCTGCCTCAGCAGCCGCGTTAGCGATTTCTTTCCCACAGATAACCTGGGCTGCAGATGATTTGTTAAGAGTGACAACCCATCCTGTGGCATGGGTCTGTGTCGTTATTTTTGTTATCGCTTACATCGCCGTTATGGCGGAAGAGAAAATCCACCTGCGTAAATCCAAGCCGGTCATACTGGCTGCAGGACTGATCTGGGCCCTGATTGCCTGGCTGGCGAAAGAGCAGGGGGTTGCGCACAGTGACCTGTCACAGGCAGTCATGCATGACCTGGAAGAGTACGCGGCGATGTTTCTGTTCCTGCTGGTGGCGATGACGTATATCAACGCCATGGAAGAACGACATGTGTTTGCCAGCCTGCGCTCCTGGCTGGTACAGAAAGGGTTTAATTTCAGGCAATTGTTCTGGGTAACAGGGGTTCTGGCGTTTTTTATCTCCCCGATAGCCGATAACCTGACGACTGCGTTGTTGATGGGAGCGGTGATCATGGCTGTGGGACAGAAAGATGTGCGCTTTATCTCTCTGGCAATGGTTAATGTCGTCGTCGCATCGAATGCAGGTGGAGCTTTCAGCCCCTTTGGGGATATTACCACGCTGATGGTATGGCAGGCGGGTAAAGTCGAATTCGCGCAGTTTTTTACACTGTTTATTCCCTCGGTTGTGAATTTCCTGCTGCCGGCAATGATTATGAGTGCTTTTGTCAGTACAGGGCAGCCGCTTCCGATTAAGGATCAGATATCTATTCGACCGGGCGGGTTGGTGATATGCATCTTGTTTTTGCTAACCATTGCTATTGCAGTTTCCTTTGAACACTTCCTTGGTCTGCCTCCGTTTATGGGGATGATGACCGGACTGGCGCTGTTGATGTTTTATACCTACTTCCTCAACCTGAAGGGATTAACCAGCAGCAAGCTCTTTCCATCCGGTATGCATAATTATGAAAACCTCGACGTGTTCCAGCGGGTGGCTCGTGCCGAGTGGGATACGCTGCTGTTCTTCTTTGGTGTTATTTTCTCGGTAGGTGGGCTTCGATACCTTGGCTATCTGGAAGTGGTATCCGAGTTAATGTACAACGGTATAGGCGAGAGTTGGACAAACATTGCTGCCGGTGTGATTTCAGCCATTGTTGATAACATTCCGGTGATGTTTGCAATTCTTGGTATGAACCCACAAATGGATACTTTCCAGTGGTTGCTGATTACCCTGACTGCCGGTGTGGGGGGGAGTTTGTTATCAGTGGGTTCTGCTGCGGGTGTCGCCCTGATGGGAACGTCTAAAGGGCATTACACCTTCCTGTCTCACCTGCGCTGGAGCTGGGTGATTGCCCTTGGTTATATTGCCAGTATTCTTGCCCACTTCCTGCTGAATGGCGAGTCGTTTATCTAAGCAGGTAAACGACATAAGGAGTGCATTGGCCAGTGGTTCTGATGTTGACAATTGCATCGTAGCGCTGGCCAGGCTTAAGGTTCCGACTTTGTTTATGGAGTGAGAGAGACAGCCTGGACATATCAATATTGTATTGTCTGAACCTGTCGGCATGGGGCTTTGAGTCTGGTGTAAAACTGACCACGAGAGATTCCCCTGTGCTGTTTACAACGACGGAACCTCTGATGGGTTCATAGCGGCAGTTCAGATTGTTACTGATGCTGCAACCCGAAAGCAGCAAGCTGGCAATCATTGTTATCGCGTACAGTTTCGAATGGCAGCGTCTGTTTTCCCTCATAACTTCCCTCTCAGCTGATATCCATTTTGTTTATATCTGATTATCTCCTGCCTTTGCCCTGATGTATATGTACCGAGTGTATAAGGGTTACACCTTGAAGTGAGTGGTAATGGCACCGCTGGCTCGATAAAGGCTGTCTACATTAGGTTGCATCGTGGACATCCAGGCGCGACAGACGCATATTGGACCGAAAGGAAAAGAAACAGGTTTGCTGACAAAGATATTACAGCTATGGTTGGTGAAAGGTAATGAATCCAGTCAAACAAGGAATAGCTTTTTGGTTGGCAACCGGGGCAAACAGATAGATTATGACAAATGCTGATAGTACCGCTTTTGGTTCTTTTACTGTAACAAGGCCGGAAGCGCTTCACTGACCATTGAGTTTCTTTTTTTTGCAGGTTCATTTTGAAGATTTGCGTTGAGAACTTTATAAGTTCTTCTGAGATCGTATTTATTTCACAGTTGATTTCTTCAATCGAATTAGCAGCTTGATTATATTCATAACCTTTTGATTTACCGAATGGTGCAATGCCCCATTGACCTTTATCCGACACGCAAAAAGAAAATACATACTCATCTTGAGAATTTTTTGGTAATTTCAATAGCGAGAAAGGAAGTGTATCAAACACCTTTGCACTCTTGACCAGTATTGCTTCTATATTTTCATCGCTAAGCTCCATGGCACTCAGGGAACTACAGCAAAGAAACATTACAAGAATAAGTTTTTTCAACATCGCTTTATTACCTGATGGTTTTTAACAATAGCCCTCTATGCTAGATCAAATTGGGGGATAGGGTGGGAGGTAGTGGTGGCCTGAAGATTCGCCCCTCTAAAGGTTTGTCGTTACCGGTGTTTGTCAACAAAGTTGTCCCGTCATTCCTGCACAGGCAGGAATGACGATGTTCTGATTAGCTTTCTGCTACCGCTTTGGTTAGCTGTTAGCCTTATCCGGGTTGAAATGTTCGCGCAGTCGCTGCAACAGGAAGTAGAACACAGGTATTAGCAAAATACCGATTACGGTGGCGGCGATCATACCGGACATGACCGTTGTACCAATGATTTTGCGGCTGGCTGCGCCAGCGCCGCTGGCAAATACCAGGGGCAATACACCCAGGATAAACGACAGGGCTGTCATCAGTACCGCACGGAAACGCAGAGCAGCTGCATCAGCCGCAGCATCCAGAATACTCTTGCCCTGCTGGCGTTGAACCATAGAAAATTCAACGATCAGGATCGCGGTTTTAGCGGCAATACCAAACAGCAGGACAATACCAATCTGGGCGTAAATATCATTGGCCATTTCCGGAGCGAAGGTGCGGAACAGGTTAATACCGGCAAAAGCACCAAAGGCAGCCACAGGGACCGCACTGATAATCGCCAGTGGCATGGTCCAGCTTTCATACTGGGCGACCAGGAACAGGTAGACAAACAGAAACGCCAGACTGAACAACAGGGGTGCCAGGTTGCCTGCTTCGATTTCCTGCAAACTCTGACCAGACCAGGAGTAGGTGTAACCCTCTGGCAGTGTTTTGGCAATTTCCTCCATCGCGACGATAGCGTCACCCGAACTCAGACCCGCTGCAGCCTGACCACTGACGTTCGCGGAACGGAACATATTGTAGTGCTTAAGACTGTTTGGCCCCAGAACAGGGCTCAGGGTGGCAACGGTCGTCAGAGGTACCATTTCACCTTTGTTATTACGAACAAAGAACCGGCTCAGGTCGGCTGGCCCGGTACGGTATTCACTTTCAGCCTGTAAACGCACCTGATAGGAGCGACCGAACTTACTGAAATCGTTAATGTAGGCAGAGCCCAGCTGGGTTTGCAGTGTCATAAAGATTTCAGACAGTGCTATACCCTGTGCCTTGGCCTTGTCACGGTCAATATCCAGATAATACTGGGGAATATTGGCGCGCCAGGTGCTGAATACACGATTCAGGCGAGGGTCCTGGTTAGCCTGATAAATCAGACCATTAAGAACCTGCCCCAGCTCTTGTGCTGAGCGTCCCCTGGTATCCTGCAGGCGGAAGTCAAAGCCACCGGAGGAACCAAGACCGGGAATGGGTGGGAATACAAAGGCCATGGCCTGGGCTTCAGGCAGGCTCCATACCATGCCCTGAATTCTCTGGAGAATGGCAGACTGGTGTTGGTCCGGGTCAGGGCGCTCACTCCAGTCGTTCAGGTTGACAATGGCCATGCCACCATTAGAGCCTGAGCCAGAGAAGATACTGAAGCCGGAAACGGTAATCACACTTTTAACATCCTTGTCAGTACGGATCATGTTGGTGATTTTTTTCATGACCTCCTCGGTACGGTTCACCGAAGCAGCATCTGGCAGCTGAACGTCAAGTACCACAAAGCCCTGGTCTTCATTAGGGACAAAGCCAGTAGGGGTAGCCTTGAACAGGTAGCCAGTGCTGCCAATCAGGATGGCAAACAGGCCAATGCCTAATACAGAGCGGCGCAACAGCAGGGTTACCCAGCTTTTGTACCCTCCGGTCATCTTGTGGATGAATACATCCAGTGGTTTCAACCAGGCGACATGTCCCATTGACTCTTTTTTCAGCAGAGTGGCACACAGCGCAGGGCTCAGGGTCAGGGCATTGATGGAGGAGATAAGCACCGCTACGGAGATGGTCACGGCAAACTGGGAGTACAGACCACCGGTAATGCCCGGCATAAAGCCAACGGGTACAAACACCGCCAGCAGTACCAGAGTGGTAGCAACAATCGGGCCGGCTACTTCTTTCATGGCCTTGCTGGTTGCCGCTTTCGGGTCCATGCCTTCTTTGGTGATCAGGCGCTCAACGTTCTCAATAACAACAATGGCGTCGTCTACTACAACACCTATCGCCAGTACCAGACCAAACAGGGTAATGGTATTGATAGAGAAACCCAGCACCAGCATGACCGCGAAAGTACCGATCAGGGACACTGGAATGGCAATGGCTGGAATCAGGGTGGCACGCCAGTTCTGCAGGAACAGGAACACCACCAGAATAACCAGCAGTACCGCCTGGAACAGGGTATTCACCACTTCACTGATGGAGGCATCGATGAATTTGGTGGTGTCGAAGGCGATCTCGTATTTGACACCGTCCGGAAAGTTTACAGACAGCTCTTTAACGGCCTTTTTTATGTCCGCAGCAACACTCATCGCATTCGCGGCAGGCTGCTGGTAAATCACCAGGAAGGCAGTATCGGTGTTGTTGAAACGGGATGTGCCAGTGTAGCTTTGAGCCCCAAGCTCGACACGGGCAACGTCTTTCAGACGGATAATGGTGCCATCCGGACGGGCTCGAACGATGATATTCTCAAAATCCGGCTCTTCGACAAGACGCCCCTTGGTTTTGATGGTGTAGGTGAACATCTGGTCCGGTACATTGGGTCCCTGACCTAACTGCCCCGCTGCCACAATGGTGTTCTGTTCCCGCATGACTGCTGCAACATCAGAAGTGGTAACGTCCAGGGCAGCCATGCGTTCCGGGTTCAGCCAGACACGCATACTGTAGATCTGGGCGCCCAGAATGTTGGCGTCAGCGACACCGTCAACCCGGGCCAGACTATCTTTCAGGTAGTTATTGGCATAGTTGTTCAGGAATATGCTGTCATATTCCGGGCGGTCAGAAATCAGGTTGATACCCAGCAACATATTGGACGACTGCTTTCGCACCCGCACACCCGTACGACGCACGTCTTCTGGCAGAAGAGGTTGGGCTACGGCAACACGGTTCTGGACATTTACCATCGCTATGTCCTGGTCGATGCCGGACTTGAAGGTAACGGTGATCGTTGCGGAGCCTTCGTCGGCAGAGGACTCCATGTAGATCATGTCTTCCACACCATTGATATTATCTTCGAGCGGGCGAATGACAGCCTCTTCAATGGTTTCCGCATCAGCACCCGGATAGCTGGCACTGACGTTTATCTGGGGTGGTGTGATACTCGGAAACATTGCCACGGGCAACGCATTAAGGGCTATCAGACCGACCAGTGTGATGACTATCGATATGACAAAAGCAAACTTGGGCCTGTTAATAAAGAATTGACTGAACATCTCAATTACCCTGCTGAGTCTGAGTGTCGGTCTGAGCTGGCATCATGATAGCGCCACTTTCCGGGTCGAGGGTGACCCGATTTGGCTGAACCTTCACGCCGGGGCGAACTTTCTGCAGACCTTCCACGATGATCTGCTCACCGGCTTTCAGACCGCTGTTAACCACCCAGAACGGGCCCATGCGTCGTCCCATTTCGACCTGACGGGTTTCTACCTCGTTGTCACTGTTGACCACCAGTACAAAGCGACCGCTCTGATTTTCCTGGATGGCAGACTGAGGCACTACGGGACGATCCTGTTTGATGCGGCTCTCGGCGATCAGGGTCACGTACATGCCGGGAACAATAATGCCATGGGGGTTAGGGAACTGGGCACGAAGGGTCAGGGTGCCGGTGGTCTGGTCAACCTGAGTGTCCGCAAAATTGAAGACGCCGGGCTGATCGTATTCTGAGCCGTTTGGCAGGCGCAGACGCATATCGAAATTGCCGCTGTCTGTGCGTTCTCCCCCTGTATCCTGGAGATAATCGACCAGCATGCGCTCACCGACCTGGAAGGTGACGTACATAGGGTCAACGGTGGTCAGGGTAGCGAGAGAACCGGAAGATGGGCCGACCAGGTTGCCAACGCTCTGAGTGGCACGACCAATCTGACCGGCAAATGGCGCATAGATATGGGTATAGCCAAGGTTCAGCTTGGCGGTTTCCAAACCGGCTTCTGCTGCCTGAACGGCGGCTTCGGCACGTGCCTGATTGCTGGTCTGTGTATCGAGATTAGCCTGACTGATATGACCTTTCTGGAACAGGTCCTTGCTGCGTTGAAGGTCTTTGACAGCCTTGATTCGTTCGGCCTTGGCGCTGGCAACGTTGGCTTCAGCTTTTTTCAGGGCTGCTTCGTAAGGTTTTGGGTCAATCTCAAACAGTAGCTGACCATTTTTGACATTTTGTCCTTCTATGAAATCACGCCGGGTCAGAAAACCTTCAACCCTTGCACGCAGGTCTACGGTTTTAACGGCTTCGGTGCGGGCAACGAATTCGTGATAGTCTCCAACGGGTTGCCGGGTAACGTCAATCACAGAAACGGCAGGTGCTGGCATCTGTCCCTGTTGTTGTGGTTGTTGATCACAACCGGTCAGCGCAAATAAAGATGCGATGAGGAAGCCAACCGACAATAATTGCCGCTGGCGGATATTTGAAATGATCGATTTCATTGACTGCTCCGGTCGGAAGAAACAGAAGGGTTTGCGAGCTTTGTGATGAGTGGCAAATGTGTTTTGAGTTTAGCGGACTAGCCCGCCCGGCGGGCACACAACCCAGAGTAACTCTTAGCTGCCAACCTCAATTCTTCGTCCTACGATAAGGAAGGAGGCATATCCGAGCCAGAGACCGAACGCACACTGGTGCTCTTGCCCGAAGTTTAGCGTGGTCGGGAGGCTGGCGACCGCATCACTGATGACGCCTGGCGATCTCGTTCAGAAGACTGCATATGATCGACAGCCCCATACCCGGATATGCCTTCGTTCAGTAGTGTAGGAACGCAGTCATGAAACACAACCCAAATCCGGCTAAAGTTCAAAAGCGGATATCTGGCCATCTAAAAACCGTGAACCTCTATGCTGCAGGCATTGATATTGGTTCAGAGTTCCACTTTGTTGCTGTCCCTAAAGAGCTCGATGAACAGTCGGTTCGGTCTTTTGCCTGCTTTACCTCTGATCTCGAAATGATGACTCAATGGCTCGTGAAAATCGGAATTACGACCGTGGTCATGGAGTCTACCGGAATCTATTGGATTCCCGCTTTCGAAATGCTTGAAGAGCACGGCCTTGACGTCAAACTGGTGAATGCTCGTCATGTTAAAAACGTCCCTGGTCGTAAAAGTGATGTGCAGGACTGTCAGTGGTTACAACAACTGCATACTCATGGCCTGCTTGAGGGAGCTTTTCGCCCTGAAGATCAGGTGTGTGCCTTGCGTGCCTATATGCGTCAGCGTGAAACCCTGATCCGTTACCGGGCGTCGCACATACAGCACATGCAGAAAGCTTTACGGCAAATGAACCTGTTGTTGGACAATGTCGTTGCGGATATCACTGGCAAAACGGGGATGGGTATCATTCTCTCCATTCTCGCGGGAGAGCGTGACCCAGAGGTACTGGCCAAACACCGGGACTCTCATTGTAAAAAATCAGAGAAAGTCATTGCTAAGTCACTGCATGGGCATTACCGGGTGGAACACCTATTTGCCTTAAAGCAGTCTGTTGAGCTTTATGATTTTTACGAAAAGCAAATTGAAGCTTGTGACAAGGCATTGGAAGACCAGTTGAACCAGTTTGATGATAAGTCCGAGAGTATCTCTCTGCCTGCAAAACGCAAATCAGCCAGCGCCCCTGCTTTTGATGTAAGAACTCACCTTTACCGGGTGACAGGGGTAGATCTGACATCGATTGAGGGAATAGAGGAAAATACCGCCCTGAAGGTAGTTTCTGAAATTGGTACAGACATGAGTCGCTGGCCGACAGTGAAGCACTTTTGTTCCTGGCTGGGACTGAGCCCGGGAAACAAGATATCAGGAGGCAAAGTGTTGAGCAGCAAGACCAAAAGAATCCCTAACCGGGCCGCTTCTGCTCTGCGTATGGCTGCACTGACTCTGGTGAGTTCGAAAAGTGCGCTGGGAGCCTATTATCGTCGAATGAGAAGTAAGCTGGGGGCACCAAAAGCGATTACAGCGACTGCACATAAACTTGCCCGGCTGATTTACAGCATGCTGAAAAACGGCTCAGAGTACGTAGATAGAGGTCAGGATTACTACGAGGAGCAATACCGTGACCGAGTCATTAAAAACATGAGAAAGCGCGCTGAAGACATGGGTTACAAACTGGTCGAAATTGAAACAGCCTCACCATCTTGACTCTATGCAAATAACTAGTCCCGAAGGAGTTACTCAGAAGCAGCCGGCCTGTGAGGGAAAGCAGGCTGTCAGGCTGACTGAGTTATTTCCCACTTTGGACGTGGATTCTACCTGTTCAAAGAAACACCTAGTAGTAGATCGGCTGAGTTTTACAAGTAATTGACGCAATGTCATTGGTGCCAATGGGTTTAATCATGATAAACCATCCATTTACAGGACTCTTACCGATTCTAACCGCCCAATATAGATCAGCAGCCATACACTTAAGCCCACTCTGAATCAGCTTTCAGGCGTTTGAGCCTGATTCAGAATGGTATGTACGATTTTGTAACTGCACTGTCAGTTAAAATCCAATATGATACCGGCAGGTTCAAGTGCATTGACCGGTAGCATATTGTCAAATTTCCCTGTTACCCTGAGCTGTACTTTAACCCCGACGTACCCCCGCCGGGGTCTTTTTTATCTGGCGTAACTGCACGATTGGCAGTTGCTCTTTGCTCATGGTTGTCTGGATGGAGTATCAAATGAGTAGCGACAGCGTAAAACTTCTTTTGATAGACGATGATGTCGAATTATGTGAGTTGCTGATCGAATATCTGGCCACAGAAGGTTATGACGTAAAGGCAGTTCACGATGGAGAATCGGGTGTGCTTTCTGCACTGTCCGGTGAATACCAGCTGGTGTTGCTGGATGTCACCCTGCCGAAACTGAACGGCTTTGATGTGCTGAAAAAAATTCGCCAGACTTCTGATATCCCTGTTCTCATGCTGACTGCCCGTGGCGATGATGTCGACCGTATCATTGGCCTGGAGTTTGGCGCAGACGATTATCTGCCGAAACCTTATAACCATCGCGAACTGGTCGCCCGTATCAAGGCGATTATGCGTCGTGGTCGCCCCCAGGCGACTGACAGCAACCCAAGAACCCTGAGTATTGACGACATCACACTGAATCTGGCGAATCGTGAAGCCACTATTCATGGTGAGGTACTGGAGCTGACGGCCACGGAGTTTATGGTGCTGAAAGCCCTGATCGAAAAAGCGGGTGAGCTGATCTCCCGTGATGAACTGACCCAGATTGCCCTGAATCGCCGTCTGACCCTGTATGATCGCGCCATCGATATGCACGTGAGCAACGTTCGTAAAAAGATTGGTACCCGCGCTGACGGATCCGCACGCATTAAAACAGTGCGTGGGGCTGGTTATTTCTATATCCGCCCCTGAGGAATCATGGGCGATAAGCACGTTTGCAGTACCTGATTGAATGAAAGCTCAAATGCACAAAATGCTGGTCTGGCCATTTCGCAGTTTATTCTGGAAACTATTCTTATGGTTCTGGCTGACCATGGTGTCAATGATGGTGGCGCTGGTAGTAGCCGTTGCCATTACGTTTGACCCTGCGGATTTCCTGTCTGAACGAAGAGCCCTGTTTCGGGAGCTGGAAGTGGCTTCCCGGCAGGTTGAACGAATGGCAGCCGGCTGGTCGACCAGTCTTTCTATAAGACAGTTGCCTGGTAGTTATTATTATCTTTTTGCCCCTGATGGTGAACCTGTCGGGCAACCGGTAGTCCCTGCTGAAGTTCAGTTCGCTTACCGCAAAACCCATGACCGGCGGGAGCCGGTTATCACGTTCCGCAGTGGTGTTGTTGCGGTAGGGCCACGCAAAATCTGGATTGATCGTACTCCCTTTGATCTTTACCTCACCAAAGAGATGCCTCGCCTGGTACACTGGCGGGTCAAGAAAGTGTTTGTACAGCAGTGGCATCTGGTCATCATTGCTCTTGGGGTCAGCTTCCTGTTGAGCATCATGCTGGCGCGCTATCTGGTAGTCCCCATACGACAACTACAGGGTACATCACGCCGACTGGCTCAGGGTGACCTGGCTGCCAGAGTGGCTCAGGTTGTTCGTGAACGACGGGATGAGCTGGGTGAGTTTGGTCGTGACTTTAACCACATGGCTGAACAGCTTGAGTCGCTTATAAACGACAAAGAGCGATTACTCAGGGATGTGTCCCATGAATTACGTTCGCCTCTGACCCGGTTGCAACTGTCACTGGCGCTGGCCCGTCGGAAATCGCCGGATGCAGAATCTGAACATGGTCGTATTGAGCGCGAAATCGAACGTCTGGACCAGATGATCGGAGAAATTATCCGCTTCTCCCGTATTCAGAATGGTGTAACAGACCTGGCCTGGGAGCCGGTACCACTTCATGCACTGATTGAAGGCATTGTTGACGATGCCGACTTTGAAGCTCAGGCTCAGGATAAGTCGGTGGTGACAACAGAACTGCTGGATATTGAAATCAACGGTATAAAAGACTGGCTGGGCAGCGCCATTGAAAACATGGTGCGCAATGCCATTCGTTTCACGCCACAGGACAGCCGTGTGGAAGTGGCTCTGAAGAAGCACAAGCGCTATGCCATTGTCACCGTCAGAGACTTTGGACCGGGTATTCCGGAAGGTGCTCTGGATTCGCTGTTTGAGCCGTTCTTCAGGGTGGACGACACTCGTGGTAAAGAGAATGATGGCTTTGGGCTGGGAACGTCCATTGCGATGGGGGCTGTGAAAAATCATGGCGGTACCATTACAGCAAGGAACGTTCATCCGGGCCTGGAGGTCACCATTTGTTTACCTTTGAATCACAAGGTCGTTGCCTGACGGTTGCCGAAGCCAGGGAGTGGCAACAGGAAATGGCCGGGCAGATTGTCTGCCGGGATGAGGTTAGAGATGTCCACACGGTGGCCGGTGTGGACGTCGGCTTTGAAGAAAATGGCTCTGTGACCAGGGCGGCAGTCGCCGTCCTTGATTTCCTGACATTGCAGCTGGTGGATTTTACCATTGCCCGGCTGCCCACCTGTATGCCCTACATTCCGGGGCTGTTATCTTTTCGTGAAAGCCCTGCCGTTCTGGCTGCCCTGCAGCAGCTGACTGTGCAGCCAGACCTTTTGTTATGCGACGGACAGGGCAGGGCGCATCCCCGGCGATTTGGCGTAGCGTGCCATGTTGGTCTGTTGTCCGGTATTCCTTCCATTGGTGTTGCCAAACAGAGACTCTGTGGGGAACATGACACTTTGCCTGTTGAAAAAAACAGTATCGTTGCGTTGATGGACGATCAGCAAACCATTGGTTACGTTTTACGCAGTCGCACCGGCATCAAACCTCTGTATGTTAGTATTGGACACAGGATTTCTCTGACATCCGCTATGTACTTTGTGCAGGAAAGTCTTGCCGGTTACAAACTGCCTGAACCCATTCGCTGGGCTGACGGGTTAGCATCAAATCGAGGGAAAATCGTTGAAAAAGCTAGTCGGATTCTGGAGCGTTCCATTTAACCTTTCGCTGGCGCTGGTATTTTCGCTGCTGGCTATGTTCGCCGGGTGTTCGCAATCCCGGTCAGTAACACTTACCTCTGAGGAGTTGCAGGCTCTGGTTGACCAGAAATTTATGTCGCCACAGATTCGTAATTTGAAGGTATTGCCGCCCATTGTGAATGTTCAGCTCTATCTGGAAACCCCAAAACTGACGCTTCATGGTGATTACCAGGCGATTGGTTTCCAGTTCAGGGGAACGCTGGATGCTGATGTTTTCAGTAACTATCTGGACGGAGGCGTCACCGATCCTGTTCCTTTCCAGGTAGAAGGCATTGCCAACCTGGAATACAGGCCGGACGACCGGGCTTTCTTTTTCTCAAACATTCTGCTGGAGAAGGCACATATCGATCTGGACATTGCCATGATCGAGACACTGATGATTGACCAGCTGAAGAAAGCCCTCAGGCAGGAACTGGGTAGCTTGCCGATCATCCCTCTTGATGATGGGGATGCGCTGTACCGTAAGCTTGGTAGCCTGCCTGCTGCGGTGAGGGTGGAGCAGGGTAAGGTGGTGATTACTCCGAAAGTATCTGAAGGTTCGTGAAAGGGAAGCAAAAGCCCCGCATAACACAGGGCTGTTCGTGCAAATCAGGAAGCTGTATTAAAGAATAACGCCACCAGACTCTGGTACAACAACATTACTTTTGGGGGCGGGAGAAGCTGGCTGCTTTTTAACGGGTTGGGTAATAGCGCTGCCAGGGCGGGCAATAAACCCCGGCTGGATAGTACCCAAGTCACCTTCCACCACCCTGGCGTAGGCCATTTTCGCTTCGACACGGGTGACCTTAACCGTCGCTACTCTGGTTTCAGTCTGTCCTAGTGGTTCATTGGTGTAGGGGTCAATCATCACTTCACCAAGGGCGTATATTTTAAAATAGCTGCCATCCCGGATAGTCTTGCCACCCTGGTTCAGAATCACCTGACCATTACTGGACGCAACCACGCGCAGTGGATAGATGTTCTCCAGCAACTCCCCGGAGATTTTTTTGCCTGTTGCTACCGACGCCTGCTCAAGACTGCCGACGTTGTTAAGCGTTACCGAGACGGTATCAGACCATTTGATCTGGCGGGTAGGTACTGCGATTACCTGGTAGCGGACTCTGGCGGAAGTGCGAACATGGTTTTCCTTCTCACCGGTCAGGGCTACCGAGGTTGACCAGCGATGAACGCCAGCCTTTTCAATGCTGCCCACCACAATGTAGTCCAGACCCAGCACTTGCCCGAGGCGTGCTTTTTCAGCCACCGAAACATCATCACTTTGCCAGAGTGATTTTTCTGCCCGGTATTCCTTTTCATGTTCACGATCCAGCACGGCAAAGCGACGACTTTGTACTAACTGCTCCTGCACCTGTCGTGTGACCATCTTGCGGAATTCTTTCCCGCCGGTGAATGGCAGTACCGCGATTCGACGACGGTTGTCGCTGGGAAGGCCGGGAGCCTTGTATTGATGTACTTCCACATTCAGGTTGACAGTGCAGCCTTTTGCAGTGCATTCACTGTTGGTAACACGATAGCCCGCCACCTGTCCCCTGGCTTTAAGGTTGGTTCCCTGGCTGATTTCAATCCGGGTTTCACTCTCTCCGTTCACCCTTGACTGTCCCGTGGCAGTGGTTTGCTGACTATTAATGTCCGTGCCATGAACCTGTCTGACTGCTTGAACCAGCCCCTGTTCAATGGCTGATTCCTGTGTGAGCCCTGTACCCTGCACCTGTACGGTTACCACTTCTGCCAGTAAAGGGGAGCAGGTACAGAGTGCCAGAAGGGCGGCAGCAATTTTATGTTTCATAACAAACTCCGTTTAAAAATCGCTGTCATCCATAATAAAAGCACTGGATGCCCGGTTACCTGATGAGTTTTTTTGTGTCGGTGTTGCAGCTGCTGGCTTTGTTGCTGAAGGCGTTTTGTGAGCTTTAAAGGTTCTCAGAGCCTGTTCACGCTTAGGGTGCCAAGCTAATACGACGCCATTGATTTCCCGGTTAGAAACCGGGTGTGTTTCTGACCACTTTTTGGCTTCGTAGATTCCCACCAGTCCTTTGACCTCTGACTGCATTTTGGACATGGCTTTGGTTTCTCTGAGGATAGTGGTCACGGTTTCCTTGAGCGTCTCATTAGACTGATTGACTCTGGCTACTGTGACTTTCTGCTTCCCCTTGTTAGTGTTACTTTCTGTAAAACCATTCAGGTTGTAGGCTTCAGCAAAGTGAGACATAGCATCGTTGTAGGCTTCGATATACGAAAACTCCCGGTTATCGGCACACTCTTCATAATCTGCCGGATTGCAGCTGTTGCCTGCCTGTGAGAAGGACAGCAAGACTGGATAGCCCTCTTCATCCCGGAACAGGCGCAGACCGTACTCATACATCAGGTTTGGCTCGTTAGCTTCCAGATAGTCTTCAATATTGACGCCCCTCCTGTTTTCATCCGGTGTGATAACACCTTTACTACTGCGTAATTCGGTCAGGATGTTTTTCATTTTTACGGATGTCTTCATCACAACAGCGACTGCGGTCTTACCATTCACATCGGTGGTTTCAAAAGTGTTGGTGATCATGGCACCGCTCAGGTCACCATAGGACCGGGTCTTGACCCCTTTGGTGAAGGCTTGCTTCAGCATGGTTTTGCGCTTTTCAAGGGGGGCTGCTTTATACTCGGCGGGATCAATGCCCTGTTCTTCCAGTTTTGAGTCCAGCACGGCATGGCTGTAGGCAGCTACTTTGTTCAGCAGGCTTTCAGCTGAACTTTGTGCCTGCAATTCGTCCGGGGTAAATTCGGGGAGTGCGCTGGTTTTAAAGCTTTCTTTGATGATGTCGCTGGACACCTGGGCATAGAGTTGCCTCAGAAAGTTTTCCCTGGCTTTGTTTTGTGCCTCCTGGTAGGCAATAACCCTTGCGTCCCCCCAGTCTGGTGAGGTGGAACTGACTGAAACCAGGGCTTTACCATAGGCAATAAATACTTCATTGCTTCGTCCCTGCGACTGAAGCTTGCGTCTTTGCTTAGCCACGTGCCGGGAGGCTGCTTTTTCCACATCCCTCAGGGCATCCTGAACTTCATTCTTGCTGGCAGCAATCACGGCTTCCTGAGTCTGCGCCGGAGCAGGCTCTGCGTTGGTGGTAGTGGCGGTGTTTGCATTAACAGGCTGTATCAGCATGGCAGAAAGCGCAAAAGAAATGGCAGACGCAACGATCTGTTTGCGACGGTTCATAAATCCCCCGAAAAAATGGTAAGCCGGAACAGGGAGAACCTGTTCCGGTTGAGTGGGTGGTGACTTAACCCGGTATTACCAGCTAACTGAACGACCATCGCCTTTTTTGACGATAGGGACTTCACCTTCCCAGTAGGCCAGTCCATTTTCCAGATTGGTGAGGGTCATTTGCAGGTAGTAATTGATCTCCTGCTCGCTTTTAGAAAGGGTGAAGTTGCGCTGGATAATCTTGCCGCTGAGGCTGAAGTCCGGGGCGATCACCTTATTGTTGCCCTTGACGGTTTGCTGATTCACCAGTTTGGAATTTTTCAGCGCCCGGACTTTTTCGGTCATCTCATCTTCTGCACCGTTTAACCCAATGGCGGTGGTGGTCAGGAAACGACCGGAGTTCAGCAGGTCTACCCTGATTTTCTTGGTCAGCTGATCCGTATCAATCCGCTGGGTGGTGTCATTGATAATGCTGGATATTGCCATGACATACACTGCGCCCTTATCTGCGTTCGGGTGACGCAGTCTTGGGTTATTCAGCATACTCTGAACCATTTCATCGGCAGCGTCAGAGAAGTCCCGGTAGTTCAGGCCTGCTACCGTTTCCTGCTTGGTGGTCTGCCCGGTATTCTGGTCGACGTAGTAGGTTTTTGTTGCACAGCCCGTCAGCATTACTGAGGCCAGTATGGCTCCGGCCATTACCTTGATTTTCATAGAGTTACTTCCTGTCAGATATTGATGACATCAACAGTGGGGGATGCCAGCGGACTTACCGCACGAACATAGACGATGCTGAACCGGGACTTTGAGTCAAGTTCAACGTTTAATGGTGTTTCCATACCCTTAGCAGAGATGGCGAGACTACCATTTTTTGGTTTGCTGACCCGGGCTAGCTGGAAGTCTTTTGGCAGACTGTTCCACATGCGTAAATCAGCGCTTGTCGTAGCTGCCTGAGCGATTGATGCAATCAGGCCAGCCATCTCGTTTTTATCATTCATCTGCTTTTGAGCAATAGTTTTCCAAACCGTCCGTGCTACTTCACGGCTGAGGATATAGGGGAACTCCGCCTTGAATTCCGCATGAATAACCCGATCCATTTCAGACAGAACAGTGGTTGTTGTTCCTTCTACTTCCAGTGCCGGAAAAGCCTGCTGGCGGTCTACCAGCTTTGGCAGCGCCATACCGGTATACATGACATCATTACTGGCGACAAAAACAGGCAGGTCGATTCGGAGTTCTTCCTTTTTAGGTCCCAGACCATTTTCGAAAACAACCCAGACGGTCGGTTCAATATCACTGATCGATTTTTTGCCCTTACGCAGAGAGTCAGCCAGTACCATGTCGGCTTTGGCGGTGTCATTGCCGGTCATGGCAGCGGCACGTTTCAGGCTGTCGTAGGCCTTACCGAAATCACTGCCACCCTGGGCATTGACCATAAAGAACAGACCGTGCATATAGGTGCTGAATGGATTCACATAATCCTGGTAGGCGTTCCATTGTGAGAAATCAATGCCTTGCGACTGGATGATTTTTTCTGCTTCGCTAAGACTTTGTTCGGTATTGGCTTCAGTCTCTTTCTTTTTAGTAGCTTCTTTCGCCTGCTCTTCTTTTAACTTTGCTATTTTCTCGGCAAAGGCATCAACAGCCCGGCGCTGGCGGTCATCAACCCGATTCCACTCAACCCTGGCGTTGGCGACATCGCCTTCAAACATAAAGTTGAGGGCTTTATAACTGTTAGCCATGATGCCGTCATAGTGAGCCTGCTCATAGTCCGCTAACGAGTCATTAACCAGTATGCTGCCGACACCATCAGCCGCCTTTTCTGCAATACTCTCGGTATCTTCTGCCTTCATCAGCATTTCTGCATCATCAAAGAAAGCGGTACTTTGCTGGTAGCCACCTTTTATACGCAGCAGGGTTGCAGCTTCCAATGACCATAACAGATCGTTAGCGCCACCGGTTTCAGGGTTTACATCGGCTTTTTTTATCGCCATTTCTGCCGCAGCGTCGAGCTGACCACTGGCAATTTTACTTTCATAATTGCCATAGGTTTGTTGCTGGGCAATGGAGGTGCAACCCGTTAAAACGAATGAGGCGAGTGCCAATCCGAGAAGGTTTTTCTTTATCTTTAACTTCATTGTTGAACTGTACTAATTATAAAAATATATCTTGGTTCTATAGTCCAATGCAGTGTAACGACTTATATAGTTAATGAAAATTGTTTGAAGCCACAATTTTCAGGGGTGGCGAGTTTTATTCCCCGGAGTTTGCTCCGGGGAGTGGTTTGACTCTTAGTTCTGGCTAAAGCGTGAATCCCAACGCCAGTTAATCACAGGGATTTTTTTAAACAGGGGTATTGTCACTGTATAGAGCCCGATGCCAGCCGCATCGGCGAGCAGGTCAAGCCCGGATAACTCCCGATAATCCGTAAACCCCTGTAACACTTCCAGCAGCAGGCCGTAACCAAGCAGTGCCAGGGCTTTTTTCCAGTTCAGTTCTGTTTCGGGCCAGCTGGCGTCAACAAGAAAGGTCAGAATCAGAAAGGCGATAATGTGCTGTGCCTTATCGTTCCAGTCTGACAGAGGGATTTGCTCTGTGGGAATTAAACCCAGAATGGTCATTGTGATAAGGGCGATTGCCAGAGAAACTCTGGCAAGAAAGGTGTAGTGTTTTTTTATTATCGCTTCCAATGTGTGGTCCTTGATCGACGATGCCAGTGATGGGCAGATCCGGGCTTGTTCTGACTCTTGCTCAGTTGTTTTTTTAATGATTCTGGTACCGGGGCTTCCCGATATGTTCCCTGAGGCAGGTTGTCCAGAGTCCAGTCTCCTATCTTATAACGAACCAGCCTCAGAGTGGGATAGCCAATTGCTGCTGTCATACGCCTGACTTGTCGGTTACGACCTTCTTTGATGGTGAGTTCCAGCCAGCAGTCCGGAATCGACTGGCGCACGCGAATAGGTGGATTACGATCCGGCAGTTCCGGAGCGCTTATGCGTTTCACTTTGGCGGGCAGGGTTAAGCCATCATTCAGTCTCACACCTTTTCTCAGCTGATCAAGAGCGGTTTCGTCAAGAATGCCTTCCACCTGAACCCAGTAGGTTTTTGGCATTTTGTGCATGGGGGAACTGACCTGATGCTGGATTTTGCCGTTATTGGTCAGTAGCAACAATCCTTCGCTGTCCCGGTCGAGACGACCCGCAGGGTAAACACCGGGAATGGGAATATAGTCTTTCAGGGTTGCCCTGCCCTCTGCATCGGTAAACTGGGTCAATACACCATAGGGTTTATTGAACAGGATCAGCCTGACAGGCTTATCAGGACTGTCTGTGGTTTTCTGGGGCTGATGGTAAGTATTCTTTCGCATGATTCCGATCCGAAGAAAAATAGCGGGGGATTATAGGTGTCAGTGCCGTTGTTTAAAATCGGTATTACGTGAAAGTGATAGCTTTAAGATCTATATACATCAGAATGATGGTTAAGCCTTTGTTTGAATAAATATTTAAACTATGAATCTGAACTACACTAAATCCCTGTAAGCATGCTAAGTGAGCCAGTCAATAGGGTATTTTTTTGACTGCTGGATAACAAAACGAAAGATACAGGACAGGGTGAACGTTGAGTACTTTAAATTCTGCTGATAATCGTTCTATTTTAACTCAGCCAACCTTGTTGTTGCGCTATTGTTTTCCTCTGCTTTTTGGGGTAGTTCTCTGGAATTTGCCAGCCCCGGAAGCTATGGATATCAGGGGCTGGCAAATGGTGACCATTTTTCTGAGTACTCTGCTCGGAGTCATGGTCATGCCCTTACCCATGTCAGCGGTTACTTTTTTTGGTATAGCTGCATTGGGTCTTACCCAGACTCTGACTCTGAAACAGGCGCTGTCTGGCTACAGTGAACCCATTACCTGGCTGATTGTGCTGGCGTTCTTTATTTCCAACGGTTTTATTAAAACAGGTCTGGGAATGCGAATAGCATTTTGCTTTATGCGGTTGTTGGGGAAAAGGACTATTACGCTCGGTTATGGTGTGGCACTGACGGATGCTTTACTGGCACCTGCCATGCCCAGCCAGACAGCCAGAGCCGGTGCTGTGGTTTATCCGATTATGCGTTCAATCGCTGAGGTTTATGAGAGTTATCCCGGCAATCCTTCTGCCAGAAGAATGGGAACCTATTTAACTCTGGTGGTGTTCCATGTTAATGCGATTACCAGTGGAATGTTTCTTACTGCCATGGCGGGGAATCCACTGGTTATTAAGCTGGCAGGTGATCAGGGTGTTGATATTACCTGGGCGTCCTGGGCTATTGGTGCGATTGTTCCAGGTTTGATTTGTCTGGCGGTCATGCCTGTCCTGCTTTACAGAATTTCACCTCCCCAATTAAGGGAAACCCCAAAAGCCGTCGAGATGGCAACAGAAAAGTTACACGAACTTGGCCGCTTTAAACGAGATGAATGGATTATGGCAGGCACTTTTGTGGGTTTGCTGGTGTTCTGGGTAATGGGGCGTTACCTGGGGCTCTCTGCACCACTGGTGGCTCTGTGTGGCGTGTGTCTGCTGCTGTTGTCGGGTGTACTTAACTGGCATGAAATAAAAGGTAATAAAGGTGCCTGGGACACCATGATCTGGTTTGGTGCTTTTGTCACTATGGCGCATTATCTGAGTGAGTTTGGAGTGATTACGTATGTCAGCAGCTCTATAGGCGTATGGTTTGAAGGTTTACCCGTTTGGCTCAGTCTGATTTCAATTAGCGTGGTCTATTACTTTGCTCACTACTTTTTTGCTTCAGCAACGGCTCAAGTCAGTGCCATGTATGCCAGTTTTCTGATTATCATGATCAGTGCCGGTATTCACCCAACAGGCGCCGCTCTCATACTGGCTTACCTGAGCAGTAATTGTGCGGTGTTGACACATTATGGCAATGGCCCTGCTCCGATTTTGTTTGGTGCCGGATATGTTCCACTGACCACCTGGTGGAAAGCCGGTTTTTTGATGAGTCTTGTTTATCTGACGATCTGGCTCACCGCAGGAACAGCCTGGATGAAATGGCTGGGCTATTTTGGATGAATCTGTTAAAGCTGAGTTGGTGCCGTGACGGAATGGGTAAAAGTACGAACAGATTTTGTTGTTAAGTTGGTTTTCTGTGTGTGTCTGTCAGTTCGTGTTGTGATTTGGCGTATATCTACGGATTAATGAAATTGTCAGAAGGTTCAAAATAGCAGGACAGATAAGTTGCTATGTATCTTATCTCTTGTCATGGAGTGCTGGTGTAATCAACGGTAAGTTTACCTTTTTGATTTACCGACTTGTCATGTTCGTTCTTCTATTCTGGCCCGGGTCAATGTTTTGACCCGGGTTTTTTTTTAAGCCTTTCTAACAGACGACTGTCAGCCAATCGAACGCATAAGAATTCCTTTGATAAGAAATCCCAGAACACCCAGACACAGTGCTCCAAATAAAACAAAGGTACCAAACTTGCCGGCTCTGGACTTTTTCGCCAGGTCATAAACGATAAACCCCATAAATAGAATCAGCCCTGTGAGCAGGGTTTTCAGCATCAGGGACTCAAAAGTTTCTATATCCATTACGGCGCACTCTGTTGTTTATTGTTCTGCATCTGTAGTCTTCTGCAGCTGTGATTTTAGCTGCTCATGCCTGTTGGGTGAATGGTTGTATGAAATCTGTCTAAACTGAGAATTAGCAACTTTCATGGACTTTTATGGAGAGAGGGAATGGCATCCCGCATCCGTCTGGTAGACATTACCAAACTCAGCAAGTCATCCTGGCTTGTGCAGAAAGAATCAGAAGCAGTTCTCAATCAAGCAAATCGAAGTATGAAGCAGCAGGCTGAATTTATGGAAAATGTCGGCCTGGATCGCAAGGCGCTCAGAGATTTCATAAACAGCGACCGCTGGACCGTCAAACAGAGACATAAGGCCCGTCAGGAACTGATTCGTTTCAGTGAAGAACTGAAACAGGATATGTCTGAGCAGGCTTCTGAAAAACGCAGGGAAATTCGCCTGGCTAACAATCTTCTTAAGCCCAAACGCAAGAGCAAGCCGTCTGTCCGGAGACGCCGTACCGGATTTGTATAAGGAAAAGGCATACAGATCGGTTAATACAGCAAGGATGCGAGCAGCATGAGCAATGTTAATGGCGTAGATAATAGTAATATTTCATTTCAGCCACTTGATCCGGCTGAACTGAGTCAGCAGGACTTTATTGCAGCCGTGTATCTTGAACGAGGCAGTATGCTCGATGGCGAAGTACGCAGAATTGCCAAAGATATAGAAACGTCCAATAATCTGTTGCACTCCGTTAATACAATGGTTAATAAGGCTAACATCGCTCAGTATAATGACAGTAATTACAGTGAAGTAAGCTGGTCAGTCAACGGACAAAGTATTGTGCTGGATAATGGGTATGGGTTGACGGTACGTACTGATGACGCTGGAAATACAACGTTTGCGATAACAGATGCAGAGAATAATCAGCTCATTTATAAAGATCAGACTCTTATACCAGTGTCGTCCGGAGATACTGTTGATGTGAGTGAAGTCGGTATCCCTGTCATGAATGATATGACAATGGTTCTGGATGACGGTACTGAAATTACCTTTGATACAGGAACCCCTGCTTCAGCTTTTGACCCCAACAATTTTTCCGGTGGTATGGTTGATATCAAGACGATTACCATTAAACGGGGTAATCAGGGGATGACAATTAATGATGTTGACACGGCAAATCCAATGATTATCGCTCCAGCGTTAAATGGCACGACTCTGGACGCTCTGGATAACGATGGTTATATTCTGCTGGAAGCGGGAGGGCTGAATGCCTGGGAATATGATGGTGTTAATGTTTCCGGCATGACCCGGGAAAACCCCAATGATCCAAATGTGCAGGTCAGTGGGTACGCAGCCCGTAAACTGGCTTTCCAAAACAACACTAATAACGAGTACAGTGGTGTTACACCGACATTAACAGAAGCAGAGAAAGATATTCTGGCTAACGTCCTGAAAATTTCAATTAAGAAAGATGATGGAAAAGGCAATCTGGTTGCGCAGGACTGGGCCACAATAAGGGGAGACCTGACACCGCAGGAGTGGGGGTTCCTTAAGACCGACCTGCTGGCAGCCAAGGAGAACCTGACTGGCAGTAACCAGCTGCAGACTGTTCAGCTGCAAAGAGCAATGCAATCGCATAATCAGAATTATGATGCCATGTCCAATGCAGAGAACAGAATTTACAGCCTGCTAAGGGATATTGTGAACAATATCAAATAGACGTTTAGAACCTTATTCGTCAACTAGTCCAGCCACTAGTCCAGCGATATTCCCAGCTGGCTGACACCATTATTCTGAGCTTGCGCCCTGATCTCTTTCATAAAATCGGGACTTTGTTTTTTCTGGGCCTCCAGCCTGTTAAGAATGTCATCCAGAAAGTCCAGATGCTGTTTGTAGAGGTCGTGCTCTTCAATATACTGTGCCAGCTCGGTGCCATTTAAATCAGGTACTTCTGCATAGCGAATAAATTTGCCGATGGTGCTGAGAGAAAGCGTGAGAGCGCTGGCTGCTTCATCAGTACTGGGTGTCATAGCACAGCTGATGGCGCAGTTAATACTGACAATAGTGTCCAGGGCGGGCTGGACGCCAAACATATCGTAATCATCCGGATTGGGCGTATTGTCGTCTATTTTTTCCAGCAGTCGTTCAAAATTTTTGGCGGACTGATACCCGGCAATGTTGTCCCATAGCATGTTCAGACAGTGCCTGACGGTTGAACGATCACCAAATTCAGCCAGCTCTGAGAATAATGCAAAATTTGGCCATGCTCTTTCAGTGACGACTGTGGCAGCCGCAGTGAGTTTCCAGTCAGAGAATAACTCGATCCTGTCACGAAACAGGGCATACTGCTTATGTGTATTCAAGGTGACTTCCTGCTGTTGAATCAGGGGGCGTATTGTATCAGGAGAGGCGGGGATGGGTACTTGTCAGATAAAAAAGGAGAGGGGCTTTCCGTGCAGTCTGCTCAAAGAGCCCATTTGAAGTTGACAGTAATGGAGTCAAGATTGTAATCAGAGTTGAGTTCAATTTTGGAGTTGTCCATCAGGCAGTTTTCTGCTTTTAATTTGCCACTGAATTCAACTTTTCCGCATTTGCCAAAGTTAAACCGGGTTTTTTCCTTAATGAATTCAATCCGTTCCTTCAGAGGTCTGGCAACCCCTAATGCTTCCAGCCCAAGATAGGCGGCACTGGCTGCGGCATCGCTACCCAGTTTTTTAGGGTCTTTAAAGGCTTTATAAACAAATTGACTGACTTTTTTCTGAGTAAACGGGTTTGACTTGTTTTCTACATCAAGCTTCGGTATGTCTTTCTGGCGTTTAGTGGAAAAGAGCAGTTGAGATGCAGGAGGCGTGTAAGAGTCCACATGCGCTACATCGTTTGAAAACTGGTTCAGGTATTTTGCGTAACTGATGGTCGTGTTGCGATCAGGGGTTTCAGCCCAGACGGCGGGTGATATTGCAAGTATCAGCAGCCGCTTCAGCGATCGATAGATAAGATGACATTGAATTAATTTGCGTCCATCCATGGTGTCTATCCTTCCCTGACGTCTATCCATTAACGTCAATTAATATATTGCCAGTCAGTACACCATGCTGGCAAGGAAATATCCTTCATCTGATTATTTAAGCATGCGGTTTAGTGAACTTCTAACTCGAATCCGCCATATAACGATTAAATCTAAAATTAAAAAAGCCTTATTATCATAGGAGATTAGCCATCATTAAGCCTAATAAACATGACGGATAAAATACAATTTATCTCTTAATTCATGCTGGGCATTGTTTTGTTTTTGCACTTTGTTTTGTCGATAAACTGAAATCAATACAAAAGGTTACTGTGTAGGGGGTTATCGGATGGGATTTGATGATCTTGAACAGATGACAGAACACTCTGCCGGGTATGAGAAACAAAATACAGGTCTGTCAGGCAGCAAAGCGATTAATAGCAATCGCCTGCTGCTGGCTGATTTATCAGGCTCTGGACATATACTTGCCCGTTTCAGTATTTACCTTGATGACTTCACCAATGCTCAAGTATTCAGGTACCTGAACTTCAAGACCCGTACTCAGCTGGGCAGGCTTGGTTCTGGCAGCGGCTGAAGCGCCTTTGATGGCCGGGGATGTGTCGACAATTTCCAGAGTAATGGAAGCAGGTAGTTCAATAGCCAACAATTGTCCCTCGACCAACAGAGCCGTCAGGCCTTCCATTCCATCACTCAGGTACCGGAGCTGGTCTTCAATGGTGCTGCTGTTGACCAGGTATTGGGAATAATCTTCTGAATCCATAAACGTGTATTCATCGCCTTCCTTATATAAGAAGGAGACAATACGCCTTTGCAGGTCGACATCAGTGAACTGATCATCACCTGTGCAGGTCTGCTCCAGCTTTTGTCCACCCGGGACTGAAGAGAAGCGTATTTTATAGAGCGTTGAGGCACCACGGGCAGAAGGGCTTTTGGTTTCAACCTGACGTACCAGATAGTATTGACGATCAATCTGAACAATCTGACCCTTTTTCAGTTCTCTTGCGTAGCTCATACAGCAAGTCCTTCAAGATGATTAAGTGCGGGCATTCTATCAAAGACCGCTGTTGGACGAGAGCGATTAGCTATATCACGTTGTCAGACTTGATGCTTTTTTCTTTTCTATAGGAAGCCGAAAGAATAACGTTAGTGTCATGTTCTCCGGATTCATCAGGAGACTGGATATCCATCATCTGGAGTCTGGAGCCCAGCAGACGAATATGTCCGGGGTATCGGCGAATGCCGTCTGGCGTAAATTCAAAACTGAAATCCCGCGCCAGACACATCTGTCCATCGGGTCCTCTTTGGGGTCTGGTTTTATAGCGTACGACAGTCCCATCAAGAAACTGAAGGTTCATATTCTTGCAGGCTCTTTTGCCATGGGTAATGGCAACTTCACGCGCTTTGGAAGTGTCTGACCAGTACCAGAAGGCGAGTGCTGCAGGGATTATCCAGATAACAGTGTCCATCAAAAGCATAGAAATATAACTTAAAAAATTGTCGAAAATTGTTAAAAAAAACGATTCAGATCAACAACGTTGTCGAAATAGTGAAAAACACCTGACGAGATCGGTTTTTATACCCGATATAGTCAGCCCGCTGAACACAGTCAACCTCTGGGAGCCTGTCGGACTCAATTTCACACAAACGTGTGATGAGAACCCATTATCCTGTAAACCTTCGGTGTCGTTTACCTTCCGGTAACTGCGCCGAAGGCTATAGCTGAGATCAGATAATTTTTATTGTATTTAATAGAAAAACAAAATTTTCCGGTATGATAAAACCTGTTAAATTTGCTGTTTGTTAACTTTTGTTGTTTCAGTGCAGATGTCTTGGGTTGGATGGCTTACCCTTTGGTTTTCCATCCTGATCAATCAGCTTATCACGAGCATCAACGCGATAAATATGACGAAAATACTGAGCTTTAAGATCATTGCTGTCTAGTGTTTGTTTTACTTCCACACCTACACGCTGTAGGTATTCAAGCATAAATGCGGGGTCTGGCACTGCAGCCTCCAAGGCTAACTTGTCTTGTAAAATTCGGCGTAGAATATCACTCCTCTGTTAAGGTTTTTTGACCTGAGGCACCTTTTTGCATGCTATTTTCATAAATTTACAGCACCAGGTGTTGTATAAAGAAGTGTCATTGTTGTGAAAATACAACTGACAAAAGTGCTTTGGTGGATAGTTCTGTTAAGTTGTGTTTGTGCAGACTTAAATGTCGATAAGTGAATATAAAAGAAATAAACATCTAACAAAAAACATTATAATTGAACATAAGACTGCATTTTCTATTGAGTGGAGCATATTATGCTGGTTGGCGTGCCTAAGGAAATAAAAAATCAAGAATACCGTGTTGGACTAACACCTGCTTCTGTTAAAGAGCTGACAGAGCACGGGCATGACACTTATGTCCAGAAAAACGCAGGGGATGGTGTAGGCTTCAGTGATCAGGATTACATCGATGCAGGTGCAATCATTTTGGAAACTGCTGATGAAGTCTTTGCTAAAGCCGAGATGATCGTCAAGGTTAAAGAGCCTCTGGCTGAAGAACGCGCCCGCCTTCGCCCGGATCACACACTGTTTACCTATCTGCACCTTGCTCCGGACGAAGCGCAGACACAAGACCTGATTCACTCCGGTGCTACCTGCATTGCCTATGAGACCGTCACCGACAAAAATGGCCGCCTGCCGCTGCTTGCTCCCATGTCAGAAGTCGCTGGTCGTATGTCCATTCAGGCCGGAGCCCATTGTCTGGAGAAGTCCATGTCTGGTCGTGGTCTTTTGCTGGGGGGCGTACCCGGTGTTGAATCCGCTAAAGTGGTCATTATCGGTGGCGGTGTTGTTGGACAGAACGCAGCAGCCATGGCAGTAGGCATGGGCGCAGAGGTCGTCATTCTCGATCGTTCAGTTGAAGTGCTGTGTAAACTGGATGAGCAGTTCGGCAACCGGGTACGTACTGTCTATTCAACGTCACACTCTATTAATGATCATGTCACGACAGCGGACCTGGTTATTGGAGGAGTACTGTTGCCAGGTGCTGAGGCACCCAAGCTGATTACCCGGGATATGATCAGCAAGATGAAAAAAGGTTCCGTTATCGTTGACGTTGCCATTGACCAGGGTGGGTGTGCAGAAACAGCCGTTGCAACGACTCATGATGAACCGACATTTATTGTCGACGATGTTGTACATTACTGTGTCGCTAACATGCCGGGTGCAGTGGCACGCACATCAACCCTGGCACTGAATAACGCAACCCTGCCTTATGTATTACAGCTGGCGGACAAAGGTCCCCGGCAGGCACTGGAAGAAAATCCACACCTCCTTGAAGGGCTGAATGTGTGCAAGGGCGTTGTTACCTGTCAGTCCGTTGCCGACGCTCAAAACCTGCCTTACCGTCCAGCAGCAGAAATGCTGACCGAGCTGTAACAGGTATAAACTCCTGCCTTTCATTCTGCTATAAGCTGCGTTTATCCTTTTGATGACGCAGCTTTTTTTATTTTGATCTGATACATTTGCCATTTTAACGATCAGGAAATTCTGCAGTGATAAAATGGGAATGGTGTCATTATGAAAAACTCAGTCTTGACCAGCTGTATGAGATTCTGGAAGTGCGACAATCAGTCTTTGTCGTAGAACAGAACTGCGCCTATCAGGACGCAGATGGTCTGGATAAGGTGTCGTACCACCTGATGGGCTGGTTTTTTGACGACGAAGGACGCAAAACCCTGGCCGCCTATGCCCGTGTTATTCCACCGGAAGTCGTAAAGCCGGAACCGGCAATTGGCAGAGTCATTACTGCTGAAGCCTTTCGGGGGCAGGGTTTAGGGCGTCTTCTGCTTGCTGAAGCGGTTCGGTTATCTGAAGAGATTTTTCCTGACAATGATATTTACCTCAGCGCCCAGGCTCATCTGCAAAGCTATTACGGGAGCTGTGGCTTTATGGCATCGGGGGAGCCGTACGATGAAGATGGTATCCCCCATATTGCCATGTTCAGACGGAAATAACGTCAGTAAACCGTTTCAGGCACAGACCTCAGCCAGTAACCGGTTGCCGCCCAGGGATTGCACCGCATCAAGCTGCTCATCATTTTTAACCAGAATAAGCCCGGCAAACCCAAGGGCATTGACTGATATGCCCTGATAACGATCACGGGTTCTGGGAATCATCATCATCCAGTTGTCGGTCATCAGAAGGTTATACGGGGCAAGGATCTGCCCGGCCGGTTTGCCGCAGTTAAACTGGCTGATCATGGAGAGATATAGTTTATAAACCTGTTCTGCTGTTTTTCCGGCAATATCGACGGTCAGGTTTGGGAATGGAAGCGCCAGCAGGCGCTCTGGATTCTGGCTGATACGCTTCAGGACTGCATCAACTGGCAGGGTGGCGGGTTGAGGAAATGCCTGAAAGTGGCGATGAGGCTGGCTGGCTCCCGCTTCCATGCCACTGTTATAAAAAGCCAGCATCGGGAATGAACTCATGACCTGCAGTATGGCATGAAACTCTTTTTCACCCAGTAATGTTTCCTGGGCTTCAAACTCTGGTGTAACAACCAGAAGATGATGATCCACCACATTGAATTTATTAAGCAGAACCACATGACCAGCTTGTAAATGACAGATGTAGAGTGCTTTCTCATAAGGAAGAAATGGGTTTTTGCCTGTGTTTTTAGCGAACTTGTGGGAAGGTTTTGTTCGTAGGCTCGATAGCTTTCTGACCTCAAAAGGGATAGCGCCGGAAAGGGTGACCAGTTCCGTAGACAGCGATTGCAGAGAGCCATTATTCAGAGCTTTCTGACTGGTTTCGAGCAGCCATTGCTTCAGATCAGAGGTATGAAAAAAACGTTTGTTGTCGTTCATAGGCTCAATAGTCTTTATGGTTCCTTATAGATCAATAGGATAGTTGTTTAAAATTGATATAAGTCAATGTATCAGAGACAGGTACTTTTCGAACACAGCATGATACAAGTACCCTAACAACGATAATAACCATGAGTTTTGGATATCTTTTTATCCCGGCACAGATAAAAAGCTGTCCTTCACAAGGGGGAGTACGATGTCGATGTTGATCGATAGAATTATAAAAGATCATGAACACCTGACACGCTTGCTGGTTTGTCTGGATAGAGAAATCTCAAAGTACAAAGAAGGGGCAACCCGTCGACCCAGGCTATCTGTGATTATCGATGCACTGGACTATCTCCATAATTACCCTGACAGTTTTCATCATCCGCTTGAATCACGACTGCTGGCAAAACTACGTCCCAGAATCACGGATAGCGAATTGCGGGATAAACTGGAAGTGATTGAAGACCAGCACGTTGAGATTAATCAGTTGACCAATAATCTTATTGATCGCTTCCAGTCCATACAAAATGACCAGATAGTACCTATTGATGCACTTCTGGCGGATTACCAGCGCTATGCTGATCTGCAGATTAACCACCTCAAACTGGAAAATACCTGCATGATCCCAGCCATGCAAGCGTTGTTAACAAAGGAGGACGTTGCAGCGGTCACATCCGCACTGAATAGTAACCCTGACCCTCTGTTTGGTGCGCATCTCTGGGACTCTTACGAAAATCTTTACCAGTTTGTTATTGGTACCGAGAAAGAACAGGTTGCTGTCTGACTGCCCATTTTAACTTCGCAGCAGGACAGTCTTAAGTCCGACAGGCTCCCAGCTCTGCCCGATTCCGGAAGTACTCCAAAGCTTCCGGGTTGGCCAGCGCTTCGGTATTGGCAACGGTTTTTCCGTGGACAATATCTCTTACTGCCAGTTCTACAATTTTACCGCTGATGGTTCTGGGAATGTCAGCCACCTGCAATATAACAGCTGGCACATGCCTGGGTGTTGTATTGCTTCGGATAGTCATTTTAATGGTTTTAATCAGTTCATCATTGAGCTGCAGGCCGGGTCGAAGCTTAACGAACAGTACGACACGAACATCGTTGTCCCACTCCTGCCCTATGGCAATACTTTCCAGGACGGCTTCAACTTTCTCGACCTGCCGATAGATTTCTGCCGTACCTATCCGGACACCACCCGGATTTAAAACCGCGTCGGCACGGCCATGGATCACAATGCCGCCAGACTGTCTGAGTTCACCATAATCACCATGGGCCCAGACATTGGGAAAACGATTAAAATAAGCTTTCCGGTAGCGGCTTCCATCCGGATCATTCCAGAAGCCAACCGGCATGCTGGGAAAGCTGGACTGACAGGTCAGCTCACCTTTTTCGCCAGTGAGCGCCTGTCCTTCGCTATTGACGAACTGCACATCCATACCCAGTCCCCTGCATTGCAGTTCACCCCTGATAACGGACAGCGTTGGGTTGCCCAGGGCAAAGCAGGAAACAATATCTGTGCCGCCTGATATAGATGAAAGGCACACGTCGTTTTTTACAGAACGGTAAACATAGTCGAAACTCTCATGGAGCAGGGGAGAGCCAGTCGACAGTATGGCTTTCAAGTGTCTGAGGTCGTGGGTTTCATCCGGTTTTACGCCCGCCTTTTCCAGAGCGGCTATGTATTTTGCACTGGTTCCGAATACACTGACCTGTTCTTCTTCCAGTAAATCAATCAGTGCGGACGGTTTGGGAAAAAAAGGAGAACCGTCGTATATGATCAGAGTCGCACCCAGGGCCAGGGAAGACACCATCCAGTTCCACATCATCCAGCCACAGGTTGTGAAATAGAAAAGACGGTCTGTGGACTTGAGATTGGTATGCAGTCCCAGCTCTTTCAGGTGTTGCAGCAGCGTACCGCCGTGACCATGAACAATGCATTTGGGAACACCCGTGGTACCCGAGGAATACATGATAAACAGTGGGTCATTAAATGCGACAGGCTCGAAGTGAACCCCGTGGCTGCCTTGTGCGGCAAACGTGGAATACAGTTCCGTATCCGGTAGCGCAGAAAGGTCAGGTTCAGGCTCCATAAAAGGTACCAGTACCGTCATCTGAAGCTCTGGAATGGCCTGCTGAATAGCGGCTATTTTGCCTTTGCAGTCTATGACTTTGCCACCATAGAAGTAACCGTCACAGGCCAGAAGCAGTTTGGGTTCTATCTGCCCGAAACGATCAAGTACTCCCTGAAGGCCAAAGTCGGGAGAGCAGGAAGACCAGATGGCTCCCAGTGCCGTAGTGGCCAGCATCATGATGATGGTTTCCGGGCAGTTTGGCATAAGGGCAGCAACCCGGTCACCTTTCCTGATGCCCTGTTGAACCAGCCCACTCTGGGCTGCGGAAACCGCCTGATAAAGTGTCTTCCAGGTCAGGGACTCCCTCCGTCCTGTCTCTCCCCGAAAAATAATGGCAGGTTGGTCAGACTCCCTGTGCCGCAACAGATGCTCGGCATAGTTCAGGGTACTTCCGGAAAACCAGTCGGCACCGGGCATGGCGTCGTTTGCCAGAATGGTTTGTGGAGGGGTATGGAGCATGACCTGAAAGTAATCGGCGACCAGTTCCCAGAAAGACGCTCGTTCAGAAATACTCCACTGATAAAGGTGGTTGTAATCCGGGAAAGTCTGACCTGTCTTTAGTTGAGCCGCCAGGCTGAAAGCCTGCAGGTTGGAGCTGTTGATCGTCTGTTCTGAAGGGGTCCAGAGTACCTGAGTCATAACCGAAGATTCCTGTTTATTATTCTCACCCGCCACAAGATCCATAAATGTAGCTGGCATTTTTCAGGTGATCACAGTTTATCATGACACAGTGCAATGGTGGGCTGTAAAGTAAAAAAGGCCGACGCTACGACCTGTTTTACCGATTCCGTTATTCAGGCTGTCTGGGGTTGCTGTGCGGTGACCATTTCCCGATCCCTTTAACCGGCAGAAACTGAAAACAGGTCTATCCTTGACTGGTCAGAAGAATTCATACTGCCAGCTTGTCACAACTTTGTGTCACAAGCTCGTGTCACAACCTCATGTCACAACATAGTTAGGCAGTGTTGAATGGATTACCAAGAGAGACCTCATTGATCATCAGCGTGCCCAAACCATTATGGCAGCGGTTGCTTTTACAACAGGGCTTTGGCCTGATCTTTTATCTGTTCTGTCATATCAGCCCGGTGGCCTCTGCTCCCATTGCTTCATCAGCTATTGCTTCATCAGCTATTGCTCCATCAGCAATGACAATAGGAAAACAGGTCGATAAACCGATCACTATTCTCACCTCTCACGTCACCCAACTGGGTTATATTGCTGCTGCTCGTACTGTGGCGCATATTGTTGCTGAACAATTTCCCGGGCGGCGCATTCGTTTGATCGTGGATTACGATCAGGACAAGGTCGGTATCCGTGAGAAATTTAACCGGATATTCCACTTTCCTGACCAGGTTGAAATACTTTATTTACCCGGCAAGGGTAGATATACACGAACTGCCGATTCCTATAATCCCGAAGACAGGTTACTGGCACAGCAGTGGCTTGACGAATCCTCTCTTGTCATTATCGCCCTGAACTTCCTGGGCAGAGGGTTCGATCTGCCATCCGGGCAATGTCTTTTTATTGCACAGATTGGCACACCGGCTTCCTGGACGGGGCTTCCCTGCCAGTGCAGGTACCGGGTTAATCTGGGGCTGGGGCCTGATGAGGATGGCATGCTGTTAGAGCCGCAACTGCTGAAAAAAGCAGAGCATGGCATGCCATTGGCTTTTACGGATGACTTTAATCGGGCGATGGTGGAATACCCGGAACTGGCACATTTTATCAATCTGACACGGGCAAATTCTTCAGGCAGCACTCCCAGATATTATATGGCTTACCAGCATGTCAGCCGAAATTTTGCCGAATTTATCGCGATCGCCTCTCACCTTGAGGGGGACTCCGCTGAAGCGTGGATTCTGTCTAATATGGATGACACTTTTCTGGAAAGCCAGATAATGACTGAATTTCTTATTGATGAGGGGGTTGGAAAACTGATTTATTATCCGCCTTCGGCTTCGCCCAGGGAAACCATACTAAAGGAAGATGGAAGAGTCGTTCACTTCGCCAGGCTTCCCTTCCTGAAGGATGATCTGTACTACGCATTATTTGCTTACTCTCAACCGGTGGTTGGTGTGACCAGTAACCACAGCCTGTTTATTGCCATGACTTTGGAAAAACTGCCCATTTATTTACCGTACACACCCTTGCAGAATGATGTAAACCGCCATCTTTCTCAGCTTGATCGCTTGTTCCGGTCATTGTTTATAAGTGGTATGAAACCTGCCGAAACAGCACGAATCATACTGGCGAATCAAACCAGCATAGCGTCCTGGTCAAAGAATATCGTGGCATTAAAGTCAGCGAATGCACAGTTGATCAGTATGATTGAGCATTATGAAGGAAGAAGGGGCAGCCTGCCTGCCTCTGTTAACCAGGCTTTTAAAGGCGGTGATTGTCAGTGGCCAATGTTGAGCCACAATCCAACCATCACTAATAATCATGCAGCAAGGGTTATTCCGGCTAACAGCCTCGGGGGTTTTGATGATATTTACTACCTTGCCCGCAGGGTTATAGGTTTATGCTATTTAGCACTGTGTGTTTATGGTGTTCGTGCAATCAGGTCCGGCTTAACAGACTCCCTTTGGTCACAGTGGAAGCGTTAAAAACCATGCATGCAAAACCTTCGTCATACCCGCGAAGGCGGGAATGAATGTTTGTCAGGCTATTCCGGAGAGGGGGAGAAATGCTGGTGGCGAATCAGCCACTTTCCTGAATGGTTTTCCAGAAATGCCGTCACACGAACTTTAGGGTTTTCGTGCCCTTTTACATTCAATTGGGTACACATGCAGGCTGCCTCACCATAAAGGTATACGACAGGCGTTTCAGTTTCTGACTCAAATCCATCTTCACTGCTGAAGTAGTCGTTGTAGCGCTGTTCAATGGCTGAGCGGCTGCTCAGGTTGACGTGCAGACCGAAGCTGTGCGGTTCGTTATCGTCCACGAACAGAGACATCATACCGTCTACATCCTTGTCTTTTATGCAGCGTTCATATTGTCTGATGATATGCAGGAAAGGTGCCAGTGCCTCCCCTTCCAGTCTTGTGGACATATTAAGACTCCTAACATAGCGATCAAGCGTCATTAGAAGTCTATAAGAAATAGCGGCGACTGCCAGAAAGAGTCGATAAATTCTTCAGCTGATGCCACGGGCCTTTAGAATCGCGGTCTTGAAATCGTCAATGCAGTCCTTGGCAATACCGGGGATCATCTCATGGTGGTCACGACTGCGCATTTTCAGGTGATATATCAGCATATCGTCGTTCATTGCGCGGAGGTCGCCTTTGTGTCCGGCTTCTTCAGCTATTTTGCCCAGAAAGCTCATCAGGCTGTCATTTTGGCTGGTCATCCATTCGTCTTTCAACAGATCCAGCAGCTCGTTAATACGGTGGCATTGCATACTTTACTCCCTTGCCCTGTGGTGAAGAATTGTGTTCGAAGAAATTGTTAATGCATGAATTCGTATCATATTGATTTGTAAGAGCATGATACATACAAGTTGTATGAATGTTTAGTTTTTAACTTCCCTGATCTCGCCGGTCTGAACTTAGCCGGCGATACGCTTATTGGTTCTGTCAGAACGGGAGGGACTGGATTAGTGGCGGCGAGACATGGTTTACCCTCTATACTTTCGTGCGAAGGCATATTCGGATATGGGGCTGTCGATAATTCGTATTGCCATATATGGCATATAGAGTCTTTTCTGATGGTTTCTAAGTGATATGGCTTTGTGGCTTATTTCCCGAATCCTTGCCGTGAGCTAAATCTAACCAAAAACGACGGTGGTGGAGTGATGAGAGGGCCTTATACCTTTAAACGTTTGTTTCTGCGTTCGTTGTTAATAACCTTTCTGGTGTTCCAGGCCGGAGTATCAATGGCTGGCAAGGGCGAAGAAGCGACCATTCCAGAGCCGTTACAAAAAGTACTCGAATCACTGGACTACGAAGTGGTTAAGTGCAAACCGCTGGAAGGTGGCAGATTCTGCCATTCTTCATCGATTGCACGCTCAATACAAATCTATGATAGGGAGCATAATGAGCACGGTGATCGATCATTGATGACGGGAGTCATGAATTCATTTTCTACACGATCTTCTGTTGTTTCCCGGTTTCGTAACATTGACCCACGGTCGTGGGACAGCCCTCATACTCAGGCAGCAGCGGTGAGTGACTTGCTGGCGAGAACGCTTTTTTTCGAGTTTGCAGCCCAGCGCGACCGGCTGGTAGAGGGTTTGGAGCGTATTTCAAATCGTGGATATCACAGCATCCTTCTAACAGCGATAAATACTCTAAGAGCCATTAGAGAAAGCGCAGAGCCAGTCGACTTGCCCCCTACAGCGAGGGAGCTGGTCACGGATGTCCGACGGGATTTGAATCACTTTGGAAGCCTTGAAGTTGCCATTCTTCTGGCAATGACAATAGGTAAATCTACATTGGTGCTTGATGGCAGCGACCCTTCCGGAATCAGTGTAGTAGCCATAGCCCGCCTAAACCCCGGAGAGAACAGCACTTCCATGTTCGAAATAACTATCTGGCAACACAGAGAACTCCCTCCGCAATCGTTGGAAGCATTGCTGGATGCAGCATCATTTCGATTTGTTATATCTCGCGAATACGGGTTATTGCCCTTGCAAAGGCTGGACGCATCTGTTCAGGAACAGCCTGCACTTGTTGCTGGAGCATCTATAAGCCCTGCTAGTTGTAGCAATAATGAATGCCTTGCTACTTGCTACGGTATGCGAAAAAGCGGTTCCCGAAGTATGGGGACATCTGATGACAAGCCAGTGAAAAGCCGGGCTATCCCAAAGCTGAAAAACAGCCTTCCGAAAGAATCCATTAAGGATAAATGGGACCTTTATAGCAATCGATTCAGGCAACAGACACCAGACAAACCTGTTTCCACCACCTTTAAGTTAAACGCTGTTCTCGCAGGCGCGGCCCTTGCCCATTCACTTTATCTTTGGTATCACTCAGATTTTAGTGCCGTTGATGGTATCAGACAGTGTGGGCAGTACTATATTCAACGTGCTGAGAATGCGGGCAGAAACTTCAGGGTCGAAGTTTATAATCGCATTTGCGGGAATATGACCTGGTATGAATGCCGACAGTATTACATGAATAATTATATTCCAGATGGGCGATAAGCAAGAGAGACTGCGGCTGCCTTTCGTCTACATACTTGCTCCCATTTTTGAGCAGGCTGTACACCAGCCGGGCAAGCTTACTGCTGCACAACAACCTGAGAGAGAGCCAGATACGGGAGTATGTTAAACGACGAAAGGTCAGTGGTGGGCTGTTTCCAGGGCTGGCGGATTTGATTGAAAACGCTTCTTGTGTATTGCTTTGTGGGCTTTCCAGTAGTTACTGAGAAGTAGTTACTTAGAAACTACGACTGTCGTTTGCTCATTGTACAATAGTAGTCTATTTTAACTTCATATCTCCGTTTAGCCACTTGAGCTGCTTTACTTACTCCGCCGGTCATTTAAGGAAAAATACAGTGTAAGACAGAATGATTCTTGCTGGAGGAGCTGTGAGTGCCAGTTGCTTCCCAGTTTACACAAAAGATGGCTTTTGATTTTCAGGTGACCATCATGCGCAGTCTTCCTTCTTTTCTAAGACTACCTTTTATTTCATTGATCCTCTTCTGTCGTTTATCGCAGAAATTTTTTTATGCTCTAGCCTCGGGAGTATTGTTTTATGTCGTAACTTTACCATTCAGCCCTGATGTCAAAGCAGCCTCTGTTCCAAAGAACACAGATAAAGACCATCTTTTCTACTCCTTCTGCAAAATTACAGACTGCTTTATTTTTTTAAAAAAGCAAACCGGAAGTGATATTCTTCTACCGCTACAGGTTTCTGATGGGTATCTCGATCAGCCCGGCATATGGCGTATGCCGTTTATTCCTCGGTCCGAATTACAGGAAAACTATGACTTTCCTCTGAACTCGGGGGATAACAGCAATCTCAAGGGAATTGAAATGAACTACGCCCCTGAAACTAAACGCTTAAACATGATTTACATGGGTAGTAATCAAACTTACGGTTTTATAAGCTACAAAGTCAGAGAAGGCAGGGCCGCCATGAAGGGCCGGATCACTTGGGAATTACCAGAAAAGCCGATCAGTTTATCTAGCAAAGGCACTTTTAGTGTAGTGGCGTCTACAGACAAAATTTGGCTAATCAAAAGAAAGAAAATGAAACAGATGCCACTTCCCGGGAATAATGAAAACCCTCTTACGATTAAAAAAGTTATCATGAATAAAAATCATGATATTTACCTGATTGGTAACCGTGCTGGCAGGTACAACTCACGTCTTCCAGTTGTTTATCGCTATCAATACGACAGTAAGCACTCTAAGTATAAGGCAGGCTACGAATTCTTTACCAATTTAAGCCGTATTGGCAGTTCGAAAACCTACGTTGATTTTACAATCGTTGGAGACACATTCTATGCCATTTCTGAAGGGTATACTAAAAATTACATGAAAGCAGTTTTTGTTCAGGGATACGACACTGAGACCAAACAAGGTCCCAGAAGCTTGAGTATTGCCGCCTACGGAGGTTACCGGAGCCTGTCTGTGGTCAATGACCGATTGTTTCTGATTACCGATGGGTTTAGCTACACAACTAAAGGAAAGGGTATGTTTAAAGTTATTGAAGTAGTCAATAACAACATAAAAGACTGGCGAGCTATTGATGGCGGTAGTGAAAATAATGATTTTACAGCCAGAGTAACAGATGCAAATGAAGATAATCTGACAGTTCTGATCCCAAAAACCAGTAACAGGCCGTGCAAAAAAGTTACAGAGCAGGGTTATAATTTTTCTGGCTGCATATTCCTGGATAAATACACATTAACGCACTAAGTTCACGGGAGGCAATTTACCTCCCTCCTATTTTTCCAATCCCAGTTTTCCAATCCCAGTTTTTCAATCCCAGAGCCTTCGCAGGCTCTTCGTGCCTGCTGACAATTACTCTGCTCAGGCAGATACATGCCTGCGAAAACTGTGTTTGGAATTGTTATCGTATGAGCTGGAGGCTGCCAGTGACAGATATGGTAAACTCTGGCTTTTGCGTGTTCTTAGCATGTCTGTCGTTGATCCTCATTTTAACTCGCCCTTTCACACTCTCACTTTACAACGCATTCCTTTGCGTCGACGGGAAACCCTGCAGGCCTGGGATGCAGCCGATGAGTATCTGCTCAACCATTTCTTTACCGAGTTTGCTCAGCGCCAGCCTGCCCCCGACCAGAATGTACTGGTCTGTAATGACAACTTTGGTGCGCTGTGCCTGAACCTGCATGACTACAAGCCTGCCCTTTATACAGACTCCCATATTGCCGAGCTGGCACTGGCTCATAATGCACAGCTGAATAACCTGCCGGTGTCTTCTGTTTCTGTGATTCCTTCAACTGCCGAACCAGCGTGTAACAGAGCGAAGGGGAAGTGGGATGTGGTGCTGATGAAATTACCGAAAAATCAGTCCTGGTTCCGGGAGCAGCTGATTCAGATCAAGCCCTTTCTGCATGAAGGCAGCAAGGTGGTCGTGGCAGCCATGGTCAAGCATCTGCCTCATTCAGCACTGGAACAACTGGAGCAGATTATTGGGCCTGCCAGCCTGTCCAGGGCGAAGAAAAAAGCGCGCCTGCTGATGGCAGACACTGATCTGCAACGTAAGGCACCAGAGTCTAAATACCCCAGGCACTGGCAGGTTGATAACGCCCGTAAACCGCACAATGGCATTAAGCTGATTAATCATGCCAACACGTTTTCCAGAGACAGCCTGGATATTGGTGCCCGCTTCTTTATCGAACACCTGCCAACGGGCATAGGGGGCAATATTATCGACATGGGCTGTGGTAATGGCATCATCGGCATTGCCACCGCGATGCAGAATCCGGGTCATATCACCTTTGTTGACGAGTCGCATATGGCGGTTGCTTCTGCTCAGGCAAGCTGGCAGGCGAACAGCATGAACGAGGCTCAGGCGAGCTTTAAAGTGAATGATGCATTACAGGGCTTTCCTGCCAATAGCGCCGACTGCGTGTTATGTAATCCTCCTTTTCATCAGCAGAATACTGTTGGCGATCAGATTGCCCAGCGTATGTTTCGGGATGCAAAACAGGTTCTGAAACCGGGCGGTGAGTTCCGGGTCATTGGTAACCGGCATCTGGGGTATCACGCATTGATGAAAAAACTGTTTGGTCAATGCACTCTGGTGGCCTCTAATTCCAAATTTGTTGTGCTTTCGTCAATCCGGTGTTAAAGCCATTTTATGCATCTTCCTGTGAAGATGCATAAACTTTCATAAAAAGCTCAATCAGGCGTTTTCTTGCAACAACTTCAGAATCGGTTGCAAGAATCGGTTAGCTTCCTGAGTGCTGACCTTTTTACGCAGCCCGGCAGGGATCGCTCTCTGGTAAACACGCTTGTTAGCCGGCAGTTCACTGATCAGGGCATTGATCATTTCCGGGTTGAGCAGTCGGTTAGCAACAGGTGTCTGAGGGTAGGCAGCACGAACAACTTTCTGGTCGTACTCAATCAGAACGGCTTTCAGGGAACCCGGTTCGGCTTCTTCATACCCCGGCTTAGCTTCAGCAGGGGCAGCGGCAACAGCACCAGACTCTACCAGGGCAGCAGCCAGCTCGTCACGCATGATCCAGACAGGCGCTTCGCCAACCGTCCCTTCCAGAGCGAGAATGGATGCGGCAGTGCCTTCAGGCTCGATTTCCAGAAAGCTGGCGATACGCTTGCCCAGATTATTCACAATCAGGGATGCCCGCTTGGCACCGGTCACCTCAGCAACCTGCTCTGCAGTGACTGCACGCTCAGGGAAGTCAAACCATGCGGTCAGCAGATCCATGTCCTGTGTGCGAACGGCTTTGTTATTACTCAGTGCTTTAAGAAAAAATTCTTTAGAAATCAACAGCTTCACCTCGACGAAAAAAAATCCGCCTATTCTTTCAGGCTGACTCAAATAATCAATCGCTAGTTGTGCTGATCTGTATGTTTTTTCACTTATAACGGAGAGTACTAAATGATTGATGAAACGACGCCTGAGGGCAAGTTTGTACTCGTTCAGGCTCCTGATTATTTGATAATTTCAGACTGTGCCGAACTTAATGAACTTTGAATACCTGTCCGGTAGCGACCCCAAGTGCTGAACGAACGTAAGCTTTCGCAACAAGGTCTCCGGACACCGGCTGGTAGCCCGGGAAGAAATCACCATAAACGTCAACAGATTCCTGCAGCAGGCTGGGGCTGACCACATTAATCCGAATGCCATTAGGCAGTTCTGTAGATACCGCTTTGACAAAATGTTCTACGGCTCCGTTTACTGTACTGGCACCTGTGCCTGTAGCAATGGTGTGGTCACTGAGAATCCCTGAAGTCAGGGTAACAGAGCCTCTGGGTGACAGGTATTTTAAAGCCTCCCGGGTGAGGTTGACCTGTCCCATTAGTTTATTGCTCAGGCTAAGCTGCCACTCTTCAGCACTCATGTCTGTGAATGAGTTAAATGCGACATTACCAGTGGCACAGATCAGGTGATCAAAGGCGTTGATCTCTTCGAACACGTTGAGAATAGAATGAGTGTTGCTGATGTCCATCTGGTATTCGCCGCTGGACTTGCCGACTTTGATCACCTCATGTTTGCCTTCCAGTGCCTTGACGATGCGTGAGCCGATAGTTCCGGTAGCTCCGATAACGACAATTTTCATAATGGTTCTCCTGTTATAAAACCTATTCCGGCCACAAATCAGTACTCAAATACTTTAGACCTGAATCGCAAAGCAGAATGGCTATGGTTTTTCCTGAGTGAGTAGTTTTTAGCAGTTGCATCGCTGCGGCCAGGTTAGCCCCTGCGCTAAAACCTGCAAATAGTCCTTCTACCTTGGCAAGTTGTCTCGCCCAGTACATCGCGTCTTCATCAGTCACCTTCATAAAACCATCAATGCAGGCAGAGTCAATCAGGGAGAGGTCTGGCATGGAATACCCACCCCCCTGGATTCGATGATTTGGATTGGTTGGCTTCTCGCCACTGAGGACGGCAGCACCTTCAGGTTCAACGATATAACAATCAATCGAGTGATCCACTTCCTTGAAGTATTTGCTGCAACCGGCGAAGGTGCCACCTGAGCCGACAAAGTCACAGAATGCATCAATATGACCAACCTGCTGAATGATTTCCGGCCCTGTGTTTTTGAAGTGTGCCCGCCAACTTCCCTCCAGCTTAAACTGGTCGGCACGAAAAGCGCCTCGCTCGGCGGTAAGCTCAATAGTCCTTTGCCTGACACGCTCCAGATCAGCGCCAGATACCTGCCCGGGGGTTGAATCAGGGCATTGATCGACCAATACCACTTCTGCCCCAAGCGCTTTCATCATACGGGCTCTCTCTGTTGAATTTCCCCGCGACATGACGGCAATAAAATGATACCCCCTGGCAGCACACACAATGGCTAATCCTGTGCCGGTGTTTCCGCTCGTCAGTTCGATTACAGCCTGACCAGGTTTCAGTAACCCCTCCCTTTCAGCATCCTCGATGATCTGACGTGCAATTCTGTCCTTTTTTGACGATCCGGGGTTAAGGAATTCAAGTTTGGCAACAATTCGACCATCAATTCCGTGAGTAAGACGATTAAGCTCAACGACTGGGGTGCAGCCGATTGCTTCAACTGCCGACGGGAGTAATTTACTGGTTCCTCGCTGTTTGCTATGGATTTAGTACGGTTATCTGACTGATAATTACCCGCCAAATAAAGTACACAGGTTTCGCAATTGTTCATGGATGGTAACCAGATTTTCATGCTTGGTCTTGGTTTGCAGGCACCCTGGAAAATAGTTGATCAACACCTCGATACATCCCAGAAGCCCAACCAACTCAGACTCAGAGTCAGCGCTGATCGTGGCAGCCTGTTTCCCTGCCCCAAATGCGGTAAGGCTTGCCCGACGCATGACTTTAAGGAACTAACCTGGCAGCATCTGAACTTTTTTCAGCATCATTGCTATATCACCGCTAAAGTACCTCGGACAACCTGTGAAGAACACGGCACTCTTCGTGTAAATGTTCCCTGGGCCAGAGAGAACAGTAAGTTTACCCTTCTTTTTGAACAGGCGTTGCTGTCTCTGGTCAGGGAGATGCCGGTCAAAGCCTGTGCCAAACATATTGGAGTCAATGACAAGCGTATATGGCGGGTGATCAAGCATTACGTCAGTCAGGCATTACTGCAAATGGATCTGTCATCTCTGAAGGCTATAGGGCTGGACGAAACGGCCTCAAAACGAGGTCATAACTATGTTACCGTTTTCATTGATATGGACAGGCACGACAAGCCCGTAATCTTTGCCACCACAGGTAAGGGCAAAGGTACTATTAAGGAGTTCAGGGCGTTTCTGGAGAAGCATGGAGGCCAGGCAGATAATGTGCTTGAGGTGGTTTGCGATATGTCAAAAGCGTTCTTGGCCGCCGTGAAAGAAGAGCTGCCGCAAGCCAACGTCACTGTTGACTGGTTCCACGTTGTTCAGCTGTTTACCCGGGCTGTTGGCGATGTCCGCAAAGAGGAGCGAAAACTGGGGCAGCATCCGAAAAGTTTGCGCTGGGCAGTGCTAAAGAAGGCAGATGGGCCACTTACTGAAAAACAGGTGGAAGCACTTGCCGAACTGGAAAGCAGTGACTTGAAAACTGGTATAGCATGGCGAATCAAGGAAAAGCTCCGCTGGATCCGGAAGGCCAAAACAGCGCAGGCGGCTCGCTGGAGGTTAACGCATTTCATCAAATATGCAAAATCTGAACTGGGAGAGTGTGAAATTCTGGTTCCGGTACGTAAGGCATTATCAACGGTAGAGAGTCACGCTGATAAGATAATACAACGATGGTCTTCAACCTATACCAATGCTCGCATGGAAGGGCTGAACAGCTTGTTTCAGGCAGCCAGAAGCAGAGCAAGGGGCTATCGAAATACAGGAACTTTTCTGATGATGATCTATATGATTGCCAGCCCTGTAGCGGATTTACTGAAATCCATATGAAACGGCGAAGAGCCAATTTACTATTTCGACTCATTAAAGAATATCTCCTAAAAAGCCTTTAACATCTGGTTGTTTCACTGAACCACCCGCAGTGTCTCTGAAGTGGATCCCAGTAATCAAACAGCCTCAGGGGCGACAAGAGAAAACGAGCTTCGCTAGCGTCGATGCCCAGAGCGTTAAGAATACCGCTTATGCGTTGTATAGAGGCTATGATGCAGGAAAATTTACACATTTAGCGTTCATAGCTAGACTGAGTAAGTCGTCACTGACAAAGAGGAGTAAATTATGAACTCTTACTTTAAAAATGACAGGCACTTTAAAAAATCCTCAGCCTGTCTTAGCCCGGAACACCCTGTCTGTGTTTCTGTTGCAATCAGTCCGGAAAAAGAGGTTGCTGTGAAACAAAGCAACGATCCGGACAGAGCGACGCTGGTTTTTAGTTCAGACGAATGGAATGCTTTTATCAAGGGAGTCAAGAACGGAGAGTTTGATTTGAGCTGAAGTGGGTAAGGTATTTAGAAGTACCCCAGCGATATCAGCCGTGAACAGTTTGAGCCTATCCTTCCGATCCTTGAAAGCCCTCGTAAAATACCCAGCCCTGCACCGTCGACCTTTACGATGTATTTTGTGCTGCACTAGGTGTTCTTGTTGAGAAGACTAAGATTATGAACAGCTTCTAAGAATGGTCTACATTGTCTGCTGTATACGCAACTGAATAGCAGTGCGACCCCACAGGGCAGGGACTGCCAGACAACAACAAGGTGATAAATGACCCCCTGGTTTGCAAAACAACTGCTGTTCTTTCTTTCGCTGGCAAGTTTGCCCCACTTAAAGTACCTCCCTCCTGCACCGGAATTAACCCGGGAACAGAGTGTTCAGGAGATACAATATAAAGTCATTCGCATGAAAGACCAGCTGGCCGGAACAGGCTGGCACCGATTCAGCAATGAACGACTGATCGTGTCGAGTATGGCAGTTCCGGCTCCCACCCCTTTGCAGTATTGGGACCTGGCTGGCTGGTCCTGTGGGCCAAATGCCGTGACTCGTGCAGTGAGCCTGGTGACTGGCAGAACGCTGTTTACCAGTAATGTTGAGTACACCCGTTTTGCCCTTGGGGTACCTAAAGGGCTGGGAGCCTACCATGACCATCAGTACGATGATGCCATGTCCTATAACACCTACGGTTTTAAAAATGTTTACAATCTGCTCTTGATGTTGAGAGTTCCCGGGGTCGTTCAATCCAGCCTGTCCGGCTGGGGTCTTAAAACCGGGGCTCCCCCTGAATGGCTGGCTCAGTATATGAACGCTTATGCTGAAATTGGCAGTGGCATGCATGGGCTGGAATTTGTTTATTACGGCACAAATAACTTTAATAATCTGTGGCAGCAGGTCACTGCGCATCTGGACAGGGGAGAGGGGATTATTCCGCTGGTTGTATCGGGTGCCTTGCAGTGGCACTACCTGAATATTGCTGGTTATAGCCCTGAAACCGGAGAGGTATTGTTACTCGACTATGGCAGGCTTCTGAAATGGAGTATTCACCACTTACAGGGACTGATGTATATGGGATTTAATTCGCAATATTATCAGGGGAAGGAGTACGCTGCTTTTGCGGTCAGTTCTCTGGTTAACTGGTTTTCTACGATAAATGATTACAATGTTATTTTTGTCCGGCGAAAGGACATTGCCGGAAGCCGCTATTAAATCTCACTATTAAATCCCACTTCCTAACCCGGCTCCCAAACCTCACGTTTTGTCTATAACAATAACCTGCGGTTTCGTACTGATGCCTACTACAAAGATGGAACCACTATCTCCCACTCCAAAGCTGAAAAACGGCTTGTGTCGCTCAAATCTGAGTACTCATCAGGAACTGTTTCAGTAATTCGTTAACGGTCAGCCATTCAAAACGGGCTTTCCAAACAAGGCTCGTTTGCATTCAAGCCACAAAACTTCAGCCGATACTTCTTCAGTCACTCTCAGCAAACAGTACCACACAGGAGGTGGTGATTATGAAGAAAGTTGTTGGTTCAATAGCGCTTGTTTTCGGAATGGCATCTGCTCAGGCCATGGCCAATGATGGCCCGAATCCCTGTCGGTGGGAACACTACCCACAGCCTGCATATTGCAAGGTTAAGCGTGATGTGAAAAAGAATAACACTGTGCCTGTCAGACAAGAGAAGCCCAAATATCGTCGCACTGGTGGAGACCGCTGACTTAATTACCAGGTGAATCGGTGTACCGATTGACTTCTGTTGTGGAAATCTGGAAAAGCCCCTTAGGTCAGGGGCTTTCGCTTATCAGAAGAGTACTTTGGGGTTTCAGAAGAACGGGTCGGCTTCAGAAGAACAGGTGAGCCATGGCTGCAATCACTGGCAGGGTGACCAGGGTTCTCAGGATAAAGATCATGAACAGCTCACCCAGGGAGACAGGCACCTTGCTACCCAGCAGCAGAGCGCCGACTTCAGACAGATAGATCAGCTGTGTCAGGGACAGAGCAGCAATCACAAACCGGGTCATTTCTGTTTCGATGGATGCAGCCAGAATGGACGGAACAAACATATCTGCAAAGCCAACCACCATGGTTCTGGAAGCCAGCTCTGCCTCTGGAATCTGCAGCAGTTCCAGCAACGGGATGAAAGGCATGCCCAGATAGTCGAAAACAGGTGTGTATTCAGCAAGGATCAGGGCAACAGTACCGATACCCATCACGACTGGCAGCACGCCAAACACCATGTCGATGGCATTCTTTAAGCCGTCTTTAAATACTTTGACAGGATGATTATCTGCTTCAGTGGCTTTGTTGATGGCATTGCTGACGCCCCAGGAAAGTGCGCTCTGGCCCACAGGGATCACTTCACTGTCTGCTTTACGTGCTTCGCCGGAAATGTACAGGTCTTTCTTATTGGACAGAGGGGGCAGTTTTGGAACGATGATGGCTGCCACAATGCCTGCCAGGCAGACTGTCAGGTAGAAAGGGCCAAACATGTGTTCCAGTCCCACCTGAGCAATAACCACCAGAGAGAAGGTAATGGAAACGGCCGAGAATGTCGTGCCAATAACGGCAGCTTCCCGCTGGGTGTAATGGCTGGTTTCATACTGTTTACTGGTCATCAGAATACCGACACTGCCGTCGCCCAGCCAGGAGGCAATACAGTCAATAGCAGCACGACCCGGCAGTCCAAACACCGGTCTCATGATTTTTGTCATCAGGGACCCCAGCAGTTCCAGCAGGCCAAAATTCATTAATAATGGCAACAGCAGACCGGCAAAAATAAAGACAGAAAACAAGGTGGGCAACAGACTAAACAGCACCATACCACCAGTGTCTTCTGACCAGATAGCAGCAGGTCCCATTTCAAACAGGCTGAGGATGGCAAAGACCATGCCCAGAAGGCGTACAAAGCACCAGACAGGGCTGACATCAAACAGGCCTGACAGGAATGCGGAATGGCTGATAAAACCGGGTTTGAACGCTTTTGTTGCGAGTGTCATTAATCCGGTAAAGATAATAATCAGCGTGATTAATGGCGAAAGGGTGTCGCCTATGGCACTTTTTAAAGCGGATGCCAGCAGTGCAACAGGGATAGTGAACTGTTCACCGGCGCTGACGGGAGTGATGAATAACAGAACCCCGAGCAGTGAAGGGATAACAAATGTCATCCATTCTGACAGTCCATACGGCTGTCTGTTGTTGGTGCTTAGGGCTGCAAACTGCTTCATGACTAGCCTCCTTTCCCCAGTAACTTCTATTCATGAAGGGCTGGCCTTCACTGCCTGAATATCCAACTTAATCGGATACCTCTCTGATCGTGCGGGGTGATTATGCAATAAAAATAAAATTATATGCAAATTATTATGCTCATTAAGTGAATAGTAATTCTCGATGTACGCGTTGAATTGTTGAATATGGGCTATTTGCTGATGCCGTAATGTATACGGTCTTCCAGTCCACCCCGATAGGGGTAGAAGTCTTTCTGATGACCCTCCTTGGTCATTCCTATTTTCTGCATCACCCGTTCTGAGCCTTTGTTGCTGGCGTAGCAATCGGCAACGATCTTGTGTGCATTCAGATGCTCAAAACCATAGCGGAGCAACAGACGACTGACGCGGGTTGCCAGTCCTTTGCCCCAGAAGCTTCGATCCAGCTGGTAGCCAATTTCATAAACACCGGGAATCATTCCCATGGGGATGATGGCGGCCATACCGGCAAATGCCCGGGTATGGGTATCGCGGATGATCAGCGCCATCAATGGCTCACATTCTCCTTTAATGGCCATGGCATTCTGCTCAGCCATGGGAGCGAAATACTCCCAGTAGAACTGTTCAGGTGCGGGGGCAAACCAGAGATACTCTGTGACCTCGTCGTCCTGTAGCATCATGACCAGATCATCAATATCGGCTTTGGTAATCAACGACAGTTGATAGTTATCATCCAGGGGATAGGGAATACCCTGAAGCAGTTTATGTATCATTATTTCCATGATGATTTATCCTTTCTTTCTGCGACGGGATTCACCCTGAACACTACGGTATAACCGGCTCAGGGATTTATCCCAGGCTCGCTTTTGAGCAAGGGTTGCGGAATTCAGAGACTGTTCACGCATGCCGGGAGTATCCAGCAGCCAGTCACCCACAGTTATTCCAGTCATATCAGGGATAACAGGCAGTGTAAGGCGTTTGTCTTCGGTCTGGACGACAATAATAGAACGATGCAGCTCGACCACCCGGGCAGGGATTGCGTTTTCCATCCTCGCTCTTTTGGGTTAAAGATCAAAAGGCTGGTTGTTATGGTATACAGTGTTTTTACAATCGCTAACATTCATTCAGTGTTCGCCACATGGCGTAAAGAGAAACTTAAACAGCCTGCCCGGATAATCGCTTATTACCTCGATAGTCATGCTGGTCTATGCGCTGCCATGACCGTGACATGGTTGAGAAAAAGTATCGACTCGGGAGAAAAAGGCATTTGCAGGGCTACTGAGTTGGGTAGTCAGCATTTGATGGCAATCGTGCAGGCAGCCTACGCAAGGAGGACTATCCCCAACAGTGGAGGGAAAGGCCGACTTGACGTTATTATTCCTTTGCTCCACAGCCAGAACCTGATACCGGCAGAAGGTATCAGAGGAACAGGCTTTTTTTCCCCTGAGCAAATTGTTAACTGGGCGTTAACTAAAGCGGGCTATTCGTTATTTTCTTTCTGTCAGCCGGATAATTATAGTCATATGGTAGGTATGCGGTGTGAAGGTAAAATCCTGCAAATGTTTGACCCGGACGAAGGTCTGTTTCAATTCTCGGATGTATCGAGTTTTGAACAGTACATGAGGGAGTTTCTCGTTAGCGCGCAGTGGAACGTGGGTAGAGAGTGGGGAATTCTTTCCGTGAAGTCGGATTTGTGAAGCAGATGACAATACAATAGGCCAATTTGTTTTTTCAGGTTCTGTTGTTTTCGTTTCAGGTTCGATGCCACATCGGCTTATGTTCATGCTGAAAACAGCCCCAAATAGCTTGAGTAGCTATTTGAAGCTGATTCAGAGAGATGGTAACTACAACCAGGTGCAATTAAACCGGATTTATGATCAGGCTTCAGCCTGTTGTTCGGAAACAACGGTTGAACCGTTCCGTTCGGCAGCAATGCAGGCTGTAGCCGTGAAGACTACGTCGGTAGAGCTGTTCAGCGCAGTTTCAACAGAATCCTGAATCACACCGATAATAAAGCCGACAGCCACCACCTGCATGGCCACTTCGTTGGGAATACCAAACAGGCTGCAGGCGAGAGGTATCAGCAGCAGAGAACCACCGGCAACACCAGAAGCTCCGCAGGCAGACACAGCAGCCACCACACTCAGGATAAAGGCAGTAGCGATATCCACCTGAATACCCAGAGTGTTAACCGCTGCCAGAGTCATCACAGTGATTGTGATCGCAGCACCCCCCATATTGATGGTGGCACCCAGAGGAATGGAGACAGAATAAGTATCTTCATGCAGTTTCAGGTTTTTACACAGCTGCATGTTAACCGGGATGTTGGCCGCAGAGCTGCGGGTAAAGAACGCTGTAACACCACTTTCACGGATGCAGCGCAGCACCAGCGGATATGGGTTCTGGCGGGTCTTCAGGAAGACGATCAGCGGGTTAACCCCCAGCGCGATGATCAGCATGCTGCCCACCAGAATCACCAGCAGGTGCGAATACCCCAGCAGTACCGAGAAACCGGTAGAGGCAATGGTGTCTGCCACCAGACCAAAGATACCGAAAGGTGCCAGCTGAATCACAAAGCGAACAATGCTGGAAACAGCGTCGGACACGTCTTGCAGGGTCGTTTTAGTGGTTTCGGAAGCGTGGCGCAGCACAATACCCAGACCAATAGCCCAGGCCAGAATGCCGATGAAGTTACCATTCAGCAATGCTTCTACGGGGTTCTGGACGATTCGGAACAGCAGGGTGTTCAGAACTTCCCCGATACCTTCCGGTGGCGTGGCACTGGCACTTTCTGTTGCCAGACTCAACGTTACCGGAGACAGGTAGCTCAGGGCTACGGCAGTGAAGGCGGCTGCCAGAGTACCAATCAGGTACAGGGTAACAACAGGGCGAATGTTACTGTGCTGGTCTTTTTTCTGGTTGGCAATAGACGACATTACCAGGACAAATACCAGTATAGGCGCCACGGCTTGCAGGGCTCGTACAAACAGCGAGCCAAGAATGGCAACAGAGTCAGCGGTAGCCGGAGAGGCTACGGCAATGAGCGTACCCAGAGCAATACCGATAACGATTCTGAGTACCAGGCTGATGCTCGTTATTCGCTCAAACAGCGACTGAGCTTGATTCATTTAGAACTCCCTCTTTTTCTTTACTTTTAAAATAGGTAACGACCTGAGCACAGGCTTGTTGCTCTTGTTGTACTGATGATCAGGAATAGACTCAATGGCACCTCGATGGTGACATGGTACATGCCAGAAAGTCATGGTGATGATTATATAAGAGAGATGGCCCTGAATGATATTGCTGCAAATCATTGTTTTTATGAGGTTAAATACCATAAAAAATGATTTGACAGTTTATTATCTTGCTGGTTGGTGTTTTGTTGGGCGGGTGATTGCCGCCCTGGTCGAGTCTGACAGCCTGATAGCGCGCAGTGGCAGGGTGTGGATTGCAGCCGATTAGATAACAGCAGCCAGATGGCAACCCTGGTTGATCGCACGCTTGGCATCCAGCTCGGCAGCGACATCCGCTCCTCCAATCAGGTGAACTGGCTTGGAACTGATCGAGTCAGCCAGAGTTCTCAAAGGGTCCTGTCCGGCACAGATAATCACATGATCGACGGGCAGGATTTCAGACCGACCTTCGACTTTGATATGCAACCCCTGATCATCAATTTTTTCGTATTCGCAGGAGTGCAGCATTTTTACGCCGCGCCTGGCCAGTGTTGAGCGATGAATCCAGCCGGTGGTTTTACCCAGATTGCTGCCCGGCTTCTGGCTTTTACGCTGTAACAGATAAACCTTACGTGCCGGTGTTTCGGTCGCATGTCCGGACACCAGTCCACCCCGGTGCCTGACCTCCAGATCAACGCCCCACTCCTCCATAAAGGCGACCGGGTCAAGGCTGGTGGACGAACCGTTCTGGGTCAGGAACTCTGACAGGTCAAAGCCGATGCCTCCGGCACCGATAATGGCAACAGTCTTGCCCACCTCAGCCCCCTGAAAAGCGTCCAGATAACTGAGTACTTTTGGATGGTCGATGCCTTTGATATCAGGCGTTCTCGGGGTGACACCGGTGGCGACAATCACTTCGTCAAAATCACTGGTGTCCAGGTCTTTTGCGACTACTTTCGTGTTGAGTCTCAGAGTCACTCCGGTCAACTCTATCTGGCGCTGGAAGTAGCGCAGGGTTTCATTGAACTCTTCCTTGCCGGGTACCGTTTTGGCAATGTTAAACTGCCCGCCAATCCGGTCGGACGCTTCAAACAGAGTGACTTTATGCCCTCTTGATGCCGCCGTTGTTGCAAAAGCCAGCCCTGCCGGGCCTGCACCGACTACGGCCAGTTTTTTGTGCGTTTCAGCAGGCAGGTAGTTCAGCCGGGTTTCATCACAGGCTCTTGGATTGACCAGACAACTGACAGGCTTCAGCTGAAAAACATGATCGAGGCAGGCCTGGTTGCAGCCAATACAGGTATTGATCTCGTCGGCGTGCTGTTGTTCTGCCTTGTTAACCCATTCCGGGTCTGCCAGGAAAGGGCGAGCCATGGATATAAGGTCGGCGTCGCCTTTTTTCAGAACTTCCTCAGCTGTGTCGGGCATATTAATTCGGTTTGAGGTGATGACCGGTATTGACAGTTCTGAACGGATTCGGGCAGTGACCGACGTAAATGCTGCCCGGGGAACCATGGTGGCAATGGTGGGAATACGGGCTTCGTGCCAGCCAATTCCGGTATTAATAATGGTGGCGCCTGCCTGCTCAATGGCTTTGCCCAGCTCTACAATTTCATCCCAGGTGCTACCACCTTTAACCAGATCAAGCATCGACAGGCGATAAATGATGATAAAGTGTTCTCCAACGGCCTGTCTTGTACGACGAACGACCTCTACTGGAAGTTTTATCCGGTTGTGGTAGTCGCCCCCCCACTCATCGTCCCTTTCATTCACTTCCCTGGCGATGAACTGATTGAGGAAATAACCTTCGGAACCCATAATTTCCACGCCATCATAACCCGCTTTCTGTGACAGTTTTGCACAGTGTACAAAGTCATTGATTTCTTTTTCGACTTCGTCACTGGTCAGGGCTTTGGGGACAAAAGGAGTGATCGGTGATTTTCTGGCACTGGGAGCAATAATGTCCGGGTGAAACCCATAACGGCCGGTATGCAGAATCTGCATACAGATTTTACCGCCTTCGTCATGTACTGCTTTGGTCAGGGGTAGATGGTGGTCGACGTCTGCCTCTGTACACATGGCTGCGGCACCGGGCATTCCTCCGGCTGCCTGGTTGGGCGCAATTCCGCCTGAGACAATCAGTCCTGCGCCGCCTTTAGCCCGTTCTGCGTAGTAGGCACCCAGCTCTTTAAACTTGCCCTGCTCTTCAAGATAGGTGTGCATAGAGCCCATGATGACGCGGTTCTTCAGAGTGGTAAAACCCAGGTCCAGAGGCTGGAAGAGATTTGGATACAGTGGGTGTACTTCAGCTGACATCGTTATTCCCCAGTGGTTTTTTGTTATTTTGACCGAGTATATCGCAGCCATTCTGCATAGTCTTTTCTGGTAGCTGTTATTGGTCGGCCTTAGTGATAGTCCTGATGGACGATGATCCGTTTTGAGCGGGTCGACAGAGTGCTGCATAAGCCTAACCGCAGGATTAAACCACGGGACGGGTACAAGATAAAGTGTGTGTGATTACCGGTGCTGCCGGTATCCTACAACTGGAGCACGGGCATGTGCATAGACCGGACGGTCACGAGCACTGATTAGCCGCTGCTGATTAAAAAAAGCCGAATGGGTAGCAACAAAATAGCCTGTGCGGTTTTTTTACTGGTAGTAACTCAAATCACAGGTTAGGTTCTACGATTTGTTGCGGTGCCAAGACAAACCCATAATATATTGTTGTCTAAATACCTTGCCAGATCGCGCGGCAGGGACTTTCTGGCATCTATCTCCATTGTGCCTATGCAATCTACAGACCCCATAGCAGCTTGGTATAGAGCAATAGGCAGGTAAGCGCAAATAGCCCCTGAAAAAAAACGTGCCGAGCGACGAAGTTCACGTGGTGGACTGGATTGGCAGCTCTTATGAAGGTATTCTGCATAATCCATTGCTTTATTGCCATAGGAGGAGTCTCCAAAAAAGGACGTGAGAATGGATGAGGTGTTGTAAACACCGGGATTCAATGTATGGGTATGACCGCGATACTCTGTATCCGGGTAGCAGGTAACCCAAATATTGCCTATCGTTGCGGCTTTGCCGGCAATCTCTTCATTGAGAGCACCCTTTAAGCGATACACATAGTCACAGCCGGCATGGGGCTGATACAGGCTTCTCTCAAAACCCAAAGCTGTAACCTCCAAAATATAAGGCCTGTACGTTTTATGAATTTGAGAAATTATGGCTGCATGGGTAAACAGGCCGGAAGATGCAGACTCCCCTTTTGACATAATGATAATGTCACCTTTCCGCAAGTTTCCAATATAAATTCTATCCATCAGTAAAACCTCATTCTTTCGTTACTGCACACGATTAACTTAGTGCAGCTAAGCGCTAAAAACCATGCATGCAAAACCTTCGTCATCCCCGCGAAGGAGGCTGTCGCGAAACCCTAAAGGCGCAGGAAGAGGGTGACAACAATGTTGTACTGTTCTTAATGTCGATAGTCTATATATAACTCCCCTAATAGTCAGAATATGGTTTGCATTTGGTCAGGTTTCTTCCGGCTTGCTTCATGAAAACCTTACAGAAAGTTTTTGTTGTTGTAGCCATTCAAGCCAGCCAGTGTGTGGCAGGAATGAACGTCCACATTGGTCTGGTTAAAGTTCGGCACGATGGTTTTTGTTTTTATCATGCCGTGGCAAAGGCGATAGGTGAAGAAACAGGCGGACGTCCACTGTTCGAGCGTCTGCGCACCTTCCTGAGTAATGAAGCCAGTGCCTCCACTCATCCTATGCTGGAAGCCCATTTAAGTGATGCGGTGGTTGGCAGCAGCATTGGCACTCTGGCAAATCAGCTTGCCTCTACTCCTCCTTCACTGGCCAACCGTGACAGCTGGGCGGGTATGCCTGAGCTGGTGGCAATGGTGCAGATGTTGGGGCAGCCGGTTCTGGTATGGCATGTGAATCAGGATTTACGGGTGGATGAACACAGCCTGCTGGTAACGCCCGACAGCATTTTGCCAGTGTTTTCCATTGAAGAAGGTGCAGACGCAGGCATTCCTGCCATACAGCTTGTACATGCGGGCAGTGAGTGGTGGCCTCTGGAAACAGATGACTCCTTGCAGTCCTGGGGTTCTGGCTGGGAGGCATACAGGGACCAGGTTTCAGGGGTTCTGCACGAACAGCTGACAGCTGAACATACAGGACCTGATCTGGATGAAACTGACAATGATGCGACGCTATGTGAGGGGTGGGTCTATTTGGTCGGTGAATATGTGCCGGAAGACCTCTTGATTCTTGACAGGGGTAGTCTGGGCGCTCTGCAGGAAATAATTTTTGCTGCCAGCTTGCCGTCACTGATGGAAGCGTATCTCTACATGAAGATTGAGCTGAATCATGCCATCAGTGAGTCAGATGATATCTCTGATCCCGGATTTCACTGGGCCAATAACCGTTTTGAGCAAACGACCCGCCTGGTTGACGATGTCAGTCGAACTCTGGTTTTGCCGACCACCATCAGGATCATTGAAACCTCCATGAGCAATTATCTGGCGGCGACAAATGTAAGACCAAAAGATTTTATGGGATCGCTGTTACCGACACGTCGCTTAGTCTGGGACACACTTTCACTGTTTCAAGGGTTGATTAACAGGATAGTGCAGCGCTCAGGAGGGCTGACATTTTCCGGGATTTATTCTTCGTATCTGGCTTGCAGTCAGAAGTCTGATACCACCAGTACCAGACAGTTTGATTTTTCTGGCACTTCATTTGCCTCTCTGCCATCCGGACAACAACATCCCGCCCGTATTTCAGTGGTGCAGGAAAGAGTTGTTATTCCCTTTGATAAAGCAAATCCTGTGCACCATATTCTGTTTAGTCTCTATGTCAGTGCAAATACTTTCCAGCTGGTGAATCATTGCCTGACCTTATCGGTTCTGCAGTCATCTGACCGGGAACTGGCAGAGCTATTTGGTATGCCTCAGGCGTCCTTAGCCAGATCAATGATAAAGTCCCAGATCAAAGAGTATGAAGTTGTGCTTAGGCGTATTCGGGCAGTGATTCATGCTTTAGGCCATCGTTATTACCCAGATTACTGGCAAGCTGATCGCTATCAGGCGATTAGCATCTGTGAAGGCAGAACCATTGTGTTTCACAGCGATGATTTTCAGCCCCGGGAAGGGTGGAGTCATTGGCAAATCCCTGACCCAGAGGAGGACGAACATTGAGAAAGGTTGTTTGCAAAACGTTTGATTTACCAGCTGGCACCCAGACCAAACATTAAAGTGCTATCGTCTTTTTTCTTGCCGGGTTGTGGGTCGTTATCATAGTCATAATCCAGTTTCACAATAAGATGCAGTAAATCAATGAGCTGAACCCTGAAGCCAGTGGAAGTCTGGAACAGCCAGCTCTTTTCTTTAAAGCGATAATAGATATCCTGGTTATGGAACAGGGTCACCCAATCCCACAACAGCTGGTCGTAGTTGAGTTTCCATTGGCCTGCTCCGCTGTTGTTCTTTTTTTCAGGGTCTGAGAATTTTTCCCAGATATAGCTTGGTCCCAGTTCCATTCTCAGGTTGAGATCGGGTTCATCGTAGAATTGATGACCCAGGCCAACGCCCGCCGACGTACGGTAATCCAATGATTTTATGGTGTCTTTTTCCCAGCCAAGATTTCCACTCAGATACCAGACAGGATTAAGAAAACGGTTGTAACCGTATTTCAGCAACCAGCGGTCTTTCAGTTTTTTTTTATCGTCTTCTTCGTAATCAAATTTCCAGTCCAGAGTGTTGCGATTCCTGTAGTCCCGGGCAGCGAACTGACCATCAGCATTAAAGGCGTCTTTTTTGGTATTGCCCCGCTGATAGCTCAGATAAGCATTGGCATTACCAGACCAGCGCCATTGATCGCTGTCAGGGGCTATGTTACTGACGCTGGCAAGTTCTGACGGATCGGCCGGGCGCATCTGTGACTCGTCAGGGCTGACCAGCTGAAGCTGTTGATTAATGGTTTCCAGTTTCCATAGGCTAAATGAACTTTCCCCTTTGAACCGGATCCACACAGGCTTTTCAGAGTCCATGGAAGCAATATCTTTCAGTGGTATAAGCAGTTTGCCATAGCCACTGTCTACCTCCAGTTTATCGTCTTTAATGCTGAGAACCTGACCAGTTATCACGCTGCCATTGTGCAACTCAACTTTGTCGGCTTTAAGATAAGCGGCGGATGTCAGGCAATAGACAAACCCGACAGCCTTAAATAGATGACCAGACCTGTGCATTATCGACCTCTCATCGATAATTAAATTAACAGGTAAAGATTAGGTTAAATGGCTATCATGCGTTCAAAATTCTTCTGGCAGTGCGTAAGAACAAGCAACGGCAGCTGGTGGGGAAGGACGCCGTTGCGGTTGAGTTGCTGAAGCGTTTTCTGTCAAAGGGCTGAAAGGGCTGAAAGGGCAGGCTTGATGTTTAAAGGCTCTCAACCGCCTGACGAATACGACGAATACCTTCTTCTAAAAGCTCACGGTTGCAGCCAAAATTAAACCGCAGAAAGTTTTTATCGCCAAACTGCTCTCCCGGAGACAGGCCAACACCGGCCTGTTCAAAGAATCCATGAGGGTCATCCAGCTTCAGTGCGCTGACATCAATCCAGGCCAGATAGGTCGCTTCCAGTGGTGTCATGCTCAGGCCGTCAATGGCATTGATTTCCCTAAGTAGCAGATCGTGGTTGCCCCGCAGGTATTCCAGCAGGCACTGACGCCAGGCTTCTCCGTGCTGGTAAGCCGCTTTGGCAGCGGTGAAGCCGATCAGCATATTGTCCGGATCGGGGACAATACCTTTGCGGGTACGCTGGAACTGCATTCGCAGCCTGCCATTGGGAATAACGGCAAAGGCGCAGCCAAAGCCTGCCACGTTGAAGGTTTTGGAGGGCGACATCAGGGTAATAGAATGCTCCCGGGCGTAGTCACTGACAGAGGCATAGGGAATATGCTCACAGTTCGGGTCGAGGATCAGGTCGCAATGCACTTCATCGGAACAGACAATCAGTTTGTGCTGCTGACAGACCGCGTCAATGGTTTCCAGCTCTTCCCGGGTCAGGACCCGTCCATTAGGGTTTTGTGGATTGCACAGCATTAAAAGCCTTGTGTCGCTTTTCAGATCCTTCTGAAACTGTTCAATATCCAGTTGCCACCTGTTGTTAACCAGCTTCCAGCGCAGACCAGTCATTTCCCGCGCCGACAGCTTGGGTGCCATCAGAAAGGGGTAATAAACCGGGTAGGGTACTGCTACGGTTTCGCCTTCAGCGGCGTAGCTGCGGGTGGCAATGTTCAGAGCGGTAACCAGACCGGGTGTCCAGACCAGCCACTCTTTTTCAATATCCATGTGGTACAGGCTGCGGAAGCGGTCAACCACCACTTCTTCAAGCTCATCACCGGCGTTGGTGTAACCAAAGACACCGTGTTCAATACGGTCGTGCAGGGCTTCGAGAATCTCCGGAGCTGAACGAAAATCCATATCGGCTACCCAAAAGGGCAGAATGTCCCGGTTTTTATATTTATCCCATTTCAGGCTGGATGTGTTGGTTCGATCAATCTTTGGATCAAAGAGAGGATTAAATTCTCCGGACACCGTGTTGTCTTCCTGCGTTCTGATTGTGATCCTGTTGCCTGAATACTAATCGCATTAGCAACACTCTAAAACCCGTTTTTTTGTATTTTCTCAATAACAGTCAACCTTGGACAGCAAAGAAGGGCATTAGACTTCTTAGAGAAGCGGCAGCTCAGGCGATAAATGGTTGTTTGGCTAGACTGGACCCCCTGAGATGACTGGCAAAGCGGCAGTTTGTGAACAATTCTGAAAGAGAGAACCTCCGCAGTCGCTGTAATGGGGTCGCTGTAATGGAGTCGCTGTAATGGAGTTGCTGTAATACTGATGTCAAAAGGTTTATTTCTTTCTGTTTTCGCCAGCGGCCTGCTTGGCTTTCTGTGCATTTTGCCACTCTGGCTGGTTGATTTTTCTGCCGTTGAAATTGTCTTTGGCCGCTTTCTGGTGTTTGGCCTGCTGACCCTGCTGGTTCTGCCATACCGGCGCGATACCCTGAAACGATACGATACCGCAGCCCCTCGCTCCCGCTGGCAAAACGGTTTAATTCTGGCGCTTACAGGGCATATTGGTTATTACCTGTTTTTGATTTTGTCGATCCGGTCACTGGGTGGCATGGCCGCCTTTTTGCTGGTAGGAACCCTGCCCATCTTATTCAGCCTGTCTCACCACAGTAAAGGCGTACACTATCCGGTCAGCCATAAGCTGGCTCTGTTCATGCTGTTCTGTTCACTGGTGCTGCTGATGTTTGACAAAGCCGCCCTGGTGGAAGACAGCTCGAATAAAGACCAGTTTGCTAACGGTGTTATCTGGCTGCTGCTGGCGGGAAGCTGCTGGTTGTGTGCTGCAAGCCGCCAGGTCTGGATTGTCAGGGCGTGTTCGGGGATTGACCGTTCCAACCATTTGATGATGTCCGGGCTGTGTACCAGCCTTGCCCTCATTGTGCTGTTGCCACTGGCTCTGGTTGGGGAAGGCGAGTGGCGGCTGTTCACCCAGCCAGATGGCAGAAACTGGTACGTTTTCTGGTTCGGGATGATACTTGCCGGTGTCTTCTGTACTCTGCTGGCGCGGGTTATCTGGAATAACCGGCTGGCATACGCCAGTGATTCGGTTCGGGCCGGTGCAATGGTGTCGGAACCTCTGATGATTGGTGTACTGTTCTTTCTGCTGGAAACCCGCTGGCCTGACACGGTTGAATGGAGCATCATTGCCCTGTCAGGATTAGCGTTGTGGCTGTTTTATCGCAAGATTTGAGATAACAATCAGACCGGAAGAGTGTTGACTTCTTCCGGACAGAACGCCATCAGGTATAAAGGTTTCTAATCAGCTCCGGGTAAGCTTCAAGGATGTCATTGTAGTTGCCACTGAAGATGACCTTGCCTTGTTTCTGTTCCAGCTGATATTCATACATCGGGTCATAGTATTCCGTTAGCAGACTGGCAATGATTGGTCGGTAACCGTTAATGTCATTGTTGTCACGATGATTCTGCAGGGCACTGTCCAGCAGGTTGGTCAAGGCCTGATAACGGGCTCCGCCAAGACGTCTGCGAATGCGGTACAGGCTTCCGGTCAGGCCTTCGCTAAACTGTTCAAAGCCTGATTCCTCCCCGTAGACTCTGATAAAGTCAGCCAGGTTGTCCCGGACGTACTCCTGTAAGCCCACCTCAACCCGTTCTTCCACACTGGTTTCGAGCAGAATAATGGGCGACTGCTGCATTTTATCCCGCATGGGCTGACTCAGGCTGCAACGACCAATCAGTTTGCTTTCGTCTTCCAGCAAGGCAGGGTGTCCTGACTTCTGATTCAGATGTTTCAGCAGAGCAATGGAGAGACGGTTTTCAAAGTTGATCTGGGTAGGTTGTCCACCACAGCGACGGCCAAAGCTGGAACCACGGTGGTTAGCCAGCCCTTCGAGGTCGATGCTGTCACTGATTTTCTGGAGCAGGCGGGTTTTGCCGGTTCCGGTTTTACCACTGAGGGTAACAAACGAACAGGTCTCGACCGAGGCTTCCAGCTCGTCAATCAGGAAGCGGCGCAGGGCTTTGTACCCCCCCTTGATTAACGGGTAGTTAACGCCCGCCTCTTTCAGCCATGCCTGGGCCAGGTGGGAACGCTGGCCGCCACGGAAACAGTAGAGGTAGCCTTCGGGGTGCTGGTCGGTGAATGCTTTCCAGCTCTGCAGGCGGGCTTTACGAACGTCATCGGTCGCCAGTTCATAACCCAGGGCGAAGGCGGCATCCTGCCCTTCCTGCTTATATCGGGTGCCGATTAGCTCGCGCTGGTGGTTATCGAGAAGAGGAACATTCTGTGCGGTTGGAAAAGCACCCTGTTCAAACTCCACAGGAGCTCGCACATCCATCAGCGGTGTGTCGTTCAGGAACAGGATTTTAAAGTCGTCGGTATCCGATCGCGTCTGGCTCATACTAAACATTAGTCAGGCAAAACGAAGTAGTTTGGTATTAAACAGGTGGTTAGCGCAAGTTCGGATTATGGCGATGGAGTATTGTTCCTGACCATATCGATCAGGTAAGGGGCTGCGCCAGGGTGTTCTTTAAGGTAGCCTTCAATGCCATTGGGCAGTTCTGTCACAAAACGGTCGTCATGTAGATACCAGTGGTTATTCTGGTGTTCAAGAGTGACATAATGACCAGAGTCAACTGATTCTCCTCCCAGATGCACTACGACCGAATGAATTTTAAAAGGCACCTGTTCGGTATTTAAAGTCTCGGTATTCAGGATTGGAAGACGTGTTTCCGTCTGATTGAGAATAAACTCTCTTGCCGCTTTGGTTGAGCGAAGCCCCTTCTGTCTCGCCCAGTCGTAATCAAACAGCTTTGCCTGAATGCGAATGCGCCGCATGTCCTGAGGAGCCGGGTTGCCCAGACTGGCTGTTTTGAGTGAGCTCAATTTTGTTTTTGTGACATGCTCAACCTGAATGCCGTTCTCATTTGTAATGCGCTTGTCTTCCCATTCGACTTTGTTGTCGCCATCCATCACCTCTGACTCAGGCTCGAAGCAGTTGACCAGAGACGAACCTGTTTTCAGGGTTATTGGATAATACAGCGTGGAATGTCCTGTGTGGTGTCGTCGACGGTTGTCTTCAAGGCTGCAGGTGGTCTCGAAGCGACACAGTTCCTGAGTTGAGTCCCTGAGTCCCAGCAGATCAATCAGGCAGGCTGCAAATGCCTGAGAGTCCTGTTGGCTCTTGCCACCCTCGACCAGCAGAGTCTTCATCGTCCGAGCTTCGTGGGAGTCTACTAAGAGGCCGAACAGAACCAGGTTTTCAAGCAGGGTCTGCTGGAGTGTATCAACATCGGTATCAACGGTATGACCCGTTCGCTGTGCAATAACAGCGTTGGCAAGTTTCAGGAAGGACGTCATGACATCTTTCTGCTCAGATGGTTTTCCGACAAAGGCCTCTTGAATATTCAACAGGTCTTCTGGAGCAAGGCCTACAATGATTTGTTTCAAAGCGGCATTGGCAAAGCAATTGACGCCGTTGTGGTTTCTGAAACCGGGTGTATTGGCTGGAGTAACCGCTATGAATGGCATTTTATCGACAGGGATGGCGCCCTGGCTGGCTTTGACAGTTTGTTCGTCCCCGGGCGCTTCCGCAACAGGAATCTGTGGGGGATTACACGGGGTAATTCTGGCTTTAATGGAATCTTCCTTTGTTTTCAGAAAATTCAGCATTTCGTCTTTCACGGCCGGCAAGTGGAGGCTTCTTGCTTGTTCATTAAGGAAGTCAGGCAGCTTGGTATTTTCAGTTTCGATCAGATAGAAATTCAGAACTTTTTTCAGAAGGGTCAGTTGCTGTTGTTCTTCTTCAAGGGTTGTCGGTAAGGTGTTGCCATGTCTGGAAAAGCAGGTAAAGCTTATGCGCCCATAAATGTCTGCCAGTAAGCTGTGGAACTCTCTTTTTCCTTCGGGGGATGTCAGGTTGACCTTTGAGGCGGGGTCACAAAGGCCATTAAAAAATGTTTCAAGCTTGTCCATTGCGCCCAGTATTTGTGCGCCGGGGGTATTCAGAGTCTTTTCCAGCTGTTCAGCAAGGCTTTCCAGAGTAGTACTTGAAAATGCACTGACCTGCTCTTGAACGGCTTCTTTATTATTGAAGTCCTGTTCAGCCTTTTTTGCTTCTGCCTCATAACGTTCGGGTCTCACGGTTTCAGCCAGCTGTATTTTTCGCATGGTCAGAAGTCTTGGCTCTATTTGGCCCAGAGCCGATGCCATTTGGTCAGCGACAAAAGAAAAATAGGTGAAGCGTTGTTCCAGTGCTTCAATGTTCTGCCATTTCAGCCCCATAAAAGACCAGGCTGGTAATAACTGGCCCTGATCGTCAAGAGTTGGACTGTAATCCTTGTAGCCCTTTCTTATAAGGTCGTCACACTGATGCTTCCATCGAGTGATTTGTGAGTAGCCTGCATCCATACCCGAATCTCCGAACAGCAGCTCTATTTGCTATGAATAGTCGTTATGACTAGTCGTTCAGTTAAATAGGAGTTACATAAAGGGGTAAAGTTCCGTCAGGATAGTGCTGCCTTGTTAGATGTAATAACTAAACGTTAAGCGCTGCTTGCCAGCTTGTTGAGTTGCAGGCGTTTCAGCCCTGATAAATCCTTTTACTGCACTTGCAAACTGCTCGCCAAGTTCTCACAATGTGCCGCTTATTTCTGGCCGGGTCGAGTGATCGGCCTGCCACTGTCATTGCTTTTTCTATTGCTCTATGATGGTTTTACGGCAACCCCTGGTATGGGTTGCCCGACATGCGTTCGCAGCCTCTGGTATGGGCTGCAATGAACGGAAAACAAGCAGCTTCTGGTACGAGCTGCCACTGAACTGAACAACATTTAAGGAAATTTCCCATGCCTGTAATTACGCTTCCTGACGGCAGCAAGCGCGAGTTTGCTGAAGCTGTTTCTGTAATGGAAGTCGCCCAGGATATCGGTCCTGGCCTGGCTAAAGCCACCCTGGCTGGTCGTATTAATGGTGAACTGGTGGACGCCAGCGCCCTGATCAGCGAAGACTCCGAACTGTCCATTATCACCTCCCGCGATGAAGAAGGTGTTGACGTGATTCGTCATTCCACCGCTCACCTGCTGGCGATGGCGACCCAGGATCTGTTCCCGGGGGCTCAGGTGACCATTGGTCCGGTGATCGATAACGGTTTCTACTACGACTTCTCTTACGAGCGTGCCTTCAATATGGACGATCTGGAACAGATCGAGAAGCGCATGGGTGAACTGGCCAAACAGGACATGAACATCGAGCGTGTTGTGATGTCCCGCAGCGAAGCCATCAGTGCGTTCAAGGCGCTGGGGGAAGAGTACAAGGTTGAGATCATCAACGACCTGCCAGACAGCGAAACCATCTCTGTTTATCGTCAGGGTGAGTGGATGGACCTGTGCCGTGGCCCACACGTACCGTCCACCGGAAAGCTGAAGGCTTTCAAACTGATGCGTGTTGCCGGTGCCTACTGGCGCGGTGATTCCAGCAACGAAATGCTGACCCGTATCTACGGTACTGCCTGGGAAGACAAAAAAGCCCTGAAAGCGTACCTGAAGCGTCTGGAAGAAGCCGAGAAGCGTGACCACCGTAAAATCGGTAAGCGTCTTGACCTGTTCCACATGCAGGAAGAAGCGCCGGGTATGGTGTTCTGGCATCCAAACGGCTGGGCGATCTATCAGGAACTTGAGCAGTACATGCGCAAGAAGCAGATTGCCTGGGGTTATGAGGAAATCAAAACGCCATTGATGGTAGACCGCTCGCTGTGGGAAAAATCCGGTCACTGGGACAAGTACAGTGACGATATGTTCACCACGAACTCTGAAAGCAAGGACATGGCGATCAAGCCGATGAACTGCCCTTGTCACGTTCAGGTCTTTAATCAGGGCCTGAAGAGCTACCGCGACCTGCCACTGCGTCTGGCTGAGTTCGGCTCCTGTCATCGTAATGAAGCGTCCGGTGCGCTGCATGGTATCATGCGTGTTCGTGGCTTTGTTCAGGACGACGCTCATATTTTCGTAACAGAAGACCAGATTCAGCAGGAAGTGTGTGACTTCATCGATATGCTGCACGAAGTGTATGCTGACTTTGGTTTCACCTCTGACAACATGCTGTACAAACTGTCGACCCGCCCTGAAAAGCGCGTTGGTTCCGATGAAATCTGGGACAAGGCTGAAAAAGCCCTGGCCGAAGCGCTCGACGCCAAAGGCCTGCCATGGGAAGAACTGCCGGGCGAAGGCGCTTTCTACGGACCTAAAATCGAATTTTCCCTGAAAGACTGCATTGGCCGGGTATGGCAATGTGGCACCATGCAGGTAGACTTCTCCATGCCGGGTCGTCTCGGAGCCGAATACGTTGACGAAAATGGCGAACGTCAGACACCGGTTATGCTGCATCGTGCTACACTGGGTTCCTTCGAACGATTTATTGGTATCCTGATTGAGCACTTCGAAGGTGCAATGCCTGCGTGGCTGGCACCAAAGCAGGTAGCGATTCTCAACATCACCGATCGACAGGCTGATTATGCCTCTGAACTTGACGCGCGATTAACCGAAAACGGCTATCGGGTAAAAGCGGACTTGAGAAATGAGAAGATCGGCTTTAAAATTCGCGAGCACACCTTAAACAAGGTGCCTTATCTCATCGTTATTGGAGATAAGGAAATGGAAAACAGAACCGTTGCCGTTCGTACCCGTACCGGGGAAGACCTTGGTACAATGTCTGTCGAGGCATTTGTCGAGCTGCTGGCAGCGGACGTTAACAAGCGTGGCCGAACTGCGTAATCGACACCAAATTCCGGTTTGAGACGATTTTTTTACTGAAAAGTTTAAGTTGTTACGACTCAAACCGGATACGCTTCTTGGCTGCCTTTACAGGAGATACACCTATCAGACGCAACAGCTTCCGGGATCGTCGTCCACAAAAAGCGCCGATCAACGAGAATATCCGTGCCAGAGAAGTCCGCCTCATCGGAGCCGATGGAGAGCAGGTAGGCGTTGTAGAGTTGAACGACGCATTGGCTAGGGCCCGGGAAGCGGGGCTGGACTTGGTTGAGATCAATGCCAACAGCGAGCCTCCCGTCTGTAAAATCCTCGACTATGGTAAACACCAGTACGAGTTGAAGAAGCAGAAGGCAGCAGCCAAGAAGAAACAGGTTCAAACCCAGGTGAAAGAAGTTAAGTTTCGCCCGGGTACTGAAGATGGGGATTACCAGGTAAAACTGCGCAACCTGGTACGTTTCCTGACTGAGGGTAACAAGGCGAAGGTTTCCCTTCGTTTTCGTGGTCGTGAGATGGCCCACCAGGAGCTGGGTATGGATCTGATGCGCCGGGTTGAAAAAGACCTGGAAGAACTCGGAACCGTAGAACAGCGTCCTAAGATGGAAGGCCGTCAGCTGATCATGGTGATTGCCCCGAAAAAGAAGAAGTGATGTCTCACTGAGAAACCGGTCGCTTCGTACAGCGAAGTGGCCGGTTTTTTATGCGCTCTTTAGTTTCAGTCATGAAATTGAAAAGCGTTGTTTGGCTTGCTTTGTTTTTTAAACTATCCCGACACTCCAGTTTTATACCCTGTGGGTATGGCCCTGAAACGGGCGTCCTTTTCTCTTCGGATTTTTCGGGAGAATTGAGATGAGTGATCGCGAATGCGGAGTGCTTTTTCATGCCAAAAATGAAAACTAACAGTGGTGCCGCGAAGCGTTTCAAGAAAACTGCTTCCGGTTACAAGCGCAAGAGCGCTTTCAAGAGCCACATCCTGACCAAGATGACTACCAAGCGTAAGCGTCAGCTGCGTGGTACCTCCATGGTATCTGCTGCAGACACTGGTCTCGTTAAGCGTATGCTGCGCGACTAATCATCGCTTTTTAGATCATTTTATTCGGAGATATAGCTCATGGCACGTGTAAAACGTGGCGTCGTTGCACGCCGTCGTCACAAGAAGGTTCTGAAGCAGGCTAAAGGTTATTACGGAGCGCGTTCCCGCATCTTCCGTGTAGCCAAGCAGGCTGTTACCAAAGCTGGTCAGTACGCTTACCGCGACCGTCGTCAGCGCAAGCGTCAGTTCCGCGCTCTGTGGATTGCCCGTATCAACGCCGGTGCGCGTATGAACGGTCTGTCCTACAGCCGTTTCATCGCTGGTCTGAAGAAGGCTGCGATCGAAATCGACCGTAAGGTTCTGGCTGACATCGCTGTGCACGACAAGGCCGTTTTCGGTCAGCTGGTTGAAAAGGCTAAAGCTTCTCTGGCTTAAGTTTTTTCAAACTGCGTATTAAAACGGGGTTATGGTTCTGCCATAACCCCGTTTTTTTAGGCTTTCCTTTTACGACAACCGTAAAAATAACTTATTAAAAGATGATGCATCAAAAGCTGTTCAATATTTCCATGGCACTCCTGCTTGTGTTGTCAGTAATGCCTATTATCATTGAGCTTGCTTCAGACTACCTCGCTTAATAATGACTGGTCTGGACTTACAGTTGGTTTATGGTTTTTTTATTGCCTGAAAAAATAATGTCAGTGGCGTTAAGGGTCTATAAAAGGTAATTCGATACAAGTTCAGTGATAACTGGTAAAACAGACAGGGCGAGCAAGAGTGCCATAGAAATATTGAACAGCTTTTGATGGAACTTATTTTTAAGCGCCCTTTTAAGGTTCGCACCAAAAAAAAGCCAGGCTGCAAGACAGGGAAATGCCGCCAACAGGAAAGCAAGGGTAATATAAAAAACTTGCATAAGAGCGCCGTCATCGGTGGTATAGGCAGCAATGGCTCCTGTACCTATCGTCCAGGCTTTTGGGTTGACCCATTGAAAAGCAGCGGCCTGCATGAAAGTGAAGGGCTTCTTATGAATCTCCTGAAGTGAGCTTATGGAGAGTGTTGCCATTCGGTAAGAAAGATAGAGAAGGTAAGACACGCCTATGACTTTTATTACATCGTGCAGAAAGGGAAATTCCAGAAATATCAGGTCAAAGCTCAAACCGATGACAGCGACCATTGCCGGAAGCCCGGCACAGATACCCAGATAATGCTGCAAGCTTTTCCTGACACCATAATTAAGACCTGAAGACATCATCATTATGTTATTAGGTCCGGGGGTTATCATGGTCGTGAAAGTGAAAAGCATGACGGCAAGGTAGTTTTCCACCATTGCTCCGTATGATCCAAAGAAAATTTGCAATCAGGTCAAACGACTGACTCGATTATAGAACACAAGTCAGAGTCCGATGGTAATCGAGATAACGCCCTTCGCTAATCGCTGGCGGAGAGCGGCTTCTGGCGAGTAAGTGGATAGATAAAACGGCTATTTGTTGATTTATTGATAACCCTGATGTGTCTGATGCCAGTTGAGGCAATATCGCCAAAGACTGAAACTTCCAGATCTTCAGGGGTGAACTCAGGAAATCTGCCTTTTAGTGCATCGTGAAAACCCACGTCCTATGGACGTGGTCATGAATGGTTGGCTCCGCCTGCCATGAACTACCCATGCTACTCCTTATCTCTGAGTTGTCCCCACAACTACTAGAGATAGGAAGTAGCATGAGTAGATTTGAAAAGTTAACGCATGTCATTTGGCATTGCCAATATCATATAGTTTGGGTGCCCAAATACAGGTTTCGAGTCCTGACCGGAGCCGTGAAAGCCGAGGTTCATAACAGTATTCAAGTATTTTGTAGTCAGCTTGGATGTACGGTAGTGGAACTGAACATCCAGAGTGACCATGTGCATTTGCTGGTAAAAGTGCCGCCGAAAGTTTCGATATCGACGCTCCTGGGAACGTTGAAGGGGCGAACAGCTTTGAGGCTGTTCACGAGATTTCCGTACCTCAAGAAGAAACCATACTGGGGCAATCACTTTTGGTCAAAAGGCTACTGTGTCGATACTGTCGGTGTAGATGCAGAAATGATCCGTAAGTATGTGAAGTACCAAGAAAAGAAAGAACGTCTCCAACAGGAGATAGACTTCAGGAAATAACCTGCAATCTTGGGACAACTCTCACCAGCCTTCTCTGAAGGCTGGCGGTTTCAGCCCCCTTTTAGGGGGCATAAAGCAAAACCACGTTCTAAGAACGTGGATCATTTACTTGTCAGGTTAAGACTTGCCTGGCCAATATTCAGGTGTTTTATACCGTGAGTATCATGCCGGTTAACATACCAGACGATTTCATCGGGCATGACATTGATGCCAATCGCGACTTCCTGCATCAGGGCGATTGGTCCCAGACCGCCCCAGCCAACAAAGTAACCTTGTGCCTCTGGCAATGAACCTCTGCCGCCGGTCGACGGGCTGTTGTACTCGTAGATACGAGAAGCAGAAGAATGCTCACTCTCTCTGGGGCTTTCGAGTAAACATGAACCTTCCAGGTCGTTATTCGTTGAGCATGACCCCTCCATGGTGTTCGAAAGCAGGTTGAGATAACGCTTGGTGGCTTTTACAGCGACGCTCCAGGCTTCAGGAACCTCCCGGGTGTAGTTCATCAGCCCCTGAATGGTAATGTAATTGAGTGGTGGCCAGACCCCATCTTTCCAGTAGTTTCCCGTCGGGCTGAATTGCGGATGACTGGCTGCCAGTGTCGGGAATGGCATGTAGGAGCCTGACCGAGAATAGGATTTATCTGATATAATAGCGTTCAAAACGCAGCCCTGATGAAGCCTGATGTCGCCACCACCAAAATTCAAGGATAGCCCTGTTGAGTTCGACCAGCACCTGCTGTTTCCAACCAACATCTTTGATCTTCTTCCCAAAGATCATGACTGCTACATCTATGAGACCATCTTCCAGAACATTGATACCTCGGAAGTTGAAAAGCAGTACCATCACCTTGGACAGCATGCCTACCCACCCAAGCTGATCGTAGGTATCCTGATCTACGCCTACAGTCATGGTGTATTCAGCTCCCGTGAAATAGAAAAACGGTGTCGGCAGGATCTGGCATTCATGTACATCTCTCAGATGAATTGCCCAAACTTCCGGGTCCTGGGGGACTTCCGCAAAAACAACCTGTCGTTTTTTCATGACTGTTTCAAACAGTCCGTCAAGCTGGCGATGGAGCTGAAACTGGCATCGCTTGGGCATATCAGCCTGGATGGTTCGAAATTCAAAGCCAACAGTTCAAAGCATAAGGCCATGAGCTACGGCCGGCTTAAAGCCAAAGAGGCAGAACTCAGCGCTGAGGTTGATGAACTGATCAAAAAAGCCAGCCAGTGCGATCAGGAAGAAGACGACGCCTACAAAGAAACCAATGGCTACAGTATTCCTGAAGACCTCCAGTTTAAAGAAGAACGGCTGAAGAAAATTAAGGCTGCCAAAAAAGCACTGGAAGAGCGTGAGAAAGCCCTCAATCCGGACGAGCCAATAGACGACAAGAAACAGATTAGCTTTGCAGACCATGATGCCCGGGTGATGAGCAAGAAAGGGTACTGCGAATACAGCTACAATGCCCAAATTAATGTAGATGCGGATCACCAGATCATTGTTGGCCAACACATCAGCCAGCGCGCCAACGACGTACAGGAAGTAGAACCTGCTCTTCAGGCTTTGTCAGAATCTACCGATGGCGCAGCTGTGGATAAATGGAGTATGGACAACGGCTATTTTTCAGGGCCAAATCTGCACACCTTGGATAAACACGGAATAGACGGTTATATCGCTACTGATAAGGAAGAAAAACCGGCTGTCACGAACCTTGAAAATACTGATCGAAAATTTGTCAAAGCGGATTTTACATACAATATTGAAGCTGACGTCTTCATCTGTCCGGCTGGGGAAAAATTGGTTACCAATCCAGCCAGTAAAGCTAAGAGGAAAGGCTACCGGGCAAACAAGGAAGTATGCCGAGAGTGCGCTTACCGCTCCAGATGCAGTGGCTCCAAGAAAAGTGCAGGCAAGGTAATTCGCACAGACAAGTTTGAAACTGCACGACAAGCCATGAATAAAAAAATGGAAACAAGCGAAGCGAAAGCGGTATACGAACGTCGCAAAGTAATAGCGGAACCGCCGTTTGGTCAGATAAAAAACTCTGGATTCAGGAGTTTCAGTCTGCGCGGGAAAGAGAAAGTGGAAGCAGAGTTTTCACTGGTATGCACAGTGCATAATTTCAAAAAAATTGTGAAGAAAGCTTTAACGGGGTCACTCCGTCTTGAGGATTTAAAAAAGGTTGAAAAAGCGGCATAAAGGTAAAGAAAAGCTGTAAATTGGCAAAAATGAGCAAATCAACCTCAAAAAGTGGTTGTTTTTTGCTCATTTTGAATTTTGCGAAACCTTTAGGAGGACTGCCTAAGCTATTCTCGGTCAGGCTCGTAGGTGTTGAAGTAACTGGCTGACTGCAAGAAACTGAGCATCGCTTTGGCCTGGGAGGGGGTGGCGATGTTGGCGTAAAGCGCCCAATACCCGGACAGGGTGTAGGTTCGGTCTTTGCTGTTGCAGGACTTGTTCACATTAAAGTAAAAATGGTATTCATCATCCCACATGCATTGGTTGATCAGCGACTTAAGGCTGTCTGATTTAGTCCGCCAGGCCTTTGCATTTTCCGGATAGTTGAGCAGGGCTTCAATATTCGCCATGGCATCGTAATGAAGCTTCATCTGGGCTGAAATATCGAAGGACGCATCATTTTTCCTGGTTGAGAGGTCGTAATAGTCCGGTGTTTCCAGACCCGCTGCTTCTGTTTGAAATGTTTTCCAGTGTTGAAACTGGCTGGGCAGGTTATCCATTCCGGAAGCCATTACCCGTTGCCAGAACAGCCCTTTAAGCTCACCCTCTTTGATTTGACGCTGACTTTCCAGCCAGCGTGTATGTTCCCTCAGGACGTTAAGAACCCTTTTCAGACGCTCTGTATCGCGGCTCAGCAGAAACGCCTGCCACTCGGCATGAGCAGCCAGTGGTGGGTTATTTTTATTTTCCTCCGTGTAAATCTGGATCAATGGCAGAACCTGCTGCTGAATCTGCGACTTTTGTCCCCGGTAATAAATAGAATGCAGAGTACGGGTAACGATGTTGTAAACGGCGTTCACACCGCGCATAACATTGAGCATCCCGGGAGGAGGGACAGGTTTTGAGTCCAGCCTGAGTAATAGATGCTGCCCGGGAAATAACCGGTTTTCCCTGCCGTCAGACAGAATCTCCCGGGGAATAAAGCCATTCAGGTGCTGGACGCTGAAAAAACTGTCCAGCCCGCCACGGGTATTAATGTCCCGATGGGCATAGCGGGCAAACCCAGCCTTGATCAGACACTGGTCCCAGAAATATTCGTTATCTGAAAATTGAGAACTGGGGCGTACAGGAACCTCTTTGCCGTTAAAGCTGTAGGTGGCAGGTTCGCGAATATGATCGTAAAAAGTCTTCCAGGCGGTTTCATTGAGGTGTATCCAGCCGGGTTCGCCTGTGATGGTTAACCGGGGTATCTGGTTGTTGTCCAGAGCTTTCTGGTAGGAGACAGGTTGTACCGGCTCGGGCTTTGATGGGAAGTAGCTACCCTGGCTTGAGTTTCCTTCGATCACTACGTAGGACTGCTCTACCTTGTACTCATAAAGGTCAGCAGAGAATGCGACTGGCGAGCAGGCCAGAAGAAAAGAGACGCAATACTTCAGGCGTTTCATCATCATCCGATTTGAACAATTTGTTATTGATTATGCCTGAATACACCCTACTGACAGGACGGTCGGGTACCCGGCTATTACAAGGTAGCCGGAATTATGGATTTTGAAAGGTACGCCAGCACAAAATACAACGGATCAACTCTGTCGTTTGGCATGCCGCTCCCGGTTTTCCAGTTTTTCCCTCTCACTTTTACGCAGCGATACATACACTGCTCCGCTACCACCGTGCTCCCGCAGTGCGGTGTGAAATGATAATACCTGATCAAACTCTCTCAGCCAGGTATTGACGTAGCTTTTCATTTTGGCCGGTGGAGAGCTGTTATGACCCCGGCCGTGAACAATCAGAACGTTGCGTAATTCGTGTTCCGTGCAGTCGTTAATAAACTGAAAAATAGCTGCCCGGGCTTCTTTTACGGTGTGCTGGTAGAGATCAAGCCGGGCTTCATTATCGTATTTGGCCAGCCTCAGCTTTTTAAAGACACCTGTCTGTACGCCGGATTTTTTGTATTCCAGATGATCATGGGGTTTAACCCATCTGGGGTTATCCAGTGACAGGAAATTGGGGTCAGACAGTTCCTGTTGAGCCGCATGACGGCGCTGCCGCTGTCCGGGGGTTTCCCTGTGCGACTTTTGGATGTCTGCGGTCACTGATTGTTTGATGGGAGTAACACCCTGCATCTCCTGCAGGAAAAGGTCGTGATCTTCGAGGCTCATGGTTTTTTACGAAAAAAAATGTATGCCAAGCTTATCAAAGAGAAGTTTTGAAGCAAAAGGTCGGGAAATCGAAGGGGAGTATGTAGGTGCCGATGTTGTACTAGACTTTGCCTGTACTCAACAGGAGGGCAGGCAATGCTCAGAACCAAGCACAACCTGACAGACGATTTTGATCTGATGCAGGATCGCATTTCCATGTTGAAGCAGAATGACCAGGAATTCCAGAGCCTGAGCAGGGCGTATGCAGAACTGGACCATAAAGTCAGGGGGTTGGAAATGCGCGATGTTCCCACCAGTGACGAGCATTTTGTTGGCTTGAAAACACAGCGAGCGCGTCTTAAGGATGTGCTTTACCAGCGGCTGAAAGAGTGGGATGAGATAGGGCGTTGAATTAAATTCAGCTTTTTGTGGCAGGGACTGCCTTGGCAGCACCCTGCTTGGCACCTGTTGTCAGTTAATGAGAGTAGCAGTTATCCCAATCTTTCCAGACAGCTTCAAGCCCTCTGACCCTGATGGCATCTGCTACCTGTTCAGGACGACGATTGTCGTCAATAGCAAACTGCTCCAGTGCCGTATGTTCCAGAAATTCATCGTTTACATAACCGCCAGGCTGAGTGCTGGAAAAGGCACTCATAGAGGTAATGCCAAGGGGCAGAACATTATCCCTGAAACGGGCAGATTCTCTGGTCGAAAGTGACAGCTCGGCTTCCGGTTTAAACAGTCGGTAAGCGCAAATCAACTGAACCAGTTGCCGGTCAGAAATAATCGACACCGGGTGTAGCTCGCCTTCACAGGGGCGCAACCTTGGAAAAGAAATAGAGTAACGGGTGCGCCAGTAAGTCTTTTCCAGATAATCCAGATGGGCTGCGACCATGGCAGCATCGGTACGCCAGTCCTCAAGACCAATCAATGCGCCAATACCAATTTTATCGATACCAGCCTTGCCCAGACGATCAGCCGTTTCAAGCCGGTAATCAAAGTCAGCCTTACTGCCCCGCAGATGATAATTTTTATAGGCTGAACGATGATAGGTTTCCTGATAAACCAGCACGGCATCCAGACCCAGATTCATCAGCTCTTCATAATCCGCCTGACCCAGAGGCTGCACTTCCATGCTGATATGGGAAAAGTGCATACGCAGTTCAGGCAGAACCTGCCGGAAGTATTCCATGCCGACAGTTCCCGGTGCTTCGCCGGTTACCAGCAGAAGGTGTTCAAAACCGTGAGCCTTGATGGCCTTGATCTCGGCATCCAGCTCATTCATGGACAGCGTTTTGCGACGGATTTTGTTGTCCAGGCTGAAGCCGCAGTAAGTGCAGATATTGGTGCATTTATTGGACAGATACAGGGGAATATAGAGCTGTATGGTATTACCAAACCGTTGTCGGGTAAGCTGCAGGCTTTTTTGTGCCATCTGTTCCAGAAAAGGCGTGGCTGCCGGTGAAATCAGGGCAAGAAACTGGTCGTGATTCAGGCGGCTGGCTGACAGCGCCTGTTCAACATCGGCAGCGGTTTTGCTGGCAATGGTCAGCTTTATTTCATCCCAGTCAAGCTGGTTGAATGTGTCGAGAAAACTCATCAGAGGTCATCCAGAAAAGCGGTCAGGGGACTGCTGGCATGAGCTTCCAGACTTCGTGACCCAAGACCTGCCTCGTAAGCCCTGCGACCTGCGCTGACCGCTTCTTTAAACGCAATTGCCATGGCTACCGGGTCCGGGGAAACGGCAATGGCGGTGTTAACCAGTACGGCATCGGCACCCAGTTCCATTGCCTGTGCGGCATCTGAGGGGCTGCCAATACCGGCATCAACTACGACAGGCACTTTGCTTTGCTCAATAATAATCTGCAGGAACTCGCGGGTTTTCAGGCCAAGATTGCTGCCAATGGGAGAACCCAGTGGCATCACCGCAGCGGCTCCGGCTTCTTCAAGGTGTTTGCACAAAACCGGATCGGCATGGATATAAGGTAGAACAATAAATCCCTGTTGTGCGAGCTGTTCACAGGCTTTCAGGGTTTCGATGGGATCGGGCAGCAGGTATTTCGGGTCAGGGTGAATTTCCAGCTTCAGCCAGTTGGTTTGCAGAGCTTCCCGGGCCAGTTGTGCAGCATAAACAGCCTCTTTTGCATCACGGGCGCCGGAAGTGTTCGGTAGTAGGTTTATATGTGGATACTGCAATAAAGGCTCCAGAATGTCGTCATCCCGGGAGTGAAGGTCGACCCGTTTGAGCGCCATGGTGACCAGCTCACTGCCGGAGGCTGCAATAGCATCAGCCATTGCCTGACGGTTGTGAAATTTCCCTGTTCCCGTAAACAGCCGGGAGTTAAGTGTTTTGTCCGCAATTTTGAGCATTCTGGTATTGTCTGTTGTAATCAGCCGGGTAGGAGGGTTGGTAGATTCTGTTTATCCGCCAGCGGTTGCTTTAATCAGGGTTATCTGGTCGCCGTCTTCCAGTGGGTGGTTTTCCCACTGTGAGCGACTGACAATCTGGCAGTTTACCGCCAGGGCTACCCCTTTGTCTTCCAGACTCAGTACTTTCAGCAGCTCCCTGAGGTTTAGAGGGGGCTCCACTGTCACTTGCTTGTCATTTACCTTGATTTGCATTCTGGTCCACAGATGGTGTGATGGCTACTTATCAGAGGGGCGATTCTAATCAAAGTCGCAAAGCCTTCATAGGGTTTTTGCGTAAAGTCTAACCCTTCCAACCCCGGAGCTGGAATAAAGTTTTTGTCTTTGACCGTGCCAGGCACTGGTGGCTGCGGAAAAGCCCATACCGGAATCCTGTTTGTCACCGATAACCGGAAATTCAGATCGTTTCTGGTTACTGAAAAATTGCCAGCCTTTTTCCTTGAAGGTGTAGCAGGCAGGCGTGTGGTCATTTTGTCCGGCGGTATTCAGTTCTTGAACTGTAACGACATTCTTGAGGATGATTCACTTATTGAATGTTCAAAATCATTAGACAACCTTAAAGATGTGTCTATTTTTCTATCTGAAATGTCTTAAAAAAGAATGACAGTACAACAGCGCCAGCCTTACTTTTTCTTAATAGATTAAGCAGACAAAAACTATGAACGTCATTTGAAATAGCTTTATAAGGTGGTATGTAGTGATAAAAAAACAGCAGTCGATACCTCGCATTTGTGCAGTAATCTGTTTGTTGCTCATCAGTGTTTTTTCCTGGAACGTATTTGCAGAAGAAAATAAAAACTCTCGAGCGAAGCACTTTTACAAAGTGGTGGATAATAAGACGCAGAGCTGGTTTGTTTTTTATCTGGATAATTATGCTCTGGTGGATTTAAGGCCGTTGTCTAACGATGTTTTCAGTGTTAGTGAAATCAGTCAGAATGAAGCAGCAAACGTCGATCAGCCTGTTCACCGGATCAGTGTAAAGGAGGTATCGCAATGGCCGGGCGCGACCTCCCGTATAGCCGCTAAAGAGAGAATAGTGTTTCTGTTTTACCAACTTGATACAATCAACTACTTGAATCGAAGCACAATTTACCGGCAGCACTTTAATACAGACTTTCAAAGAAAAAACTCAAGAATGATCAGTATTCTGTTATCCGCCAGCGATGTAACAATAACAAGACTGAGTGCTGATTCATTACTGTCGGTTATTGAAGAAAGCATGGGAAACTTAGTGGATGAGAGGAAGCTTTCAAGCTGGTCATTTCAGGGCGTTTCAGCCAACGAGCATACCGAAGTTTATTTAAGAATGCGTGTTACCGCCATTTCAGGGACGGATGTCAATGAGATTCAGCAGTACCTGACCGATAACCTGAAAACTCAAGCCGATTCTGATTCTGTAGAACAGTCCTCTGATGGTATGAACGATATGTTAAGGGATTGGGTAGCTGAGCAGCAGAGAGAGGCAGCTTCAGCCAGTGGCTTTAGGCAGGCACCACTTGAAGTGATTCAGGAAGAAGCTGATTCAGAGTTTTCAGGGTCAGAGTTTGCAGGGTTAGAGTTTGAAGGGTTAGAGTTTGCAGGGTTAAAGTTTGCAGTGTTAAAGTTTGCAGGGTCAGAGTTTGCAGAGTCAGAGTCAGAGTCTGCAGAGCCAGAGTTTGCAGAGCCAGAGTTTGCAGAGCCGGAGTTTACAGAGTCAGAGAGTTTGGTTAATAGCAACGAAGAGTCAGCGACAGCTCTGGACAATGGTCAGCAGTCTAATGCTCCACTTCAGGACGTACTCACAGAGAATCAGCTGACGGTTATATCCAATTCGCCTGTTGAAGACGAAAACATGCAATTCGATAGAAGATTTCGTTTAAGTCTCTTCTTCTTTTTTCGCTTTGCTGGTTACGACAACCCTGAAAGGAGAATACCTCACGCTGATGTTGTAGAGCGTATTCGTCTTTTTGCGGAAGGCATTAAGCGAAGGCATAGCTCGTCTCATTTTACCGTGACTCTTTCCCATGTACACCAGACCCGGAAAGGTATTGCTGTATATTACCATTTTACCCAGAGGCTGTTTTCCTCTCGGACTCATCTTGATCGTATAAACCACGTTACATTGACGCGAAATATACAGCGTAACCGAAACCTCTGGGGAGCTGACGCAGCCAGTCCTTTGTATGTTGCAGAGTCACTACCGGCTATGCCACCGGCGGTCATTGAACAGCGGGCGAGTTGGCTGAGTCGTTTAGCTGAGACAATTGTCTGCAGAAGGCTGTGTGGGAGATATAGACAGTCTGAATCACTGAACGATATCGATTTTGAGTTAAAGCCCAAAGTGCAGCAAATGATATTGGAGACAGCTCTTTAGTTGTTGCGCTGAACAGGTACTTCTTCTTATGACAGTTTGCCCCTGAGAATCATAAACGCTAGACTTGGCCGTTTATTTTCTGTAGTGCATCTGTCATCGGGAACCCCCATGGAGAATCTGGAAACAATTACCTCAAGCGCCCTCGCTGAAGTCGAGTCAGCTGCCAATGCCGCTGACCTGGATCAGGTTCGGGTTCGCTTTCTGGGTAAAAAAGGCGAGCTGACCCAGCTGCTGAAAGGTCTGGGCAAGCTGTCTGCTGAAGAGCGCCCAAAGGCTGGCGGTCTGATCAACGAAGCCAAGCAGCAGGTACAGGCTGCGATTAACGACAAACGCGAGGGCATGGAAAAAGCTGCCCTGGAAGCCCGTCTGGCGAGCGAAACCATTGATGTCACCCTGTCCGGTCGTGGTCAGGAAATGGGTACGGTACACCCGATCACCCGCACTATGGAGCGCATTAGCGATTACTTTAGCCGTATTGGTTTTGAAGTGGCTCGCGGGCCTGAGATCGAAGATGACTACCATAACTTCGAAGCCCTGAACATTCCGGGTCATCACCCGGCGCGTGCCATGCACGACACGTTTTACTTCAACGACAACACTGTACTGCGTACCCATACTTCTCCGGTACAGGTACGGGTGATGGAACAGTTTGCCAGGGCAAATCAGGAACCACCTATTGCTATCGTGTGTCCGGGCAAGGTGTATCGCTGTGACTCTGATCAGACCCACAGCCCGATGTTCCATCAGGTAGAAGGTTTGTACGTGGCAGAGAAGGTAAGCTTTGCCGACCTGAAGAGTGTCCTGAGTGACTTCCTGCGCGTGTTCTTCGAGCGTGATGACCTGAAAGTGCGCTTCCGTCCTTCCTACTTCCCGTTCACCGAGCCTTCTGCGGAAGTGGACATCGAATGGGGTAAAAACCCGGACGGTTCCACCAAGTGGCTGGAAGTTCTGGGCTGCGGCATGGTACACCCGAAAGTCTTTGAATATTCCGGTATCGACAGCAAGAAATACTCCGGCTTTGCCTTTGGCATGGGCGTTGAGCGTTTTGCCATGCTGCGTTACGGCGTTAACGACCTGCGTCAGTTCTTCGAGAACGATCTGCGCTTCCTGAATCAGTTTCATTAATCAAATGTAATCAAGGGTAATAGCAATAGAAAAATCACTTACTTTCCGTCATTCCCACGCAGGTGGGAATCCACCACGACAGTGGATCCCCGCCTTCGCGGGGATGACGAGGGGGATTGTTTATTGCAAATTCCCAGAAACAGATTTTTAGATAACGGAATTTGAGAAAAAACTATGAAATTCAGTGAACAGTGGTTGCGCCAGTGGGTAGCAATTGAAGCCGGTACCCAGGAGCTGGTGGATAAAATCACCATGGCGGGCCTGGAAGTTGACGAGGTAGAAACGGTTGCCGGTGAATTTTCCGGTATTGTTGTTGGCGAAATCGTTGCCTGCGAACAACATCCTGATGCTGATAAATTGCGTGTCACCAAAGTGAATACAGGTACTGAAGAAGTACAGGTAGTGTGTGGTGCGCCTAACGCCCGTGTTGGCCTGAAAGCGCCTTTCGCAATGGTAGGCGCTGTCCTTCCCGGCAACTTCAAGATCAAGAAAGCCAAACTGCGTGGTGTTGAATCCTTCGGCATGCTGTGTGCCGAAGAAGAAATGGGCATGGCTGAATCTTCCGATGGCTTGATGGAACTGCCAGCCGATGCTCCGGTGGGTCAGGATATTCGTGAGTATCTGGGACTGGACGACAAGATCATCGACGTAGACCTGACACCCAACCGTGGTGACTGCCTGAGCATTGCCGGTCTGGCTCGTGAAGTCAGCGCGAACTTCCTGGCAGAAGTCGACGAGCTGAAGGTTGAGCCGGTGGCTCCGGCTATCGACGACACCTTCCCGGTAAATATTATCAATAAAGAAGGTTGCCCACGTTTTCTGACCCGTGTTATCCGTGATGTGGATGTGACAAAACCAACCCCTCTGTGGATGGTTGAGCGTCTGCGTCGTTCCGGCATCCGCTCTATCGACCCTGTGGTTGATGTCACGGCTTACGTGATGCTGGAGCTGGGTCAGCCCATGCACGGTTACGATCTGGACACCCTGAACGGTGCCATCAACGTTCGCATGGCAGAAGACAAAGAAAAGCTGGTTCTGCTGAACGGCGAAGAAGTCACCCTGAACAGTAACACCCTGATGATTGCTGACGACAAGCACGCTCTGGGTATTGCTGGTGTCATGGGCGGCGAAGGTTCCGGCGTGAATGCTGAAACCAGAAACGTTCTGCTGGAAGCGGCGTTCTTCGATCAGATCACTATTGCGGGTAAGGCACGCTCTTATGGTCTGCACACTGATGCTTCCCACCGCTTTGAGCGTGGTGTGGACTTCATGCTGCAGCGCAAGGCGATTGAACGTGCGACTCAGCTGATTCTGGATATCTGTGGCGGTCAGCCCGGTCCGGTGGCTGAAGACGTCAGCGAAGAACACCTGCCAACCCTGAGTACTGTTCACCTGCGTGCAGAAAAGGTTGAGTCCCTGCTGGGTATCAGGATTGAGAACGATCTGATTGAAGCCCTGCTGACTCGTCTGGGTCTGGAACTGACGACTGAAGGTGAAGGCAAATGGAGCGTTGCAGTGCCAAGCTGGCGTTTCGATATTTCCATCGAAGAAGATCTGGTGGAAGAACTTGGTCGAATCTACGGCTATGAACGCCTGCCGGAAACCATTCCTTCTGCACTGCTGAAGATGAAACAGGTGGATGAGTCTCTGGTTCAGGAAGCTGACCTGCGTCGTCTGCTGGTCAGCCGTGGCTATCAGGAAGCGGTATGTTTCAGCTTTATTGATCCGAAACTGCATAGCCAGTTTGATCCTGAGCGTGAAGCTGTTGCCCTGGCAAACCCGATTGCCAGCGACCTGTCGGTCATGCGTACTTCCCTGCTGCCAGGCCTGGTCAAAGCGGTTTCTCACAACCTGAATCGTCAGCAGAGTCGTGTGCGTCTGTTTGAAATGGGTCAGACCTTTATCCGTGAGGGTGAAGAACTGAAGCAGGAAGAGTTCATGGCAGCTGCCATTACCGGCGCCCGTTTCCCTGAAGGCTGGAACGCTGGCAATGAATCCGTTGATTTCTTCGATATCAAGGGTGATGTTGAAGCGCTACTGCACAAAGGCGGTGTGGCGGGTGAATTCTGCTTTGAAAAAGGTTCACACCCGGCAATGCATCCGGGACAGTGCGCGGCACTGGTTCGTGATGGCAAAGTCGTTGGTCATGTGGGTACTCTGCACCCGACCCTGAAGAAGTCTCTGGGTCTGGACAACGAAGTATTCCTGTTTGAAGCGCGTCTGGATGCTGTCACCAGAGGCAAGGTAACCGGCTTCGAGCCTCTGTCCAAATTCCCTGAAGTTCGTCGCGACCTGGCGCTGATCGTTAAACAGGAAGTGACTGCTGACAACCTGTGCGAAGTCGTTCGTCAGGAAGCCGGTGAATTGCTGACTGATGTACGCATTTTCGACGTGTACGCTGGCAAAGGTATCGAAGAAGGTCACAAGAGTCTGGCTCTGGGTATGAAGCTTCAGCATGCTGAGCGCACCCTGAAAGACGAAGAAGTGAATCAGCTGGTTGATGCGATTGTAAGCCGCCTTGAAAAAGACTTCAGTGCGACACTTCGTGGTTAACAGATAGCGGTCAATGCTCGTCTGACAGAATTGCCGGTTCTCTGATTGTCAGGGAACCGGCTGCTGTTCTACCACCATTGCCAGTAATGGATCATAAAGCTTTTCATGGTTCAGGAAGTTTTCCTTGACTGTCAGCCTGCTGTCTTCAGACAGCTGTGCAGGCTTGTTATTTAGTTTCCAGAAATCATACACAGAGGCAAACCAGAAGACGGCTTTAATCACGTCTTCCTTCGGTATTGCATTATAAGGAGAGCCAGCATGTTGTTGTAAAATTAACATGCCATTGAAATATTCTTTAAGGCTTTCTTCATTGTATAGCTTTGCCAATGGTGACCCCGCTATCCCTATTTCATGGGTTGTCATAAACAGTGATAGATTAATCATGTTCATAATGTTTGAATTGCCATTAAAAAATAACTCTCCCTCGCTAATTAACAGTTTTTTGAAATTAAGGACTGATTCCATACTTTCAAAAGGTTCCTGAGAACATTTATGTCGAATTATAAGGCGTGTGTGGGCAATATCGTGATTCAGGAAACGGTTAGGAGAGTGCTGTTCTCCATCAGCCATTTCTGTATAACTTGTGATAAGTCCCAGAGGATAAAGTTTCAGATGGGAGAATCCTACAAAGTCACTGATACTTAAAGGTTCAAAAGTTGGAAGTAATAAAATGTCTGTTTTATCGGCAAGGGTAAGGATGTTGCGAAATAAAGTTTTATCTTCGTAATTCCGGGTGTGAGATGGAGGTATATGCTCTAATGGATAAGACTTTTTTGATATACCTTTTTCGTCTACAGACATGCGCATTCTGATGGAAGAGCTATACAAATAGATAAGTTTTTGAGAGAGCTCAATGAGGGCTTTGTATTCAGGTTCTTCGGCATCAAGCTTGCCGAGCTCGAAGAGGATATTATTAAAAACTGAACTTTCATCACCTGTCAGTCCTTCCTGGAACTGATTGCCATCAATAATATGTTGAGTAAAGCCTTTCAAATTCTGCAGAGTTGTTTTCAGTGCTGATGTTTTATAGGGTTTTCCATCATTTTCTGCAGATTTTCTTTTTTTTATTTCATTATTGAACCAACGAATACTTTTTTCTCCGTCCTGGTAAGCATTCTTTATATTTGGGTCAGAAATGATTTTATACGCAATAGGCGGTTTTACGCTTTCTTGATCGTCAGCCTTAGTCAGTGGTATGAAAAACACTGTTAAAATGACTGCAACGTTTATAAATTTATTCATGCGGCATCCCTGTCAGGTTAAAGGTTAGAACATTAGATAAACAAAAAATGAAATGGTTCCATATTCATGCCGTAGGAAAAGTCAGCTTGTGAGATTATGGCACGCTTTCAGGATTAGACTGGATTTCCAAAAACATTTCATCCACTGAATGCTGATGCATCCAGCCCGTGAACTACCGTTCTTCTTTGGACAATGAGCGGGTAACTTTTTTGGCAGACCCTCCACAGCCTGTTGCTATAGCCTGCCATTTTGTCCCGGGTAGTTCCCAGTGTCATTTTTTGCCAATGGTCATGCGCTTATTTCTGCTTGACCTTGTAACACGGTTCACGCACTCTAAGAGAACGAGGAGGTCAGCCCCGAGGTATCCATCAGAGGGCTGAGAGTGGAACCAAGCGCAAGCATGCGCGGCTGGTAACCAGAAGTGGGCGTGAAGGACTCCCGGCACCCTGTTTACATAAAAGCTTTATATATAAATAGCAGGGTTGTGTTACTGGCTATACAAAGAGTGGACGTAACCATGGGAGCCCTGACTAAAGCGGATATAGCCGAGTACCTGCACGAGGAACTTGGTTTTAATAAGAGAGAAGCCAAGGAGATGGTCGAACAGTTTTTCGAACAGATCCGTCAGGCTTTGGAAAATAACGAACAGGTAAAACTGTCAGGTTTTGGCAACTTTGATCTGCGTGACAAAAAAGCAAGGCCAGGACGTAACCCTAAAACCGGACAGGAAATACCGATTACTCCACGTCGTGTTGTAACATTCAGACCCGGGCAGAAGCTTAAGGCGAGGGTGGAAGCTTATGCAGGACACCGAGTTCAGAACAGCTGATTCCAGCGTTCAGGAAGAATCTGACCAGCAGGCGGAATTACCCGTCATTCCTGGCAAACGCTACTTTACCATTGGTGAAGTGAGTGAACTGTGCCAGGTAAAGTCACATGTTCTGCGCTACTGGGAACAGGAATTTTCCAAGCTGAAACCGGTTCGCCGTGGCAATCGTCGCTACTACCGTCGTCAGGATGTATTGCTGATACGGCAGATTCGCAGCCTGCTCTACGAACAGCGCTACACTATTGATGGCGCTCGCGCCTACCTTAAGGGTGAGGCTCTGAAGCAGGACTCTTCAAAGTACCGGCAGCTGATTCGACAAATGATTGCCGAGCTGGAAGATGTTCTGGATACTTTGGATGATATTCCCCGCTCCTGAAAGATTGATATTACCTGTTATCTAAATTTTAATCGCAGACTTCAGCAGCCTGCGACAATAATACTGTTTAGCGTGTCTTGCGGGGATGTGAACTCTTTTTCCCACTTTTGGATTTCGGTTTGCCAGCGCCTTTGGCGGCAGACTTGGTGCTGCTCTCCTCGGGAGAATTGAACAGCAGGTACAACTCCATCAACACTTCCGGAATTTGACTGGTCATGTCTTCGGTGAGTTCTTCGTTGTTCAGGATTTCCTGAAACTCCGGCTCTTCGTCAAACAGGCCGGACGCCAGCATAACCGGCAGCAACAGTTCGCACACTTCCTGTTCGTGTTCGACAAACCACTGCTTTTCATTCAGGAAATGACCTTCCATAAAGCCGCCACACCAGTCGAACAGTGCTTCGTCTTCTGGGTCGTCCAGTTCTTCTTCACAAGACAGAGTGAAGCCTTCTTCTTCGTTAAACTGGCGATCGATACTGCGGGCAACATCGGTGAGCGCCAGGTTCAGTGCTTTCTGGTCTTCACTGTTCAGAGATACCGGAACATCAAACAGAATGTCATTGCGTTCTGCTTCGCTCAGGTCAACCGGACAGATGGCCAGTGCGGTCATAAAGCCATGGACGGCATGAAAATTCAGCGGCTCTTCTTCAGAATACTGAGTTAAAAGGTGTTCAATGGTAGAACGGGTGTTCTGCATGGGGGGCTCAATTTGAGTGATGAAATTAATCGCACAGTTTACCTCAGAATCTTCTGATCATCATTTCTTTCCCTGTTATAATGTACAGTGTCGGTTCTAATTATTATTTTATCGTCGTTTAATTTCTGGCTTTACCTTACTTGGTTTTACCATATAGCGGATACCCATGACTGATTCTGTACTGGAGATTTTGCGCAACACCTTTGGTTATGAATCTTTTCGCGGATTTCAGGAAGAGGTCATTAACACGGTTATTCAGGGACTTGATGCTCTGGTTCTGATGCCAACCGGAGGGGGCAAGTCTCTTTGCTATCAGGTGCCAGCCCTCGCACTGGCAGGAACAACGGTCGTTGTGTCGCCACTGATTGCCCTGATGGAAGACCAGATCAGCTCGCTCAAGCAGCTGGGCATCCGGGCAGAAAGTCTGAACTCCGGAACTCCCTACCCTGAACAACAGCGAATAGAACAGGAGTTGCTGACCGGTCATCTTGACCTGCTGTACGTTGCCCCGGAACGTCTTTTGACAGAAAGTATGCAGCGCCTGCTGGATCAGGTAAAACTGGCGCTCTTTGCCATTGATGAAGCCCACTGTGTCTCCCAGTGGGGGCATGATTTCCGGCCGGAATACCTGCAGCTGTGTCGTTTGAAATACCGTTATCCCGGTATTCCCCGCATTGCCTTAACGGCTACAGCAGACCGGCGCACACGTAAGGAAATTGCAGAGCGTCTGGAGCTGGATAATGCCAGGGTCTTTGTCGACAGTTTCAATCGCAGCAATATCTTTTACCGTATCAGCCAGAAAAAACAGGGCAAACACCAACTGCTGCGCTTTCTCCAAAAAGAGCATCCGGACGATTCAGGCATTGTTTACTGTCTGTCCCGAAAGCGGGTAGAAGATACGGCGCGCTGGCTGAATGAACAGGGGCGTGAGGCACTGCCTTACCATGCCGGTATGAGCAATGAGGAGCGAAGCCGCAATCAACAACGTTTCCTCAAGGAAGACGGCCTGATTATTGTAGCCACCGTGGCCTTTGGTATGGGTATCGATAAGCCTGATGTTCGCTTTGTAGCGCATCTGGATTTGCCTAAGAGCATTGAAGCCTACTATCAGGAAACCGGCAGGGCAGGCCGTGATGGTTTACCGGCAACTGCCTGGATGGTTTATGGCTTGCAGGATGTGGTCCTGCTGCGGCAGATTCAGGCGGGCTCTAACGCCAGCCCTGACATACAGCGGGTTGAACAGCAAAAGCTGGATGCCATGCTGTCGCTGTGTGAAGTGACCAGTTGCAGGCGTCAGGTGTTGCTTAATTATTTTGATGAGCCCATGGATGAAAAGTGTGGTCACTGTGACCTCTGTCTTGAGCCTGTAGACACCTGGGATGGTACAGAAGCTGCGCGCAAGGCTTTGTCCTGTGTCTACCGTACCGGGCAGTTGTTTGGTGTCAGCCATCTCGTCGATGTGTTAATGGGTAAGGAAACCTCGAAGGTAAGTCATTTTGGCCATCAGAACATCAGTACCTACGGCATTGGCAAAGATTATAAACAGACAGAATGGCGTTCTATCTATCGTCAGCTGGTGGCGCGGGGGTATATCAATGTCGATATTAAAGGGCATGGTTCGTTCAAGCTGAATGAACGATGTCGACCTCTGTTGAAAGGCGATGAGCGCATTTTGCTGAGACAGGATCGATACGAACACGCCACCACTAAAAGCACCCAACCGATTGAGAAAGACCGTGTGATTGTGGCCGATGAAGAGAAGCCCCTGTGGGATGCCCTGCGTACCCTGCGACGGGAAATGGCAGAAAAACAGGGTGTGCCTGCTTACATTATTTTTAACAATGAAACGCTGTTTGAAATGCTCAAACACAAGCCCTGTGATCTGGAAGCCATGTCGCATATCTCCGGAGTAGGGCAGTACAAGCTGGAGCAGTATGGGCAGCAGTTTGCCGAGTTGATCAGCCGGGCTTTGGCTTATCGTGACTGAGGTAGCCACAGGGCTTAAAGAAAAACTTTTCTCTGTGGCCCTGTGGAAAAGAGACATTACTTCAGGGCAGGTTCCTGGCTGGCAATGGTCTCAGGAAACACACGGTCTTTGGCAGTAAAGCCGCTTAGCCCCATGAATTCTTCGATAAATCCGGAGTAGTCTGCGTACTGGTCAGATCGAAAGTTTTCTGCGGTCACTTTGTCTATCAGTCTGAATATTTCTGCCTGAACTTCCGGGTTCAGTTCCCGGTCATCGGCTCTGATCAGCCGGTTTTCATCCGTTTTGACACCTTCCGGATTGAACAGGAAGTCTTTCATCATCCGATGCATATGAGCGACACAGGTCTCATGCTCTCCCTTTTGCTTCAGTACTTTGGACAGTGCCATCATGTAGCAGGAAAAGCCCGGAATAAATACTGAAGCCTTGGAGACCAGAGCGGTACTGACACCAATGTGAGCTTCTCCCTGGTGCTTACTCAGAAACTTATTGAGTCTGTCCGAAGTATCGTGCAGATGAAGCTTGGCCTGTCCCATGGTGCCCCCAAAATAGATGGGGTAGGTGACGTCGCTGCCAATGTAGGAAAAGGCGATGGTTTTAACCCCTCTGGCCAGCAGGTTGTTGCTATCCAGGCAACGAATCCACTCTTCCCAGTTTTCCCCGCCCATTACCTTAACGGTTTCCTGCACCTCTTCCGGGGAGGCGGGAGGCATGGAAACGGATTGCATCTGGTCCTTTTCAATATTGATGATATTGCCAGCAAATGGCTCACCCACAGGTTTCAATGATGATTTCCAAAAGCCTGAACCATCAGGCCTGGGGCGAACACCTGCGGCGAGACTGTAAACGATGCAATCAATGGAACCTCCAAACTCTGAACGGATATAGTCAACAACCTGCTGTTGCATTGGTTCAGAGTAAGCGTCGCCAACAAAGTTTTTGGCGATCAATCCCTCTTTTTCGGCAGCTTCAGTGAACGCCAGGTTATTAAACCAGCCTGCTGTCCCCGATTTTTCCCCTGATGGCGGACGCTCATAGGAAATTCCGATGGTATCCGCGCGACCGCCAAAGGCCAGTGAGATCCGGGTGGCAAGACCCAGCCCGGAAGAAGCTCCGATGACCAGTACTTTTTTGGGGCCAGTGCTGATAGCGGGCAATTGCTGTAGCTGGTGAATCTGCGACTGAACGCTCTCCCTGCACCCTTCCGGGTTGCAGTTTTTGGCAATAACACCCTTGATAATGGGTCTTATATCCATAAGATTCGTCCTTTTTTGTTGTAGAGCTGTTGTTGTAATTATGAATAAAAAAATAGTACCGATTTTGTTCAGAAGAGCGTTGACGTATATCAGGAACTCTGAATTTGGCGGTTATGGCCAAACGATTGGCGGGTGTGGTCAAACGATGGGTGTTTTAAGGATTGTTTATTGCACGATCTACAAACTTTAGCCTGCTTTTACAGTTCAAGTCTCTTCCAATATGAAGCTTGCGCTTTGAGCTCTATGTACTCCATTTTGCTTAGCGTTACTCGCGCATAAGCAAAAGGTGTTTTCACGATATCAGCTTCAGTGGTAGTGGAAAGAACTGAAGAAAGCATTCAGGAAATATAGTTGAACATGGTCAAATAGTCATGCTTCAGATGGGTTCACCGAATGCTTACGTGATCTTATTTATAACGGCCTTAATTCATGGATCATAAAAATAATAAGCGCTTTTTTTATAAGATGCTGGTACAGAGTATCTGAAGAAAAATGCAGTTCTACCGGGGTCTTGGGGAACGGTGTTTTCAGTGTGCTAAGCATCTCCGGGAGAGACTGGTTTCTGCAGGGTATCTGTGCCGAAACCATAGAGTACAATTGAGAACAATGTTCTGGTATGCAGGGGGCTTTCGGGTCGTCATCATCTTTCGGGTCTTTTTTATAGGCGTTTATATTCAGTTTGGAGCAGCTAGATATAATTTCTTCGTAGTCAGAGTCCAGCTCTGACTCTAACTCCGACTCTGAATCAGACTCTGGCCAGGTATCGGATTCCTTCGATGGCTGTTCTTCTGGCAGTGAAGTGACTGTTTCAGGAGTCTGAATCGCGGTTATTCGCCAGTTATCTGAAGACATCTGGACAAGGTTAAACTGATCGTCAACTATCAGTTCTGTCTGAGGACTTTCTGAATGCCCAGGGGAATAGTGGTAACCCTGAAAAATACTGGAGTGACCACTGCCCTGAGGATGAGTGTTAAAGGAGTAGATGCGGTAAATAGGTAGTTGCAAGGTCACGCCGTCCAGGCTCACTGCCGGGCTGTCTTCCAGCCAATAAGAGATGTCATCCAGAAAAAGAGTCCCGAATCTTTCGTTGTTTAATTGTACGCTTTCAGCTAGTACCGTATGGAAAGTATCATGAGGTGGTGATGTGACTCTCAGGAAATAACCTGCCTGCGAGTTCAGGTCAGGAGAATAGGTGTAGGTAAAACGTTCAAAACCTTCTATGTTAGTGGTCACACTGCCCTGATCCAAGAAACTGCCTGTTCTCTCGATAACCACTTCTGCCTGCCTGGGTACTCCATTAATTAATACGATGTAATGTCGGGTTTCACTGGCAAGCAGTAGCTGGCTGAAAAATATTGCCAGCAGACTGACCAAAGCCAGTGAGCCTGTCTTCTTCTTTAAGGCCATTTGAGAAAAAGCACTCCGGTGCAATGAGTTTTTTATTGTGAGTTATGATCAATAGAGCGATTTGATTGTCTATTTTCATGCCAACTATAGACCACATACTCTTTTTTGCTTAGCTTGCATTCAGCTCATTGCGGTTCAGGCAGTGGTTTCAAATCTTAACGGACTTTTACAGCTGACACACTGGTATACCGTCCCTCTCAAGGCGCGATTATGGCGAATTGCTGACAAGTGAATGGTTTTATCCGGACACTGGCAGCGATAGGCAAATGGACGCCTGGCTGAGTGTCTGGTGTTGTAGCTGTGTGTTCGGTTTGCAGGCAGGCTGAACACCTGTTCCATCACAAATTTCCATTCCCTGCCGTGAGGGCGAATTTTTCTGCCATAAACATTTTCAGCAATCAGGTGTGCCACTTCATGCCCAAGCGTATGCTTGAGAAAATGCTGCTGGTTTTCTTCCAGTAATACTCTGTTCAGCCTGAGCAGGTTGCGCTCGGGCCATGCCTGTCCGGCAGTTTGCCCCCTGAGATTTAGCAGTACGGCTGGTCGTTTAAAGCGTTTCAGGAAATGTCGTTCTGCCAGGCAATACAGTTCTGCAATACGCAGTTGTATAGCCTGATTAAGTAAGTCAGATGTCGTGTGCATGAAAATCCGGAAGACAGAATAAAAGCTTAAAAAGGTTAGATGAATCAGACGGATAAAGTAAAGTCATCAGGTCTGCTTATGCAGGTTATGCACAGTACCTAGTCAAATAAATTGACATTTATATGTTTTCCCGTAAACATATAAACATATATTTATGCGTTTATGGAGAGCCGTCATGGATAAATGCAGCTCAACCCACTGCTCTTCCCGGGCAGGGTCTCAATCGCTGTCTGGTGCAGCAGCCGATGTGCTCCGGTATAAGTGGTTTATCAGGGGTATGGATTGCGGGAGCTGTGCTGCCAAGGTCGAAAAGGCACTGGCAGGAATGCAGGGTGTCAGCCAGGTCAGGGTGGTTTACTCAACGGAACGCCTGCTGGTGGATATGGACAGCTCTGTTAAACCCCAGGCTATTAAAGCGAAGGTGGATGAACTGGGTTTCAGTATCGAGGGCAGCCAGGCAACGGCTGAAGAGTCGTCATTCTGGAGGTTACACCTAGACCTGTTGCTTCTTGGCGGATTAACGGTTCTGGCTGCACTGGTTTATCTGCAGGTACCCGGCTGGGGAGAGCTGGCGTTTTATGCACCGGCTATCGTCGGAGTGATCCCCTTTATTCGCAAGTCGGTTGCTCAGGCAAAGAATGGCAGCTGGTTTGGGGTTGAGACACTGATGTCGGTGGCTGCTATTGGCGCATTGGTTCTTGGGGAAACCTTCGAAGCGACGCTGGTACTGCTGTTGTTTTCTATTGGTCAGATGCTGGAAAGTGTGGCAGCCCACAAAGCCCGCGCCGGTGTTCAGAGTCTGATGGAGCTGGCTCCGGATACCGCTATACGGATAGAAAGCGGTCAGCGAATTAATGATGTGCCGGCTGAATTTCTGCAACCGGGCGACCTGATAGAAGTCCGCCCCGGAGACCGTCTGCCCGTTGACTGCATACTGGATGACAATGTGGGTAACAATGTGGGTAACAATGTGGGTGACAATGCTTCAGCTATGGGCGTCTTTGATGAGAGTGCATTGACCGGCGAATCCATTCCTGTCACCCGCTTACGGGGTGAAAAAGTGATGGCTGGTAGCCTGGTGGTTGACAAGGTCGTCCGTGTCACTGTGGTATCCAAACCCGGTTCCAACGCGATTGACCGTATTGTTCAGCTGATTGAGGAAGCGGAAGAACGCAGGGCACCTATCGCCCGGCTGGTTGACCGTTTCAGTGCCTGGTATACCCCGCTGGTGATTGGCATTTCTGCGCTGGTCATGCTTATTCCCCCGTTACTGTTTGGAGCAAGCTGGTACGCCTGGACGTATAAAGCACTGACATTGCTGTTGATTGCCTGTCCCTGTGCGCTGGTGGTGTCTATTCCGGCGGCAGTGACCTCAGGCCTGGCAGCGGCTGCCCGCTTTGGTGCCCTGATCAAGGGTGGCGCGGCTCTGGAGCAGTTACGACAGGTGAAACATCTGGCATTTGATAAAACCGGAACGCTGACGGAAGGTAAGCCTGAGGTGACTGCTGTAGAGCCCTTTTCTGGCTCTGAAGCGGACGTACTTTCTCTGGCAGCAGCCATTGAACAGGGGTCGAGCCACCCTCTGGCAACGGCGATTATGAACAGGGCAAAAACTTCGGGCATTACTGTTCACGAGGCTGAGGATGTGGTTGTAATGCCGGGAACAGGTGTTAAGGGGGTGGTGAACGGGCGTTCAGTACAGGTCACTTCACCAAAAGCTATGACTGAATCCCTGCAACAACGCGATCTGGCTGAACGCATTAGTACCCTGGAGTCCCTGGGTAATACAGTAGTGGTTGTACTGGCTGATCAGCAGGTTCAGGGTCTGATTGCCCTGGCGGATACATTGCGCAATGATGCCGCCGAAGCGGTGCAGCGGTTAAAGGCTATGGGCATCAGCAGCACTATGCTAACGGGGGATAACCGCCGGGCGGCTGCCGCCATTGCCGGACAGCTGGGAATTGACTACCGTGCAGAACTACTGCCGGAAGACAAAGTCAATGCGATTCGTGAATTGCAGGCTAATGGCAACGGTGCTGTTGCCATGGTGGGCGATGGTATTAATGATGCACCGGCACTGAAATCTGCCGAGCTGGGCATTGCCATGGGGCGTGGCAGCGATGTGGCTCTGGAAACCGCTGATGCGGCTCTGACCCATGAACGCTTACCTGAACTGGCGGGGATGATCAGCCTGTCTCAAAAGACAGCACGAATTGTCCGGCAGAACATCGTACTGGCTCTTGGTATCAATACGCTCTTTCTTCTGACCACATTGTCTGGCATTACTGGCTTAATGGGAGCCGTTCTGTCTGATGTAGGTGGTACTATTTTGGTGACACTGAATGCTATGCGCTTGCTGAAACGAGGGCAGCGGTGACCGCATGCGTTGCCACACCTGCAATCCGTTTTTTGATCTTACTTGCAGAAAGCCGGTTCACAGGGCATCAACTTCAGGGCTGAACAGGGCCTGACCCTGTTTTTCACCCTGAAGCTGGCTTCCATGCCTCAGAAATCAGCAATAACCGAAAACAAACCACTCCTTGTTTATTGATCTGCAGGACTATTCAACTTTAGTGTGACCTACACCCTCTGCTCCCGGGCTTACACTGCCAAGCACACCTGCTCTGGAGTCTAATTGATCAGCTGGAGTTCTGATCGGCAAACCATCAGCATGGTTCTGATCAACTCTTGGAATATTAATCGGCAAAGTACGGCTATCATCCGGTTGATTATCTGTCACGCCATCTTCATCCTGATTGTCGCCAGTAACTTGTTCTGAATCACTTGAGACAGGTGGTTGCTTATCCTCCGTACCTCTTTCATCCTGATTGTCGTCAGTAGTTTCGTGTTCTGAATCACTTGAGACCGGTTGCTTATCCTCCGTACCTTTTTCATCCTGATCGTCGTCAGCAGCTTCGTGTTCTGAATCACTTGCGACCGGTTGCTTATCCTCCGTACCTCTTTCATCCTGATCGACGTCAGCAGCTTTGGATTCTGAATCACTTGCGACCAGTTGCTTATCCTCCGTACCTTTTTCATCCTGATCGACGTCAGTAGCTTTGGATTCTGAATCACTTGCGACCGGTTGCGTCCTTTCAGTTTCTCCTTCATTTGGGTCGCCACCAGTGGTTTCCGGATCATTTACAACCGATTGCTCATCCTGCCCATCAGCACCCTGCCCATCAGCACCCTGCTCACTGCTGGTACTTAAGAGCAGTTCACCAGTAAAGTTCACATCCTCTCCTTCTGCAGTGCGAATCACAAACCTCGTGAGCTGGTCATTGTCTGGATTGAATTCAACCTCGACTGTGGCACGGGGCGAAGTCCGAACAGCTGGCTCTATTTGCCGTACCACGTTCAAATTTCCCTCAAGAGTAAAAGCACTACCGTCTTGATTGTTCGGGACGTTATTGATCGTCACATAACTCAACTCAGCTCGAACACTTACAGTTTGATCATACAGATAGATAAACGGCAACAATACATGAAGAGATCCATCTCGTCCCGTCTGAGACTGCTCAACAAGCAAGCGACGAGTCAAAACAGAAAACTTCAGGGACTCTCTCTTATGCCCTACGTCAGATAATGACCAGAAGCCATCAGGGTTTACATCTGCTTGCTTCATCAAGGATATAGTACCACCGCCGTTATCCGGACTGGTCAATGTCTCGACCCTTAAAAGATCTCTACCATCGGGAGAAATTTCTTCCACTGTGACCTTTGTTTTTCGTGCGTCAATGTGATTAGTAAATATGAATTTATTTTGTGCCTGCGAATTCAGCACTGTGATTGCCAGTAAAAAAAACAGAACTTTCAGTAAGATAAAATTTAGAGCTTTCAATTTTAACCGCCTGATATTAAAGAGAGTTTGTGTATAAGAAAGGTCAGTCTAGTCAATTTTATAAAGAACGAGGTGCCTGATTGCAGATATCTCATCACGAGATGTTCCCATTGTCGTTTAAGTGCTGGTATTGCGATTGCCTGCATGACTACCTGGGTGTTTTGGTAATGAGTGGTGATGAGATAAACGACTCGAAGGTTCTGAACGTTTAGAAACTCCCGGGATTTAAATGAGCCCGCAATGCGTCACTCAGCTGTCCAGTTGCCATGGTGGGCGATGGTATTAATGATGCTTTGGTCTTACTTGCAGAAAGCCGATTCACAGGGCATCAACTTCAGGGCTGAACAGGGCCTGACCCTGTTTTTCACCCTGAAGCTGGCTTTCATGCCTCAGAAATCAGCAATAACCGAAAACAAACCACTCCTTGTTTATTGATCTGCAGGACTATTTAACGTTAGTGTCACCTACACCCTCTGCTCCCGGGCCTACACTGCCAAACACATACACACCTGCTCTGGAGTTTAATTGATCAGCTGGAGTTCTGTTCGGCAAACCATCAGCATGGTTCTGACCAGCTCCTGGAATATCAATCGGCAAAGTATGGCTATCATCCGTACCTCTTTCATCCCGGTCGTCGCCAGTAGTTTCGTGTTCTGAATCACTTGCGACCGGTTGCTTATCCTCCGTACCTCTTTCATCCTGATCGTAGTCAGGAGCTTCGGACTCTGAATCACTTGCGACCGGTTGCTTATCCTCCGTACCTTTTTCATCCTGTCCGCCGTCAGTAGCTTTGGATTCTGAATCACTTGCGACCGGTTGCTTATCCTCCGTACCTTTTTCATCCTGTCCGCCGTCAGTAGCTTTGGATTCTGAATCACTTGCGACAGGTTGCGTCCTTTCAGTTTCTCGGTAGTGGGGCAAACCTGTTATATTTCATGGATGTCAATGCCAAATTCGATTTTGTTGATCAACAGGCCAATAACAATATCGTGCATTTGTTCTAACTTTGAAAAGCATATTGTCTTTCTGGCCAGACGCTTAATCCAAGTTCTAAAATTCAGGTTTTTACGTTCAATTTTCTGAGTATTTTCTTTTCCAATGATGTGTCTGCTTTCGTCGAGATTACGTTCATAGGCTCCCCAATCATCAGTATAAAATTTCTTGATACCAAATGGTTCAAGAAGCTCTTTTAGTTTTTTGAAAACCTCATCCTTTCGTTTCCCAAAAACGTAAGCCAAAACAGTATTGGTCGCATGATCAACTGCATGCCAAAGCCAACGCTGGTTACTTTTTTCAAACACATACGACCACTGTTCATCTATCTCAGCCTCTTGGCAGGCACGGCCTACGTGAATCACAGCACCCGTTCCAAGATCCATTTTCTGAATATTTGGATTAACTTGAACTAAGCCTTTCTCTTTTTTTTAATGTGTTTATTACTGTTTTTTTATTGATTCCCAAAACCCTGCTTGTATCCCTGATGCCGCCACCATTAATTGCCATATCGACGACTTTTTCTTTAACGCCTGGCTCATAAGCTTTATACCGGTACTCAAGCATAAAGGACTTGGTTTCACATTCAGCATTACAGCAAAAGTAGCGAGGAACATTATGAACACTGTAACCAAAGCTTTTAACATCATTACCGCCACATTTCGGGCAGTGAACTGGTGTGGAGCACATTTTCATATCGCACCATGACAAATACGGCATACGCCGTATTTTAGCAAACAACTACAAAATATCAGGTTTACCCCACTACCCAGTTTCTCCTTCATTTGGGTCGCCATCAGTGGTTTTCGGATCATTTACAACCGATTGCTCATCCTGCCCATCAGCACCCTGCTCACTGCTGTCACTTGAGAGCAGTTCACCAGTGAAGTTCACATCCTCTCTTTCTGCAGTGCGAATCACAAACCTCGTGAGCTGGTCATTCTCCGGATTGAATTCAACCTCGACTGTGGCAGGGATCGAAACGGGAGCAGCTGACCGTAGCTCTATTTGCCGTACCACGTTCAAATTTCCCTCAAGAGTAAAAGCACTATCGTCTTGATTGTTCGGGGCGTTATTGATCGTCACATAACTCAACTCAGCTCGAACTCTTAAAGTTTCATCATGCAGATAGACAAACGGCAACAATACATGAACAGATCCAACTCGTCCCGTCTGAGTCTGCTCAGCAAGGAAGCGACGAGTCAAAACAGAAAACTCCAGGGGCTCGCTCTCATGCACTGCGTCAGATAATAACCAGGAGCCATCCGGGTTTACATCTGTTTCCAGCCAATAGAGTATTCTTTCATTGCCGTTATCCGGTCTGGTCTTTGAATCGACCCTTAAACGATTCCGATCATCTTTACCAGTTACTTGACTCACTGTGATCGTGGTTTCTCGTTTGTCAATGTTATTAATAAATTTGAATTCATTTTGTGCCTGCGAATTCAGCACTGTGATTGCCAGTAAAAAAAACAGAACTTTCAGTAAGATAAAATTTAGAGCTTTCAATTTTAACCGCCTGATATTAAAGAGAGTTTGTGTATAAGAGAGGTCAGTCTAGTCAATTTTATAAAGAACGAGGTGCCTGATTGCAGATATCTCATCACGAGATGTTCCCATTGTCGTTTAAGTGCTGGTATTGCGAGTGCCTGCATGACTATTGGGTGTTTTGGTAATGAGTGGTGATGAGATAAACGATTCGAAGGTTCTGAACGTTTAGAAACTCCCGGGATTTAAATGAGCCCGCAATGCGTCACTCAGCTGTCCATTTCCGGATAAATAAACATTCTGCTGAGAGCCAGAAACAGACTCCGGATCAGGAAAATTCTGATGGACAAATTGAAAGTGATAATCCCCCTCATAAATGTCGGCATGAGACACAATAAGGTAGTTCGATGCCTCACTCCAGGGGCTGATAACCAGAGAGATGTAAAACTGCGGTCCCGAATTCAGAGCCGGGTCCCGGGTCGAAACGATCTCAACGCTATAGGATCGCGGAACCTGATAAGAGGAACTATGGGCTTGCATTGCGGGTTGGTTGTTTTGAAGAGCTACGAGCGTTATCTCTACCGGAGTTTGTTGCTCGTAAAAACCGGGCACAATGATGCGCTCCTGCCATCTTATCCCTCTACGGTGCAGTGGTCTCAGGCTGGGCATATTATTCAGTGGTATGCCGTGTTGACCTTCCCTTATGGCGATAGCTGCAGAGCCTGATTCTAAATCACGAATGCGACCCAAAAGCCACTGGTGTACTTCAGGCTCTCCGAGAGAAAGCCTGAGAACCAATGTTTCAGGTAAAATATTAATGACGTTTCTTCTGTTTGCTGGAGTATAACCAAGACTGACTATCTCAAAATCATTCGGTAATCTGTAATGATTGAAATAAGACTCTGGCTGATTTCCCCATATTTGATGCCATGCACCGGAGCGTTTTGTTTCAGAGGTATACAGTAAATAGTTAAGCTCCACCAAAAAATCCACAGAGGGAATTCTATATGTATAACGAATTAAACTCTTAAAGCTTGCTAATCGCAAAAATTTGCAAGCCATGGATTCTTTATGACTATCGGCTTCCCATCTGTCAATCCAGTCAACAGTTCTTCTTATTTGTACTACGGAGTCTCGTCTGAACACGTTGTTATTGTCTGTGTATTTAAAAGATGGAAGCCAGGAGGCGAATTTTTCAATGTATGTTCCCCGGGCAACAGTTCTGCCGTTTTTGCTAAGGCTCCATTGATAGGCAGCGTCAGGAAGACCTGAGCAGGCTCTGGTCGCAAATGAACAAAGAAAAAGAGTTGTTAGTAAAAGCCGGTAAAACGATAAAAATGACATATTAGTTAATAATCAGCTTTTTTATGTTGCCAATTAAAGTAGTCAAAAACAGCACAATCTGTTATCTGTGGCGCGCTGTCGGTGTCAGAAGCGATTGCATACAGCCAGCCATTTTTAATGGACTTCTGTCGCTTTCACTTGTTTTTTTTCCTGCTTTGTTTATATCTTGATCATAAGCGGTGAGTATTTCTGGTCATTGAAGCATTGTGCTTTGCCGTGTACTCTGCGCTCCCTTCACGTTACCACTGATAAAAAGCAGGACGAAAATTTGATCACAACCGCCAATATCACCATGCAGTTCAGCGATAAGCCACTGTTTGAGGACATTTCCGTTAAATTCGGTGACGGTAACCGCTACGGACTGATTGGTGCCAACGGCTGCGGCAAGTCTACCTTTATGAAGATTCTCGGGGGGGAGCTGGAAGCCACTTCCGGCAACGTCAACCTCGACCCGAATGAGCGTATGGCAAAGCTGAATCAGGATCAGTTCGCCTACGAAGAGTGCAGCGTGATTGACACCGTAATCATGGGACACACCGAACTCTGGAAAGTCAAAGAAGAGCGTGACCGTATCTATGCCAAAAGTGACATGACGGAAGAAGAAGGTATGCGGGTTGCAGACCTGGAAGTTATGTTTGGCGAAATGGACGGTTATTCTGCGGAAGCCCGTGCCGGTGAACTGTTGCTGGGGTTGGATATTCCACTGGAACAGCATTACGGGCCGATGAGTGCCGTGGCTCCCGGCTGGAAATTGCGGGTATTGCTGGCACAGGTGCTGTTTGCCGAGCCTGATATCATGCTGCTGGACGAACCGACCAACAACCTGGACATTAATGCGATTCGCTGGCTGGAAGGCGTGCTGAAACAGCGCGACTGCACCATGATCATTATTTCCCACGACCGTCACTTCCTGAACAGTGTCTGCACCCACATGGCAGACCTGGACTACGGTGAACTGCGCCTGTTCCCGGGCAATTATGATGAATACATGACCGCCGCGACCCAGGCCAAAGAGCGTATTCAGGCGGATAATGCCAAGAAAAAAGCACAGATTGCCGAGCTGCAAAACTTTGTCAGCCGCTTCTCCGCCAACGCTTCCAAAGCCAAACAGGCGACATCCCGTGCCAAGCTGATTGACAAGATCAAGCTGGAAGAGATGAAACCGTCCAGCCGGCAGACTCCGTTTATTCGCTTTGATCAGGAAAAGAAGCTGTTCCGTAATGCGCTGGTGGTTGAGAAGCTGTCCCAGGGCTATGAAGACCTGTTGTTTAAAGACGTAAACCTGATGGTTGAAGTGGGTGAACGTGTTGCCATCATTGGTCAGAACGGTATTGGTAAAACCACGCTGCTGCACACGCTGGCGGGTGAAATGGCACCAAAATCCGGTACGGCTAAGTGGTCCGAAAACGCCAACATTGGTTATTATGCCCAGAATCACAGTGCTGATTTTGAAGAAGATATGACCCTGTTTGACTGGATGAGCCAGTGGCAGAACGAAGGTGAAGACGAACAGACCATTCGTGGCACCCTGGGACGAATGCTGTTCTCCCAGACGGACATCAAAAAATCGGTGAAGGTGATTTCCGGTGGCGAGCAGGGTCGTATGCTGTTTGGTAAGCTGATTCAGCAGCGCCCGAACATTCTGTTGATGGACGAACCCACCAACCACATGGATATGGAGTCCATTGAAGCCCTTAACCTGGCACTGGAAAATTATCCGGGTACGCTGATGTTTGTCAGCCATGATCGTCAGTTTGTTTCATCGCTGGCGACCCGTATCATCGAGATTACCGATAAAGGTGTGATCGATTTCCACGGTTCTTACGACGATTACCTGCGTAGTCAGGGCGTGGTTGAAGAATAATAGCCAGCGCAATCATTCAAAGGCCGGGGCGTTCTCCGGGAGTCCTGGCCTTTGTCGTCATATCAGTCTCCTTAAATTTCTGGTTAATCCGTTCTATCAGTAAGCTGACTTTTGTAGACAGGTGTCGGTTATGGGGATACAGAACCCAGATGCCTTCTGCAGGAGGCTGGTAGTCCGCCAGCAACTCCACTAGCTCTCCACTTTGAATGGCCGGGGCAACATAATGGTTGGGGAGTTGCACTATACCTAATGCCTTCAGGGCTGCATCCAGCAATGCGTTGCCGCTGTTGCACCGCAAAGAGCCTGTTACCTTCAGATTGCGGGTCTGGTTATTTTCCTCAAAGCGCCAGTAATCCGAACTGCCCATTAAACAGTTGTGACTTTCCAGGTCATTCAGGGTTTCAGGGCTGCCAAACTGCTTGATGTACTCCGGCGAGGCACACAGGTGCTGGCTTCTCACGCCCAGTTGTCGGGCAATCATATTAGAGCTGTCCAGCTGCCCCAGTCGTATCGCCAGATCAAAACCATTTTCAATCAGGTCAACCCGGAGGTTGGTCAGGTTCAGTTCAACGTTGATATCGGGGAATTCATAGCAATAGGCATTGACGACTGGAGCAATATACCTTTCACCAAAAGTCACTGGTGTGGTGACCTTGATTGAGCCTTTGGGGTGCGTCTGTAACGAGGTTAGTACAGCTTCCGCTTCATCCAGTCCATCCAGTAGTGGACGACAGTGATTGTAAAAAAGCTGTCCCGCTTCAGTCACTGTAACCCGTCGTGTACTTCGATAAAACAGTTTGGTTGCGAGCCTTTGCTCCAGTGCACTGACCTGACGACTAACCTGGGCGATGGATAGTCCAAGACGCTTAGAGGCGAGCGTAAACGACTCCGTTTCTGTAACAGCAACAAACTCTCTAATCCCTTCCCAGTTGGCCATAGGTTCTCCGAACGAAAAATAAAAATTATAAGCCTGATTATTACAGGGCTGCAAAAGTCTATTTCCGATTTGGCGGATTATCACGAGGTGTGTAAGAAAATATACTGGTTGCATCTTGAAGCTTTTATATTTGTTGCCCGAATGCGCAACAGACAAAGGAGAATGCAATGTCTGCAAAGACACTGAAGTCCAGAGCCGCTGTCGCCTGGGAAGCCGGTAAGCCTCTTTCCATGGAAACGGTTGATGTCATGCCGCCGCAGTACGGTGAAGTAAGAGTCCGTATGGTCGCTACCGGCGTTTGCCATACCGATGCTTTCACGCTGTCGGGGGATGATCCTGAGGGTATTTTCCCAGCCATTCTTGGTCACGAGGGTGGTGGTATTGTTGAGTCTGTTGGTGAAGGTGTCACCAGTCTCAAAGTGGGCGACCATGTAATCCCACTTTACACGCCGGAATGTGGTGAGTGTAAGTTCTGCAAATCAGGCAAAACCAACCTGTGTCAGAAAATCCGTGAAACCCAGGGCAAAGGTTTAATGCCTGACGGTACTACACGTTTTTCCATTGATGGACAGCCCATTTACCATTACATGGGAACTTCTACCTTTTCTGAATACACCGTACTGCCGGAAATTTCTCTGGCAAAGATTAACCCTGAAGCGCCGCTTGAAGAGGTTTGCCTCCTTGGCTGCGGTGTGACCACTGGCATGGGCGCGGTGACCAACACTGCTGATGTAAAGCCTGGTGATACTGTGGCTGTCTTTGGTCTGGGTGGTATTGGCCTTTCAGCCATCATTGGCGCGCAAATGGCAGGCGCTGGTCGTATTATTGCGATTGATATTAATGAAGCTAAATTTGATCTGGCTCGTAAACTGGGTGCGACCGACTGCGTTAACCCTAAAAAGTACGAGAAACCGATTCATGAAGTTATTGTTGATATGACCGATGGCGGTGTGGACTTCTCCTTTGAGTGTATTGGTAATGTCCATATTATGCGCAGCGCCCTTGAGTGTTGTCATAAAGGTTGGGGTGAGTCCGTTGTTATTGGCGTGGCGGGTGCAGGGCAGGAGATTTCTACCCGGCCATTCCAGCTGGTGACCGGACGTGTCTGGAAAGGTTCTGCCTTTGGTGGTGTGAAAGGTCGTTCGGAGCTGCCTGAATACGTTGAACGCTATATGAAAGGCGAGTTCAAGCTGGATGACTTTATTACTCATACCATGTCTCTGGACAAGGTTAACGACGCTTTTGACCTGATGCATGAAGGCAAAAGTATTCGTACCGTTATTCATTTCGACCAGTAATCTCAATTCTCTGAAGCCGTGTTCTGCACGGCTTTGGAGTCTTCCGGATAAAACATCATGGACACACTACAACTGCTTGCCAGCAACCGGAGCTTCGGTGGCTGGCACCGTCGTTACCAGCATGAATCGGAGGTCAATGGTTGTACCATGACCTTTGCGGTTTTTATGCCGCCTCAGGCCAGTGAGAACAACCGGGTTCCGGTACTGTACTGGCTTTCCGGGCTGACCTGCACCGATGAAAACTTTATGCAGAAAGCCGGAGCCCAGCGTATTGCTGCGGAACTGGGCATTGCGATTGTTGCGCCCGATACAAGCCCAAGAGGTGAAGGTGTGGCCAATGATGAAGGTTATGATCTTGGACAGGGCGCTGGCTTTTATGTCAATGCGACACAGGCACCCTGGGATCGTCATTATCGCATGTATGATTATGTGACTTCAGAACTGCCGGCTCTGGTTGAAGCGAATTTTCCGGTTAATACCAGACGCTCAATCTCCGGGCATTCAATGGGTGGGCATGGTGCGCTGGTGTGCGCGTTGAAAAACTCTGATCGATATCTGAGTGCTTCGGCTTTTTCTCCGATTAGCCATCCTTCACAGACTTCATGGGGGCAAAAAGCCCTTACGGCTTATCTGGGTGATAATCAGGAAGACTGGGTAGACTACGATGCTTCCCTGTTGTTTCGTAAGGTAAAAGACACTGATGCAAGGATGCCGGTTCTGGTGAGCCAGGGGCTGGCGGATGAGTTTCTGCAGGAACAGCTTCAGCCTGAAGCGTTACAGGAAGCAGCAAAGGCAGTGGATTACCCTGTGACGTTGGAACTGCATGAACACTACGACCACAGCTATTACTTTATTGCCAGCTTTATTGAGCAGCATTTGAGGTTTCATAGCCGTGTATTGCATCCGTCGCAATAGGTGGTGAGTATTGACAGGCGTTCAGTATTCAGAACTGAGCGCTCCCGCCGAATGAAATCAACATGGATGGCTCATTAGGTGAGTTTTGAGTCTTGATCAGCCTCTGGCAACCACGGACGGTGAATAGACGATGACGGACAAGAAACCAACCTGTGAATACTATGAAGTGTGCCCTTTTTTTCAAAGTACGTTGGCAGATATGCCTTCGACCGCAAACCTGCTAAAAACAAACTTTTGCTGTTCCGATTATAAATCCTGTGCCCGGTATGTAGTGACTCAGGAAGTCGGGGCTGAGCATGTCACTGATTTCCTGTACCCCAATAATGCTAAATCGGCACAGGAAGTGATTCAGACTGTCAGACAAAAAAAGAGCTGAGCTGGCATACACAAACCTCTGCTCTACTTCTACCCGGTGAGCGTAGCTGTGAGGCTACGCCCTGTCGCGGTTTTACTATCGATCAAACATTGTAGAAAGATAATCCAGAGGGGCATAAAACTTCTTACACTGGTTCCGGACCGTTTCAGATAAATGCTCTTCCAGAGGAATGCCATAAACGAAATAGTTTGAAAGGCTATTGGTCAAAGTGATTAAAAGAGCTGAATATACAGCAGTGGCAGTGTTTTCCGCAAAATTGTATGAAGTTGGATTATCAGGCTGAAGCGGGGCTGCGATTATGAGTCCAGCCAGCAATGAAGTTATGAATATAGTGGCGGCCTCACAATTGGACCCGGCTAAGGTTAGAGCTCCGGCGAAGGCACCGGTGGATCCGGCTAAGAATCCGAGTTTGCCAGCGAGGTTGGCATTGGCGAAGAATTCGGCTGTGGTTAAGGCTGTGGCTGAGGCCGTGGTTATGGCTGTGGTTGAGGCTTCGATTAAGGCTTTTCCGCCGACGGTTCTCGAGATAATGGCTGATATTAGGGCTATCTCTGTGAGACGGAAAATAAAATTATTGTCCAGATTAAGATTAAGTGTTGGTATAGATATCACCGGCATTAATCCTGCCGATAATGTAGATATTGCATAAGCAAAGGTGGCTTTTGCAGGCGTATAGCCTATCCCAATCATTGTCTGATAAGTTATATCCCCGACTATCAGGGCACTAATGACTAATAATAATGTGTTCTGAACGAGGGCATAAGATGAGGTATAATCAAGACAGTCGGTGCAGTCATTACGCATCGCAACCTCAGGGATGGTACCGAGGCTTCTTAACATATTGGTACTCACGGCCCCGGCTACCGATCTGAAAGTTGCTTCGAAAGTGAAATAAAGCAGAATCATTGAGGCTATTCTAAGATTACTCTCCTTGCCATAATTACGAAAAACGATCATTCCTGCTCCTGCAAATCGCAATGCTTGCCACGGAACCTGCTCAAGTGGCCAGGGTGACACAGCTCCAGCCAACGTTGCCTCTGCGGTGGCGATAACAGGTGCCAGCTGTGCACAAAAATTTGTTTTGATACCAGCAAGTTCTTTTTGATCCTCATTGCCCAGTTTAAATCGATTCGCAAAGGTTGATACGAATTCAGGTGCTTTGCAGATGCCATACCAGAAAAAGGCATTTATTGAGGTGGAAGATATTTGCCTGTGAACACCAGTCAACATAGCCAGACTGCTTTCAACCCCCGATGAATCATCGTAGTGTTTTAAAAAATTAAACTGATCTTTAGACGGGGTGCCTGAATGGGCAATTGAACAGACAAATAACAAGCACGAAAGTAAGGTAAATCGTTTGCAAACTGTTTTCATGTCACATCCCATGGGGTTGATAACCAGCCAGCCAGTAACACCGTATAGCACCACACTGGAACGGCTGCATGAAAAAATTGGCAAAAACCAGTTTGTTTTGGCTTAGGGAAGAGGCTGGCAAAAATATACGGCGTGGGAAAGCAGGCTACTGAAAACTTGTCTATCTTATGTCATTCGCCCTGAGAAGTAATAAATAATAGTGAGGCAGGTTTTGTTGTGGGTCTTAAATAACTTCATTTTACTTAAAAGAAGGCTGTGTTTCTGTCAGGGCATTCTGTTATTAATGGTTCAGGCACCTTGTTTTGGCTGGAGCCCGTTCAGTGACCCTGAACAGGCCTACCAGCATATTATGCCTTCAGGCGAGAGGTTTTACGGTTCTGTGCCAGAAGGCGTTAAGCGGATTAATAAAACTCTTTTATTTTCATTACATCCCAGAGATTTTTCTGAGCTGCGTTTAAATTATCCCCCGGAAAATATGAAAAGCACTGGATTGTATTATGTGAAAGGTGAGCCTGTCAGGGTTCGGATTCGGCCTGCGGATCATAATCAGCTAACTCCGAGGTTGTTTCTATCGATTGGCATACACACTGACCGACTGAGTCATGTACCGGAAGCAGAACGCAAAAGACCTGATTATGGCAGGGTTTCAATCCCGCTGAATATGACTCATCCTCTTTCACGCACCAGTCCTATATCAGGGCTGGTTTATCTTTCGAGCAGTGATACCGGAACCGGGTCGTTTGAAGTAGCACTAACAGGTGCTGTAAAAGCTCCCTGGTTTAAACTTGGCAGGGACTCGCTGGAGCAATGGCAGAATGAAATTCGTCACTACCCGGCTCCGTGGGCGGAACTGGAAGGAGAATATACAAGACTGGCTCTGCCTTCGACAATGATTCGGGAGCTGGACGATCCGGTGGCCGTCGTTCTTGCCTATGATCAGGTGGTAAAAGATGCCAACGCTCTGGTCGGGTTAAGCCCGGATACGCTGATGAGGGAGGATAAAGCACCGGACCTGCCTTTTCAGTTTGTTCTTGATATTCAGACATCAATGGGTGACGGGACAAAATCTCACAACGGTTATCCCATCGTTTTATACTGGCTGCACTACGGGAACCCTTTTCGACTCATTGACCCGGATACCATTCGTTCTGGTAATTTGATACGGCATGAGATTGGTCATAATTATGAGCCTGAGGAAAGGGCTTTTGAACCTCCGGGTGCTGCACAGGCTTTTGCCGAAATCTTCCCCTATGGATACCGATATCAGTCTGGCTACTGGTTTATTTTTGATTTCCGGGACAGTGATTTCCTCTATTACTACTTCCCGTTTTTTGAGTTTTATTGGGATATTTGTCTTTATATCTTTGGCTATGGCTATAACCGAGACATCTGGGGGGAGGAAATAGATGAAATGTTGTCAGCAAAAAGAGCTTTCATGGCTATCTTGATAAACGAGCTATCAACCAAACCTTTGACAAAGCTCTATCAGGATTTTCGCCGTCTTCCCGGGGAACAGATACCCAGTCAGCCACAGGAAAAAACGGACTACTTTTTTGAAAGCCTTTGCAGAATCACGGGGCAGGATTTAACCCTGTTGTTCCGGAGCTGGCGTGTTCCAGTCAGCTCCGCCGCTTATCATCGGGTTTTACAGGAAAAGTATGAACATCCCCGCTGGTTGTACCATGATGGTTTGTAATCCGGTAAGCGTTGATCCGTAAGCCAATCAAAGCACCTGCACGTACTCCGGTCCAGCGCCCATGCTCCACAGAATGACCGTTGTGATCATCAGGGACACCAGAACGACCAGCCCAATACACAGTACTGAGCTGGCATACACAAATCCCTGTTCTTTCGGGATTCTCATAAAGACCGGCAGCCCGCTATACAGAAGCCAGGCAGACCATGAGGCACCAATGGTTCCGGCAACGATCGCCAGCCAGATAGAGGGAGCTAGTCCGCACAGTCCTGCCAGAAACAGGGGAAATGCTGTATAACAGCTGAAGGCAATGCTCTGTGCCATGGTCGGTTTACTGCCGAAGGTTTCACTCATCCACTGCACAAAGGCACCCATAACGGCCACACCTGCCAGAATGGCTAACCAGGCCAGCACTGACATCACCATGGCGCTGCTTTCGGTCAGACGAACAACCTGTTCACTACCGGGTAATGACCAGCCAGTCTGGGTGGTTCCATAAAAGGTACAGGCTGCTGGCAAGGCTGCCAGCCAGATAATCTGGGTAAGATAAAGCCGTAATATACCGGGAGGGTGTTCGCGAATAGAGTCCCACTCTTCATCAGGGTGAGTCATAAGACCCCAGAAGTGGCTCAAAATCATGGTGTTCATCTCCATGTGGACGAGCTGTACTTCCGTAGCAATTGTGTTTGCGGGCTACGAATCAGCGGTTGATGTTTGTTATTATTATTAGCTCCTTTCCTGGTCACCGCCTCAATAATAAACATCAAGGTGATGGAAGACCGCCGCTGCCATGAAAGTGCCATTACATTTAGTGTTGGCATGTTTCATTGCGAATGTAAAGAGTTACTGTAAAGCCTTACTATAGAATAAAGTGTGATCAAGAATGACAACTAAAGTGGATAGAATGTTTCTGGGGTTACTGGTTATTGTTGTACTGTCGTCTAGCTGGTGGCATTTGTCGCAACAACCTTTATTGTTTCATAAATTTATAGAAGAGGTCACTGAAGACACAGAGCCCGATAAGCCGTTATCGGGGACTCCTGACTTTGGCAGCATGTTGGATGTCTGGGAAAAAAAAGCCTCTTTCTTTGCCTTTATGAAAACTATGGTTGATGAAGAGAATCAGCAACTGAGAACCATTCGTCAGCAATTGTTGTCGTATAAAAATAAAGTGACTCTCGATGAAAGTCAGCAGCAGTGGGTGAACAGTCTGGCGCGTCTTTATAAAGTGGATGAAAAGAAGACAGAACTGGATGATATTTTTGACGAACTGCTGATAAAGGTTGATGAAATTCCAATTTCTCTGGCGCTGGTTCAGGCTGCTAACGAGTCGGCGTGGGGAACTTCCCGTTTTGCCCTGGACGCTAATAATTTCTTTGGACAGTGGTGCTTTTCTAAGGGTTGTGGCCTGGTTCCGGAAAGGCGTCCGGAAGGCGCGAGTTATGAAGTCAGGAAGTTTGATTCGCCTGCCCACTCAGTACGTTCATACATGCATAACCTGAACTCCAGCCATCACTATGAAAGTATGCGGGAGATGCGCATGAAACGTCGGGAAATAGGCGAACCAGTCACTGGCCTGATTCTGGCACAGGGACTGCACGCTTATTCCATTCGTGGTGTTGAATACGTGGATGAGTTGGTGCGGATGATCAAGGGTAATGATTTGTTGCGTTATGACCTGGAAGGCGAGAGCATAGCAGTGGAACACTGAAACCTTTCGAAGACATTAACAGTCAGGAAGACGAATGAAAATAATAGCCAGCCTGATGATCTGTCTGGGACTGTTTCTGTCCCAGTCCTCCTTTGCTGCACCAGCGAGCAAGTACTGGGGGGTTTGGGACAAAAGTGATGAGTCATCCCTCAAAACCATTGACCATTCGGCGTGGTCAGACCTTCTTTCCCGGTATCTGAAGACCTACCCCGACGGTGCGCTGTTTGCCTACAGTAAGGTGTCCAGAAAGGACCGTGCAAAACTACAGGCTTATCTTGCCAACCTGACAGGGCTGGATCCAAGGCGCTATAACCGTAAAGTGCAGCTGGCCTATTGGATTAATCTCTACAATGCCCTGACCGTTGAGTTGATTCTGAAAAACTATCCGGTTAAATCCATCACCAAAATCGGTCCCTGGTATAAATTTGGCCCCTGGGATGAAAAGCTGACTGAAGTGGCGGGTAAGTCTCTGACGCTCAACGATATAGAACACAGAATTCTGCGTCCGATCTGGCGGGATAAGCGCATTCATTATGCAGTTAACTGCGCCAGCAAGGGCTGCCCGGATCTTGCTGATAAGGCTTATACAGGAGCGACGGTTGAAGCCATGATGTCACAGGCTGCACAACGTTTTATTCGGCAGGAGAAAGGGGTGGACTTTATAGATGGTAAGCTGACGCTGTCACGAATCTATGAGTGGTATGCCGGGGATTTTGGTTCCAGAGAAGCTCTGTTAAGGCATATTAAGGAAAACAGCCGGCTTGCTATGGCTGCAAAAATAGACAAGTACAGAGGCGAATTGATCTATCAGTACAGATGGAGCCTGAATGACAGCCGGTAGCACTCTGAAATGAGTCTGGCTTTGCCGGTTGCTTTATCACTGTAGATTTCAGCCGATTGATCTAGGTACTGAAAAAGTTCAGGGATGAAATGATATGGCTTGGATTCGAAGGGCAGCCCGGCTGATGATGCTTTTCTGCCTGATGTCTCAGGTATCCACACTCCGGGCAGCCCCCGAAAAGGACTACTGGTCATTCTGGGACAAGCATGATCCCCGCAGCAAGCTAGAGGTTGAGCACAGCGACTGGCAGTTTATTCTGGATAAATACGTCCGCTTCTCTGAAAAGCAGCAGATGTATACCTTTGTTTACGGCGGTGTGAGCCGTGAGAATTCGGAACGCTTACGTGGTTATTTAAAAAATTTGTCTGAGTACGACCCCGGAACCCTGAACAAAAACGAGCAGCTGGCTTACTGGATTAATCTTTATAATGCTCTGACTGTAGAGTTGGTTTTAAAAAACTATCCGGTGAAATCTATCACCAAGCTGGGCAAAGGCTGGTTTCGTGTTGGTCCCTGGGACGATAAGCTGATTACCATTGCAGGTAAAGAACTGTCATTGAACGATATTGAGCATCGTATTCTGCGACCTGTCTGGAATAACCCCCGAATACACTATGCGGTTAACTGTGCCAGTATTGGCTGTCCTGATATTGCGCCGGAAGCCTATTCCGGCAAACGGATTGAAGCCCAGATGGATGAGGCGGCAAAACGCTTTATCAACCAGAGTAAAGGTGTCAACTTTGTCAGTGGGCGACTGGTGTTGTCGAAAATCTTTGACTGGTATAGCGATGATTTTGCGGGTAAAGACAATTCCGGCAAAGACTATTCCGGCGAAGAAGGAGTCTGGAAAGAGTTGTTGCAGTTTGCTGACCCCGGACTTCGAACCCGCCTCGAGTCTTACAAGGGTGGAATCAGTTACCACTATAACTGGAAACTGAATGAGTTTCGTCGTTGATTATTACTTTCCAGTCTTGCCCGTCCCGGTTCTGGCCTGTCCTTTTCGTGAGATGCCAGAACCAGGGATGAACGAAAACAGATCAGGCAGAGGCTGGTTCGAAATTGATGACCTGCACAGTATTGTCTTCAGCGGCAGGCATGGCTTCCGGAATATTACCTGAGAATATCTCCTGACTGTCTTCAAACTCATAAGGCTTGCGTTCGCCGGAGCGATCTACTGTCAGACTGGCGAAATCGAACAGTTCGGTGTCTGCCATCTGCGAAGGGGCAATAGTTTGCATAGCCGTGAAGATGGATTCGATTCGGCTTGGGTGCTTCTTCTCCCATTCTGCCAGCATGGCTTTAATGTTTTGTCGCTGCAGGTTTTCCTGGGAGCCACACAGGTTACAGGGGATAATCGGGTAGTTCTGTATCTGTGCGAAACGGCTGATGTCTTTCTCGCGGCAGTAAGCCAGGGGGCGGATGATCACGTTGCGACCATCGTCTGAACGTAGCTTGGGGGGCATGGCAGACAGGCGGGAACCATAAAACATATTCAGGAACAGGGTTTCAACGATGTCGTCCTTATGGTGGCCCAGGGCGATTTTGGTGGCACCGATGTCCTCTGCAAAGGAGTAGAGCGTACCACGGCGCAGGCGGGAGCAAAGGCCGCAGGTGGTTTTACCTTCCGGAATCTTGGACTTTACCACTGAATACGTGTCGCGGTTAATGATGTGGTAAGGCACTCCGACATTGTCCAGATAGTCAGGCAGAACATGCTCCGGGAAACCCGGCTGTTTCTGGTCCAGGTTAACGGCGACCAGCTCAAAACGAATGGGGGCGCTTTTCTGCAGGCTCATCAGGATGTCGAGCATGGTGTAGCTGTCCTTACCCCCTGACAGGCAGACCATGATCCGGTCGCCCTCCTCAATCATATTGAAGTCTTCTATGGCTTTGCCGGTAAAGCGTCTCAGTTTTTTCTGGAGTTTATTGAAACTGTATTTTTCTGCGCCAGTCAGGGTGGACGAACTCATAGGTTTAGAACACTGATTCCGAAATAAAGCTGGAGATTATAGCTGTGTGCAATATTCAGCCGCAATCCGGTGCTTCTACCAACAGTCACCCCGGAAGCGTTGTTGATGTAGATCAATGTTCTGGTGCTGTTTCGGTATATGCAGAGTGTGTCATTATATGAGATAAAATGTTCTACAGGGTTGAAATCATCCGCTAACTTTAATCTGTGCTGAAAATAGACAGTTGGCTATGAATCAGAACGCTATCAGGGAATGTTGACTTAACCTGTATAAACCATTCAGGGGCAGTGCTTTTCGGCTTGCCGAATAATTTCCTTTGCTCATGGCTGTTTAAGCTGAATAACGGTAACTCAGGGATAGCCAGTACTAACAATAATCTTCGATAAACGCAATGTTCAGGGGATTTTTATGAGTGATTACAAAAAGTTGAGAGATTGGATGCTAAACCGCCGGGAAGCACTCAATGAGCGGTTGCATAGCATCAAAAAAGACGTCACTCGCAAAGCCAGTGCAGACTGGTCTGAGCAGGCTCAGGAGCGGGAAAATGATGAGGTTATTGATGCACTGGGGAATGAGGCCAGAATTGAGCTGAATAAGATCAATCTGGCTCTGGATCGAATGAATAATGATGAGTATGGTTATTGCGTCGTCTGTGGTGATGAGATCGCCTCCGCCCGATTGGGCGCTATGCCTTATGCCGATCTTTGCATCAAGTGTGCAGAAGCGCGTGATAGTCGTAGTTGATTAAAGACTTCGAATGACGGCTGTCGCCTGATTTTTACTGGCCTGGCTGGTTTCCCCTGTGATCAGCCTTTCATAACTGTCTACAAAGCTTTGCACTGACCCCGGGTTATGCCGGTGGAAATAGTTGTGCCACAGTTTGCCCAGTCCTTTGATATCGTCTTCTGGTAAGGAATGAATGCTTTTTTCAGTCCGGCAATAGATCAGCCATGCAATCGCCGTTGCATAGGACAGGTTGGTGGCCAGTTCATGGTGAGGGTGACACAGAAATTCTCTCTGGCTGGCCAGGCCTCTGACCAGGCTCGACAGTTCTGACCTTTTTGCCAGGTAAAAGTCCCAGATATTCCGGTGCATTCGGGGAGAGATATGATAAATCCCCAGAGCCCGATGATGATCCTGTTTGATATGAAACCCCAGCTCTGACTCTCTGGCCGCTGTTCCCAGCAACAGGTTTTCGGCGGTTGGGCTCCACATTTTGAGATGCTTCAGGGTGGGACGGACAACGTAATGGCGCAATTCCTTTGCACAAATTCCCATACCTTGATCCTTCGTGAGGTTTAATACTCGTTTTATCGTATCACTGGCTTAATACTGAAGCATCTGCCATTTTGGAAATAATCTGTAAGAGATGCCATACAAAGAGGAGCTGCTGACTCACTCTAACAGAGCTTATTCCCCTTCAAAGGCGCACAACGAAAAGGTGGGAACGCCTGCATTTTGCAGACGACGGGAGCCGCCAAGGTCAGGCAGGTCCATAATCGCTGCCGCCTCAATGGTTCTTGCGCCCAGTTTTTCAATGAGCTGAACCGCAGCCAGCAGAGTGCCACCCGTTGCAATCAGGTCGTCAACCAGTAAGACCCGGTCACCTTTTTGCAGGCTGTCGGCATGAACCTCCAGGCTGGCTGTTCCATACTCCAGATCGTATTCTACCGAGATGGTTTTGGCGGGCAGTTTACCTTTTTTGCGAAACAGAACCAGAGGCTTGTTGAGTACATAGGAAAGGTTGGAGCCGATCAGAAAGCCCCGTGCATCCATTGCACCAATATGGCTGAAATCCAGCTCCATGTAACGGTGGATAAAACTGTCCATCACGCCACGCCAGGCTTTTGGGTTTTCAAAAATGGTGGAAACATCCCGGAACAGAATGCCTGGCTTGGGCCAGTCGGGAACAGTACGAATCTGGGACTTGAGATAAAAATCGTCGATGATCATGAAGTGGCAACCATATGCTGTGAAAGTGCTGATCATGGCTTGGAGAAAACCACTGCCGTACGGTGCCATCGGACTGTACGACAGTGTGAACAGGTTACATCAAATCAGTTTATTGCAATGATCTGTTCAATATCAGCGGCTTTTCCGCCAGCCAGAGAGCATAGTTGAACTGCGTCACGAATTTCAATTTCCTTGCCAACAGCCGAAATCAGGCCGTTTTTCTGGAAACGAGTGAAAACACGGCTAACCGTCTCTACTGCCAGACCCAGATAGTTGCCCATCTCGTTACGGGACATGGACAGTCTGAAAGACTGGGATGAGAAACCACGACGACGGAAACGGCTGGCAAGATTGATCAGGAATGTAGCGATACGCTCGTCTGCATTCTTCTTGGACAGCAGCATCATCATTTGCTGGTCTTCCCTGATTTTTTTGCTCATCAGGCGCATCAGGTGACGACCCAGCTCCGGGAATTCGTCAGACAGCATTTCCAGCTGCTCAAACGGAATCTCACACACCATGGTGGTTTCCATGGCCTGGGCGGAGACCGGATACATGTCAGTGTCCATACCGCTCAGGCCGAGGATTTCGCTTGGCAGGTAGAAGGCAGTAATCTGTTCTTCACCTTCGTTAGTTGCTGTGTAGGTTTTGATAGCCCCGGAACGCACAGCGTATACGCTGTCGAACGGGTCTCCTTCCAGAAACAGGTGTTCCCCTTTTTTCAGCGGGCGGCCGCGTTTTATGATTCGATCCAGATTGTCAATGTCTTTCACGCTCAACGCCAGCGGCAGGCACAGAGAGCTGAGACTGCAATCCCTGCATGCCACATGGCTTGGTTGTCGGACGTTGGGCTTAGACGTCATTGAGTGCCCTCAAGGTCTTAAATGCAAAACGCTGACTATTGTATGGAAAATATTTGGAAAGTGTAAGTGCGGTGTTGACTTACGAATGTTGATATTGATTGTTTTTTGAACTTAATTCGGTAAGTCGCATTATGTTGCGGCTGATAGCTGGTCTTATTAGTGAATGCTTTGCCCTTTTTCTGGGTTTGAGCAGGGTGTTTGCGACTTTTTATACGACGCCCTTTAAGAAGCAGGAGTTTCATTGTTGTTGTCGGCTTATTGAGCACTGCACAGATCAGAGTTAGAGCGACTAACCTCTGATCTATGTAAAAGGATATCCAGATTAAATCACTTTAGAAAAAAGCTTCGTGTTTTTTTGCTCCTGATAATACCGGTCAAACACCATGCAGATATTTCGTATCAGCAGTTTGCCTACCGGTGTGACTTCCAGAATTTCGGGTGTTATGACGATCAGACCATCCTGTGCCAGTGGTTTTAAGTTGATCAGTTCAGACAGAAAGTAGCTGGGAAAATCAATAGAATATTGCTGCTCAATTGTTTCTGGTTTTAGTCTGAAATGGCAGATCAGCTCGTTGATGACACTCTGACGAATCTGGTCATCTCTGGTCATTTTCAGACCGCGCTTAATCGGCAACTGACTTTGCTCGATAGCAGACTGGTATTCAGCCATATTTGTATAGTTCTGGATATAGGTGTTGCCTACCTTGCTGATAGAAGAGATGCCCATACCTATCAGGTCACACTGGCTGTGTGTGGTATAACCCTGAAAGTTGCGATGCAGCGTGCCGTCTTCCTGTGCTACTGCCAGCTCGTCATCGGGTAGTGCAAAATGATCCATGCCGATGTAAACATAGCCACTGTCCAGTAACCTGCGGGTCGCCTGCTGCAGAATCTGCAGTTTGACATCGGCAGGTGGCAGGTCTCTCTCATTTATTCGACGCTGTGGCATAAAGCGATGTGGCAGGTGAGCGTAGTTAAACAGCGACAGACGATCGGGTTGCATCGCGATCACCTTATCAATGGTAGTCATGAATCCGCTGAGCGTCTGTTGCGGCAGCCCGTATATCAGGTCCATGTGAACCGATTTGAATGCCATGGTGCGGGCTGCATCAAGAACCGATTCAATTTGCGCTTCGCTTTGTACCCGGTTAACCGCCTGCTGTACCACCGGGTCCAGATCCTGAACGCCAATGCTGATGCGGGTAAAGCCCTGGTCCCGCAATGTCGCCATCATGGGCCAGTCTACTTCACGAGGGTCCAGTTCGATGGAGTAATCAATGTCACTCCCGTGGGACAGTTTGAAGTGTTCAGATACCTTGTTCATCAACGCTGAAATCTGTTCCTGATTAAGGAAAGTGGGCGTGCCGCCCCCAAGGTGTAGCTGTTGTACTTCCTGATCGTCATTATACAGGTCTGCCTGCAGCTCAATTTCTTTGAACAGGTAGTTCAGGTAAGTGTCTGCCTGCTCTTTGCGCTGAGTGACAATCTTGTTGCAGGCACAGTAGTAACAAACGTGCTGGCAAAACGGAATATGGAAATACAGCGACAGAGGCTTGTCTGTGGCTGAACTACGCCAGGCGCTGGACTGATAATGCTGCTTGTCGAAGTCTTCAGAAAACTGAACTGCCGTTGGGTATGAGGTATAGCGTGGACCAGACAGGTCATACTTGCTAATCAGTCCTGTATCCCACACGGGTGTGTTATTCATAGTTTTTCTCATGTTGTTCTTGTCAGGTCATCAGTCAGCCGTCGACCTTGTGAAATGTTGTTTTAGTTTACGAAAAGGGTGGATAGATAAAGTTGATGTGTGTCAATAGGTAGGGTGCGTAATTTACATTTCTTTGATTTAATTGATCAGGGTCAGGTAGATGAGGTCGTACCGGCTACATTGAGTGACTGCTCATGGCCAGTAAAGACATAACCCATTTTTGATGTGGACCGGGAATAGCCCAGAGCCCAAACAGGATCATTAATACGCCCGCAATGTTGCGGGTAGCTGCTGCCTGAATCAGCGAGGTTAACTGTCTGGCAAACAGACCCGTTAAAAAGACAGCGGGCAAGGTACCGAGCCCAAACAGGCACATCAATAAGGCCGATTGCAGGGCATTGCCCTGAGTGGCGCTCCAGACCAGTGTGCTGTAGACCATTCCGCAGGGAAGCCAGCCCCAGAGGCTGCCCAGCGTCAGGGCATTAGGCAGATTACGAATCGGCAGTAAACGACTGGCTGCTGGCTGAATATGTTTCCATAGTCGTCCACCAAACTGTTCCAGACGCATAAGGCCCCGCCACCAACCGCTAATATAAAGCCCCATGGCGATCAGCATAATGCCTGCGACACCGCGCAAGGCCAGATGAAGTCCACGACTGAGGTCGCCCAGATACCAGCCAATACTACCCAGAATAAAACCAGCCAGTGCATAGCTACCTATCCTGCCCAGGTGATAGGTCAGCATTAAGACCGTTGTCTGCCAGCGATTTTTGCCCTGAAGCGACAGGCTTAACGCCGAGGTAATACCGCCACACATGCCAATACAGTGAGCGCTGCCCAGCAGTCCGATACTGAGCGCGGTCAGATAAACAGGCATGGTATGGCTTAGCTCCATCTCAATATATCCAGTAATTTATTATTCTCAGAAAGATCATGTGTTTTGCATATTTATGATTCTAAAGGCTTTTTTTTCCCACTACTCTGACATGTGTCAGTTTCTGGCTTTATTGTTTTGTCTTCATAAAGAATGCTATGAGCCGGACCTTCGAGGTCATCAAACTGCCCACTGTCTACTGCCCAGAAAAACAACCTGATGGCGAGGGCAATAAACAGAACGGCAAGGGGGATGAGAATAAACAGGCTTTCCATGTTTATATCCTTATGGCCGGGTTGTATACAGAGGGTGGTTCTGAGCACTCAGAAACCGGGACACGGCTGTTTTTTTGTTGTCCACCCAGGCGCAGGGCATTGCCCACAACAATCAGTGAACTCAGTGCCATACCTATGGCTGCCATCCAGGGGGCGATCAGACCTGCTGCTGCCAGAGGCAGTGCGCTAAGGTTATACAGCAGTGACCAGGTCAGGTTCTGGCGAATGACTGAACGGGTTTTGCGAGCCAGCTGCCAGGCATCCAGCAAACGACTTAAGTCGTTAGATAGCAGGACGGCGTCGGCACTGGTTTTTGCCAGATCGGAAGCCGTACCCATCGCCAGTGAAATATCTGCCCCTGCCAGAACCGGGACATCGTTGATGCCGTCGCCCACCATCAGAACCCGTTCACCCCGTTGTTGTTGCTGCCTGATAAACTCAAGCTTGTCGTCGGGGCTTGCCTGTGCCTGCCAGTGGTTGATATTTAACTCTTCAGCGACAGTGGCAACCACGTTTGTCTGGTCTCCGCTGAGCAGCGTCACGGTTATTCCACGGTTTTGTAACTGGCTGACCACTTCGCAGGCTTCCTGACGCAAACTGTCGTCCATCATCCGGAACCAGCACAGGGCTGTATGGTTCTGGCTGAGTAGTAACCACTGACCAGTGCCTTCCGGTCTTGCCGGGCTGTTGTCTGGCAGGCAGAAATCGGGTTTGCCTATCCGGTAAACATTGCCGTCTATAACACCTTCAACGCCCTGTGCGGTGTAAGTCTTCACTGTCTGTACTGATAACGTCGACGTTGTCGTTTGAAAAGCTTTCGCAATAGGGTGTTCTGAATGAGCTTCCAGTGCCGCAGCAATTTGTATTACATCGCTTTCTGAGTGACTCTGGCTAACCATACGCACTTCACTCAGCTCTATATTGCCTCGGGTCAGCGTACCTGTTTTGTCAAAGACAACATGGGTAATCTTCTCAAGACCTTCCAGAACATGCCCTTTTGTGATCAGGAAACCAAGCTGGTGCAAATGTCCAGTGGCAGCGGTGAGCGCCGTAGGCGTGGCCAGTGACAGAGCGCAGGGACAGGTGACCACCAGTACTGACAGAGTAATCCAGAAAGCGTCTTCGGCGGCCGCTGCGGACCAGTACCAGTAGACGGTGGTGGCAACAATCAACACCGAAGCAACAAACCAAACGGCTACCCGGTCAGCCATTCTGGCAATAGCCGGCTTGTCATGCCGGGCATGGTTAAGCAGCTGCATGATGGCAGACATGCGGGTTTCTGCGCCAGTCTGGGTGACCTTCAGCTCAATGGCGTTCTCTACATTAAGGCTACCACCTATAACGATGTCGCCACCTTGATGGGCGACCGGGCGGTTTTCGCCGGTCAGCATGGATTCGTCAAAACGGCTGGAGCCGCAGGTAATAATGCCGTCAGCCGGAACCGAGTCGCCGGGTAAAACACGAACAAAGTCGTTTTTTTGCAGCTCTTGCGCCGGTACCCGGACATACTCACCATCAACCAGCTTCAGGCAGCTGGAGGGTAGCAGGTTTTGCAGAGCCCTTGCGGCTCTGGATGTGGCATGTCTGGCTCGAAGCTCAAGGTAGCGACCCATCAGAAGAAAGAAGGTGAACATCGACACCGAATCAAAATACACTTCGCCACTGCCGTTTATTGTGGCCCATAAACTGGCGATATAAGCACCGCCAATGGCGATGGAGACTGGCACATCCATACTCAGATGACGCACCCTGAGATCGCGCAGGGCTGCCTTAAAGAAAGGGGCGGCAGAATAAAGGATAACCGGTGTGGCCACCAGAGCGCTGATATAACGAATAAAATCACGATAAGCGTCGCTCATATCATTGGTAATCGCCCCTGAATAGAGGGCAATGGCATACATCATCACCTGCATGGTGCCAATGCCCGCCAGTGCCAGTCGTCTAATAAAACGACGATTTTCTTCTTTTAACAGGGCTTCCTGACGATCTGCACGCCATGGGTGGGCTTTGTAACCAATACGATGAATATGCAGCAGCAGGGTACTCAGTGGTATCTGTTCAGGATTCCAGACCACCTGGGCTTCATGGGTGCTGAGGTTGACGCTGACCCGGTCAACCCCTGTCAGGGTGCTAATGTGGCTTTCCAGCAACCAGATACAGGCGGCACAGGTAATGCCTTCAATTAACAGGCTGGCCTGTTTGAGTGACGAATCGACGGCAATTACAAAATCGTTCTGAATCTCGTCCCTGTCGTAGATCAACAGCTCTTCCTGAAGTCGCCGGGTAATGCTGCCGGCCTGTAGTCCCGGGTCGGTGCGGTGCTGGTAATAGCTGTTCAGACCACCGGCAATAATAGCTTCAGTGACTGCCTTGCAGCCAGGGCAGCACATGGGCTGCTGTATTCCGTCAACATCTGCATGGAATGGGGGAGTGCCGGGAATTGGCAGATGACAGTGAAAGCAGTGGTGGTTGTCCTTGCTCATGTTTCACCCCGGTACATCAAGGTTGAGAATGCAGCAGCACAGTGGCTCCGGGCTCAAGCGTATGAGTCTGGTTCAGGCGCCAGCCGGTCTCGTAGCCGATTTCCGGAATCAGTTCGTCAATGGTTTCGAGCTGAATATAGGTTTTGCCAGAAACGGCTCTGTCGGTCTGGCCAACATAAACGACATCTGAAGTCAGGGTGATGCCTTGCTTCAGGGTGATAACCTTGTCCCGGTCAGCAAAAGCTGGCGACAGCAGGCTCAGTTTCAGCGATGAAGGCCACTCTTCAGCATCCCCCTGAACCCTTACCTGTACCTCGCCCATCAGTTCGTCAATAGTCAGCTGTGCTGAGATGTTCAGGTCTTTGGCATTCTGGTCGCGGGTCAGATCCTGGTTGATGGCTTTACCACTCTTGTAGTAATCATCCACTACAACGCTGTCTTGTATTTTGAAGGCGTAATAAATCCGGTAGCCGCCCCAGATAAAGGTCGTTAACAGCAGCCCGATGATTGCCCAGACCCAGGGCTCTTTATACCAGGGGGTGAAGGGCTCATGGTTTACCGGATGGGTCATATACTGCTTCCTCTTCTCCGAATAGTGTTCTTTTTCTGTCTATGGCGAGATGAATCGACTGCCTGAGCTGACGGATATCGAATCAGATGGCGGGTTGGTGAGGGTAAACTCAATATCCAGCCCCGGTGTTTTCAGCTCATCTTCTGGTGCGGACAACCGAATAACCTGTTCAGCGACCTCACCGGAATTGACGACAAACGTTGTCTGGCTTCCTGTGCGTAAATCAGGGATGCCGGAAAAGCTCAGGGTGAGCGTCTGATTCTGGTCGGTTTTGTTGGCTATTTTCAGGGTAAAGATATTTTCGATGCGACCGTCCGGCAGGGTTCGGTACAGCACATTTCGATCCCGCAATATTTCAAACTCAAGGGGTGACCGATTAGCCAGTGTCCATAGAAACAGCCCTGCCATTACCAGCAATGCGCTGACATAGCCAATCAGGCGAGGGCGCAGCCAGTGAGCAGGCTGGCCAGCCAGCTGGTTCTCGGTGCTATAGCGTACCAGCCCCCGCTCATACCCCATTTTATCCATGATGCTGTTACAGGCATCAATGCAGGCGGCGCAGCCTATACAACCAATTTGCAGACCGTCCCGGATATCAATGCCGGTCGGACAAACCTGAACACAGACCTGACAGTCGATACAGTCGCCCAGTCCATCTTCTTTATAATCACTGTTGCGTTTTCTGGATCCCCTGGTTTCACCGCGTTTTTCGTCGTAAGCGACAACCAGAGTGTCATTATCAAACATCACGCTCTGGAACCGGGCGTAAGGACACATCAGCAGACAGACCTGCTCCCGCAGCCAGCCTGCATTGCCATAAGTGGCCAGGGTGAAAAAGGCAATCCAGAATACTGCCCAGGGATGAACCTGCCAGTCGACAACATCGGCAACCAGTTGCCTGATGGGGGTGAAGTAACCGACGAAGGTCAGGCCGGTGGCCAGAGCGACGAGCAACCACAGCCCGTGTTTCGCCAGCTTACGAAGGAGCTTGTTGCCTGACATGGGCTGCTGGTCGAGCTTGATACGGCGGTTTCGCTCGCCCTCTGTGAATCGTTCAATCCACATAAAGATCCAGGTAAAGACGCTTTGTGGGCAGGTATAACCACACCAGACCCTGCCAGCAAAAACCGTGATGGCAAATAAACCAAAAGCGCAGATGATGAGCAGCCAGGACAGCAGAACAAAATCCTGGGGCCAGAAGGTGGCTCCAAAAATATGAAACTTTCGTTCAGGTAAGTCAAACAGCACCAGTTGCTGCCCGTTGACCTGCACCCAGACTGTACCGAAGTACAAGGCAATAAGAAGGCCTGCCCCAAGCAGTCTGAGGTTGCGGAAAAAACCTTTAAAGCTTCGGGTGTAAATCGGGTCTGGCTTTTGATACAGATCTATCAGCTCTGGCTGATCGTCAGGTTGTTTTTTTTTCATTGTTCTGTTAACACCACTTTATTTTGACTTCTTCTGTTGCTGCTTCGAAATAGAAACAGGCTATCAGGTGTTATTTGAAAAACATCCGGTTTTTCGATGGTCTATTTTACCTGTCTTCAGAAAAAATAGCTTCGATAAAAGTGTCAAATAACACGAAAAACGGGTGAGAACGGTTTTCCTTATCTGCCTGATTTAAGAGCCAATATCAAATCAGGTTAATTTTATCCTGAATAACAGCCCACCCTGCCGGGTCGCGAATATAGCCATCTACTGTTGACCAGTCAGGGGTATCTCTGCGCAGAGTCTGGCCAAATAATTCATGTACCATCTCCGTGGCTGGCCCACTACCACCAAATGTAGAGCTTAACTGTGATTCCTGAAAGGCTCGCCAATGTAATAGTATTGAGGTGTGTAACACCAGGCTGCCGTATCTGTTTGCCACAATGTTGCCGCCAATACCACTGGCTGCCCCTATCACACCACTGGCAATCGATATTGGAATGCAATCAGCCGCAAGCTGACCACCTCGGCTGATGACTTTTAGCTCTTTCATCTTAAGAAGCACAGCGCATAGTTGAGTCAGGTATTCGCTTTGACTGAATCGGCTGGAGAGCTGCTTTAATCTGGCAATGTGAGCGATTGTTTTAGTCTCGGCCCTTGCATGACGGGCAATACCGGTGGTATTGACTTGCGTGACAAGTGAGCCAACATTTCCTACCGCTGATAAAAAACCACCACCTATTTTTTTGAGCTTTCTGTTGACAAAATACTGTCGAACTAATTCTGAGAAGCCGTCAAAGTCGTGTCCCTGTGCTATGAAAAGAGGGTTAGGAGTTCTTGCCGGCTCAGAGCCTCCAGCTGCCTCGGCAATGTTTTCAATACCACTTCCAACCATAGTACCAATGCTTGTACCGGTCAGCTGATCGACAACTAATGCCGCCAGAGATAACCCGTCCATGGCGTGACCTGATACCAGCTCTGTAAACTGCTCTTTCTTCATATAGAACTGTCCTGAACTCTACCTGAAATTCACCCAATGATTCACCACTCTCTCAATTTATTTTTTCCCGTCTAATAACCAATATCTGCCAATGACTTTCTTATTGTTCAGGCAACAGCCGGGCAACCGATTCTTGTTGCCTGACTATGTATTTAAGCAGACTGGGGGAAAGTTCTTCAGTAGGAAAAGTCATCACGGGATTGAAGGTTAGATGACAAATTCAGGTTTTACCGCTTCAAGTACCGGCTTTTGAGTACGTTTCGGTAAGTTTGATCTGTAGGTCGGGAGTCGCCTCCCGCTCGTCCCAACCAGCAGGTCAAACACAGTGAAGTCGTGTACTACTTTATTTTCCCTTCTCTAAGGCTATAGACATAAGTAGAAACCAGATGCACTTTTTCTTCTCCGAGAATATGCTTCCAGGCGGGCATTACACCATTTCGGCCGTTTCGAACGGTATATTCAATCTCTGTCTGGCTGGAGCCGTACAACCAGATGCCATCGACCAGATTGGGAGCACCCAGGGCTTTGTTACCTTCTCCGTTCGGGCCATGGCAAATTGAACAGGTGTCGTTATAAATTTTCTGGCCATTGTTCAGTACTGAGTCGTCTATCTGGCCAACCAGCCCTACCTGATAGCGGATAAACGTGGAAACATCCTGTACCCCTCTTTCACCAATCACGGCTCCCCAGGCAGGCATCTGCCCGTTTCGCCCTTCCATAATGCTTGTTTTGATGTTTGCAGGCTCGCCACCATACAACCAGTCATCATCGCTCAGGCTGGGGAAGCCAAAAGCTCCTCCGGCATCGGAACCATGACAGAGCGCACAGTTGTTGAGAAAGATACGCTGACCCATTTTCAGGGCTTTAGGGTTTTCAACCAGTTGCTCAATGGGGGTTTTGGCGTACTGGGCAAACAGTGGTACATAGCGTCTGTCGTGTTTTTCCTGATTCCGCTCCAGTTCGCCGGTGGACGTCCAGCCCAAAAAACCCTTCCAGCTGCCCATGCCCGGATAGAGCAGCAGATACGCTGCAGAAAAAACCAGCGTGGCAACAAACAGCATGAACCACCAGTGCGGCATCGGGTTATCCAGTTCTTCAATACCATCATAATTATGCCCGGTGGTTTCTTCGGTCAGGTCGCGTCGTTGCGTTTTGCGGGTGGCGAACAGTAGCCAGATCACCAGAACAAGACAGATCAGGGTAAGTACGATGATCCAACCACTCCAGAAACTACTCATCATTGTGATACCCCTCCTTTATTGTTCATCCGTGAATCACCTGTTTGCAGACCGTTATTTTTGTTGTGTCGACTGTCAGGGTCGTCTTCATCTGCAAATGGCAGGTGTGCGGCTTCTTCGAAATCTTTTTGCTTGCGACCGCTGTAAGCCCAGTAAGTGACGGAAAGGAACGCCACCATGGCCAGAACGGTGGCAAGTCCTCTGATGTCATTGATGTCCATGGTGTTACCGTTTTGTTGTAATGGTTGTGCCGAGTGATTGCAGATAAGCCACAAGGGCGTCCATTTCTGTGTTGCCTTTTACCCGGACAGCCGCTCCGGCTATATCCTCATCGGAATAGGGCACACCCAGCGTGCGCATGGCTTCCATTTTTCTGGCGGTTAATTGACCGTCCAGAGTGTTTTCGTTTAACCATGGGTAAGCAGGCATTATGGATTCAGGAACAACATCTCTCGGGTTGTAAAGATGAGCCCTGTGCCATTCATCGGAGTAACGACCGCCAACCCTCGCGAGGTCTGGCCCGGTTCGCTTGGAGCCCCACAGGAACGGAAATTCGTAAACGGATTCGCCAGCCACTGAGTAATGGCCGTAACGTTCAACTTCAGCACGCAAGGGGCGGACCATTTGCGAATGGCAGCCGACGCAGCCTTCACGGATATAAATATCACGCCCTTCGAGTTGCAGCGGGGTATAAGGTTTCAGCCCGGCAACAGGCTGAGTGGTCTCTTTCTGGAAGAACAGGGGGACAATTTCAACCAGGCCGCCAAAACTGATCGCCACCACAATCAGCAGCACCATCAGGCCAATATTCTTTTCAACAATCTCATGTTTTGTCATGGTGATGATCCTCCTTGCTCAGACGGCCTGAGGCTCGGTACTGGCATCAGCTTCAGTATCCAGAGCCGGTTGCTGACTGGTGCGGTAAACGTTGTAAGCCATGATCAGGACTCCGGCGACAAAGAAGGCACCGCCAATGGCTCGAACGATGTAGCCAAACTCGCTGGCGACCACTGATTCAATAAAGCTGTAGGTCAGGGTGCCGTCGTTGTTCACTGCCCGCCACATCAAACCTTGCATGATGCCGTTTACCCACATGGCAACGACATACAACACAGTGCCAATCGTCGCCAGCCAGAAGTGCGCATTAATGAGGGCTACGCTGTACATCTGTTCACGACCGTACACCCGTGGAATCAGGTGATAGAGGGAGCCGAAGGACACCATGGCAACCCAGCCAAGGGCGCCGGAGTGAACATGGCCGATGGTCCAGTCGGTATAGTGGGACAGGGCGTTGACGGTTTTGATCGCCATCATCGGACCTTCAAAGGTGGACATGCCATAGAAGGACAGGGAGACCACCAGGAAACGCAGAATCGGGTCGGTGCGCAGTTTGTGCCAGGCTCCGGACAGGGTCATGATACCGTTGATCATGCCGCCCCAGGACGGTGCCAGAAGAATCAGTGACATGACCATACCCAGGCTTTGCGCCCAGTCTGGCAGCGCGGTGTAGTGCAGGTGGTGTGGACCTGCCCAGATGTAGATGGCAATCAGCGCCCAGAAATGAACGATGGACAGCCGGTAGGAGTAAACCGGACGTTCAGCCTGCTTGGGAACAAAGTAATACATCATGCCAAGGAAGCCCGCAGTCAGGAAAAAGCCTACCGCATTGTGTCCGTACCACCACTGGATCATGGCATCCATGGCACCGGCGTAAGCGGAATAGGATTTGGTCAGGGTAACGGGAATGGCGGCACTGTTCACCACGTGCAGAACCGCAACGGTGATGATGAAGGCACCAAAGAACCAGTTTGCCACATAGATATGTCTTGCCTTGCGCTTCATGATGGTGCCGAAGAACACCAGGGCATACGACACCCAGACAATAGTAATCAGGATGTCAATGGGCCATTCCAGTTCGGCGTACTCTTTTGAAGATGTCAGGCCCATAGGCAGGGTGATGGCCGCCAGAACAATGACCAGTTGCCAGCCCCAGAAGGTAAAAGCAGCCAGCCCGGGTAATGCCAGTGTCGTCTGACAGGTGCGTTGAACAACGTAGTACGAGGTGGCAAATAGCACGCAGCCACCAAAGGCAAAGATAACGGCATTCGTATGCAGTGGTCGCAGTCGGCCAAAACTGGTCCAGGGCAGGTTAAGGTTGAGTTCGGGAAAAACCATCTGTGTGGCGATGAACAGTCCGACGCCCATTCCTACGATAGCCCAGACCACTGCCATAAGGGCAAACTGCCTGACAACCTTGTAGTTATAAGGAGAATCGTTGTAAGCGGGCTGTAGCAAAACAGTGCTCATACTCCGTGTTACCTTCGGTTTGTACTTATTATTCGGTTATTGTGGGTAATACGCAGGTCTGGAGTATTGATATATGTCAATTTAGGTCAGGAGTGACCCATGAATTGCGGTGCTCTCGTGTTCTTATGATAACGTCCCGGAGACTGTGTCTCTGGATCGGTACTAACGCACTTCTTATTATTCTCCGGTCCTGAGTCATGTCCGGCTTTTTGCACGATACTAATAACAGTTCTGTTAACAGTTCTGTGCAAAGATTCGGTAAACCCGAGGCAATAATACAGAATTGGTATGTGGTTAGCTACGGGTTATACCCAAATTTTATTCCCCACCTTTCACAGTTGCCACTATGACGGTTGTCCTGAGCAGAATTGCTACTACCAGATCCGACTCCCTGAAAACTTGAGTCATAACCAATAGGTCAGTTTTCATAACACTTTCCTTCTTACAGGCAAACTTCTTGAAATACTCAGAGTCAAACCCTCTATGAAAACTATTCAAGGGGAGGTGTTACTATGAAAGCGACTCTTATTCGACTTGCTGGCTTATTAGTATTGTTGTGCTCGGGACTGGTTTACCCGGAAAGTAATATTAGTTCTAAGCTCTGGAAAATCACAGATAATCATCAACAGATCAGAGGCTACCTGTTTGGCTCGGCTCATCTGGGGGTGCCGGAAGAAAAACTTTTCAAAAGTTTTCCAAAACTGAAGGAAGCCATTCATAGTGTCAGCCGGGTCGCTTTAGAAAATCCATTCGTGTTTGATATCCCGGAGGTTAATGAAAACGCCCCAGAGCCAGCCAGAATTGATTGTACTCAGGGTGCAGGCTTGTATCTGAGTGAATCTGAGTTTACTGCTTTCCAGGCCAGAGTAGCAGAAATCTATGGCCAGGATTCAGAGATTACACAAAATGCATTCTGCTTTAACCCAGGTTTCTTTCTGAATGAAGGCCTTCAGGGACAGTCGGAATTGCTTTTTTCAGGCAGCGCTGTCGATATGGTTATCGCGAACTATTCGTTGGATCAGGGTAAATCAGTAACGGCACTGGAAGGGTATGAAGCATTAAGGTATGAAGAAACTTTTAGTCCGGGCTATCAGCGGCTCCGTCTACTGAACTGGATTAAAGCCAGGAAGCCGATGTTAGCACAAGTGGATGATGAAGAACTGAAGTTCATAATAACAGGGATGGCAATCCGATACTTTAGCAGTCTTGATAGTTCTGAGAATTTTTTATTCGATAATGGAATCGAAACAAATCTCATTTTGGACTGGGTTGAAAGATATCAGGAGCAAACAGAAGATAAGTTTTCACTTAAGTACAGGAATTTATGCTGGATGTCCAAAGTTAAGGAGCTATTGAATAGTCGTAGCAGTGTTCTGTTTGTTGTCGGTTTTTATCATTTAGCAGGAGAAACAGGATTAGTTAATCTGATCAGGAAGCAGGGGTTCAACGTAGAGCCAGTTACTGATGACTGATTCTGAAGTCGCATGAATGCTGATAGGTGATGTTATTTGATATTTATCAGGGTGTGGTGAATGTTGCAGGAAGTGATTCTGTCATTTTCATCGGGGAGTCAACGCTGACGGCCAGTGAACAGAGCGGACTTCTGGTGCTGGCAGGGTTGCCGCAGGCTAAGATTGAGTGAGAGGTACGGCTGGTGCAAAGGGGATTAGCTGCCATTTATCCATGAAGCCAAGGGGTTTGTAATACTTTCTGAAGTATTGTGGAAAAAAGCAGATGAAGTCCTGACGGTTGCTAAACCACGCTTCTCCCATGTTTGCATCGAACAGGCAGGCATCTCCAGCCTGGTCACTGGACCGGCCAAGCCAGACACAAATTGTATGTGACCTATAACCGGTATCAAAAGTTATGATGGCATAGCAGTTACTCAACCCGATTAATGCACTGGTTATATGAGTCTCAATATCGGGTTGATACTCCTTGTGGAAAATCTCCCTTTTTTTTCTATAGGCTCTTTTTTCCAGTATCTCTGCTTCCGGGTACGATAGAATGGTTTGTTCACGGCTGCTGTAAAGAGGGAAAATGCCGTGCATTTCAAAAAACAGCTCTAACTTGGAGCTATCATAGTGCGGATGGTTAAAAAAATTATTTAAACGTGCCATCTCTTTGGCAAGTAATGTATTCAAATATTCCTTTTTTGGGGGGCCGATGTAATTGGCCAGGCTGTCATTCTGCGAATGATATCTTATCCAGTTAGCGCACAGTGCTACACAAACTCCAGTTGGTCGCCCCCCCAGAGAGGCAAAATCTGCGTGTGAAAACTGCCACACACGGTGGCCATTATGTTGTCTGATCAGGTAGTTTAAGTTTGACTCCATTGTCTATACACCTCGAATACAGATTGGCCCTGTACCAGCCAAACAAATCGGCCTTTCCCATATCGGGCAAATGAAGCAAATGATGGTACTTCATAGACACAAGCTCACACTGTCAGCCACTCACGTCAAGATAGTAGAGCGGTGACGTTTATACCAGTCAGGGCTGTCATCATCTAACTCTTTAAAAACTCTACAGAAGGCGCAAAGAAAGCACAGCCCGTCACTGCGGTAGTGAACAGAGCGGACTTCTGGTGCTGGCAGGGTTGCCGCAGGCTAAGATTGAGTGAGAGGTAAGGCTGGTGCAAAGGGGATTACCTGCCATCTATCCATGTAGCCAAGGGGTTTGTAATACTTTCTGAAGTATTGTGGAAAAAAGCAGATGAAGTCCTGACGGTTGTTAAACCACGCTTCTCCCGCGTTTGGATCGAACAGGCAGGCATCTCCACCCTGGTCACGGTACCAGCCAAGCCAGACACAAATGGTATGTGCATTAAAGCCGGCCCAAAAAGTTATGATGGCATAGCAGTTACCCAACCCGATTAATGCACTGGTTATATGAGCCTCAATATCGGGTTGATACTCCTTGTGGTAAATCTCCCTTTTTTTGCTATAGGCTATATTTTCCAGTATCTCTTCTTCTGGGTACGATAGAAGGGTTGATTCACGGCTGCTGTAAAGAGGGAAAATGCCGTGCATTTCAAAAAACAGCTTTAACCAGTAGCTATCATAGCCCCTATGGTTAATAAAATTATTTAAACGTGCCATCTCTTTGGCAAGTAATGTATTCAAATATTCCTTTTTTTCGGGGTCGATGTAATTGGCCAGGCTGTCATTATGCGAATGATATCTTATCCAGTTAGCGCACAGTGCTACACAAACTCCAGCTGGTTCCCCCCCCAGAGAGGAAAAATCTTTTTGTGAAAACCGCCACACACGGTGACCATTATATTCTCTGATCAGGTAGTTTAAGTTTGACTCCATTGTCTATACACCTCGAATACAGATTGACCCTGTACCAGCCAAACAAATCGGCCTTTCCCATATCGGGCAAATGAAGCAAATGATGGTACTTCATAGACACAAGCTCACACTGTCAGCCACCCACGTCAAGATAGTAGAGCGGTGACGTTTATACCAGTCAGGGCTGTTATCATCTAACTCTTTAAAAACTCTACAGAAGGCGCAAAGAAGGCACAGCCTGTCACTGCGGTAGTGAACAGAGCGGATTTCTGGTGCTGGCAGGGTTGCCGCAGGCTAAGATTGAGTTAGAGGTAAGGCTGGTGCTAAGGGGATTACCTGCCATTTATCGATTAAGCCATCAGGTTTGTAACACTTTCTGAAGTATTCTGGAAAAAAGCAGATGAAGTCCTGACGGTTGCTAAACCACGCTTCTCCCAAGTTTGGATCGAACATGCAGGCATCTCCACCCTGGTCACGGTACCAGCCAAGCCAGACACAAATGGTATGTCCATTATAACCGGCATAAAAAGTTATGATGGCATAGCAGTTACCCAACCCGATTAATGCACTGGTTATCTGAGTCTCAATATCGGGTTGATACTCCTCGTGGAGAATCTCCCTTTTTTTTCTATAGGCTATTTTTTCCAGTATCTCTTCTTCTGGGTACGATAGAATGGTATGTTCACGGCTGCTGTAAAGAGGGAAAATGCCGTGCATTTTAAAAAACAGCTCTAACCTGGAGTTATCATAGCGCCGACCCTGATGGTTCATAAAATTATTTAAACGTGCCATCTCTTTGGCAAGTAATGTATTCAAATATTCCTTTTTTTTGGAGCCGATGTAATTGGCCAGGCTGTCATTCTGCGAATGATATCTTATCCAGTTAGCGCACAGTGCTACACAAACTCCAGCTGGTTGCCCCCCCAGAGAGGAAAAATCTGCTTGTGAAAACTCCCACGCACGGCGACCATTATATTTTCTGATCAGGTAGTTTCTGTTTAGCGGACTAGCCCGCCCGGCGGGCACACAACCCAGAGTAACTCTTAGCTGCCAACCTCAATTCTTCGTCCTACGATAAGGAAGGAGGCATATCCGAGCCAGAGACCGAACGCACACTGGTGCTCTTGCCCGAAGTTTAGCGTGGTCGGGAGGCTGGCGACCGCATCACTGATGACGCCTGGCGATCTCGTTCAGAAGACTGCATATGATCGACAGCCCCATACCCGGATATGCCTTCGTTCAGTAGTGTAGGAACGCAGTCATGAAACACAACCCAAATCCGGCTAAAGTTCAAAAGCGGATATCTGGCCATCTAAAAACCGTGAACCTCTATGCTGCAGGCATTGATATTGGTTCAGAGTTCCACTTTGTTGCTGTCCCTAAAGAGCTCGATGAACAGTCGGTTCGGTCTTTTGCCTGCTTTACCTCTGATCTCGAAATGATGACTCAATGGCTCGTGAAAATCGGAATTACGACCGTGGTCATGGAGTCTACCGGAATCTATTGGATTCCCGCTTTCGAAATGCTTGAAGAGCACGGCCTTGACGTCAAACTGGTGAATGCTCGTCATGTTAAAAACGTCCCTGGTCGTAAAAGTGATGTGCAGGACTGTCAGTGGTTACAACAACTGCATACTCATGGCCTGCTTGAGGGAGCTTTTCGCCCTGAAGATCAGGTGTGTGCCTTGCGTGCCTATATGCGTCAGCGTGAAACCCTGATCCGTTACCGGGCGTCGCACATACAGCACATGCAGAAAGCTTTACGGCAAATGAACCTGTTGTTGGACAATGTCGTTGCGGATATCACTGGCAAAACGGGGATGGGTATCATTCTCTCCATTCTCGCGGGAGAGCGTGACCCAGAGGTACTGGCCAAACACCGGGACTCTCATTGTAAAAAATCAGAGAAAGTCATTGCTAAGTCACTGCATGGGCATTACCGGGTGGAACACCTATTTGCCTTAAAGCAGTCTGTTGAGCTTTATGATTTTTACGAAAAGCAAATTGAAGCTTGTGACAAGGCATTGGAAGACCAGTTGAACCAGTTTGATGATAAGTCCGAGAGTATCTCTCTGCCTGCAAAACGCAAATCAGCCAGCGCCCCTGCTTTTGATGTAAGAACTCACCTTTACCGGGTGACAGGGGTAGATCTGACATCGATTGAGGGAATAGAGGAAAATACCGCCCTGAAGGTAGTTTCTGAAATTGGTACAGACATGAGTCGCTGGCCGACAGTGAAGCACTTTTGTTCCTGGCTGGGACTGAGCCCGGGAAACAAGATATCAGGAGGCAAAGTGTTGAGCAGCAAGACCAAAAGAATCCCTAACCGGGCCGCTTCTGCTCTGCGTATGGCTGCACTGACTCTGGTGAGTTCGAAAAGTGCGCTGGGAGCCTATTATCGTCGAATGAGAAGTAAGCTGGGGGCACCAAAAGCGATTACAGCGACTGCACATAAACTTGCCCGGCTGATTTACAGCATGCTGAAAAACGGCTCAGAGTACGTAGATAGAGGTCAGGATTACTACGAGGAGCAATACCGTGACCGAGTCATTAAAAACATGAGAAAGCGCGCTGAAGACATGGGTTACAAACTGGTCGAAATTGAAACAGCCTCACCATCTTGACTCTATGCAAATAACTAGTCCCGAAGGAGTTACTCAGAAGCTCCATTGTCTATACACCTCGAATACAGATTGGCCCTGTACCAGCCAAACAAATCGGCCTTTCCCATATCGGGCAAATGAAGCAAATGATGGTACTTCATAGACACAAGCTCACACTGTCAGCCACCCACGTCAAGATAGTAGAGCGGTGACGTTTATATACCAAAACTCATTTGAAACATAAGGTTTATGATTGCCCCTATCGTCATCCCCGCGAAGGCGGGGATCCACTGTTCGTGGTAGATTCCCGCTTTCGCGGGAATGACGGCAAAACGACAATTATAAACCCACTGGTTTCAAGTGGGGTTTGGTTTATCAGTCAGGGCTGTCATCATCTAACTCTTTAAAAACTCTACAGAAGGCGCAAAGAAGGCACAGCCTGTCACTGCGGTAGAGAAGTTCATCAGGTGGTCATAGTGTCCGGCCTCGTCGGCTTTCATCATGGCTTCAAGCATCAGCTCAAAGTGCAGCGGGGTACGGCAGTAGGAAGCAAAGAGCAGTCCGGCTTCCTTGCTGTTGCCGTATGGCATGCTGTGACGCAGGATTTCCATGCCTTTGCCGTCTGCGTCTTTTATGTTGGCGCGTTTTACGTGGGCGGTCGGTGCTTTTTCTTCGCGATTGAACTCAATATTGTCTGCTTTGGTACGACCGATGATTTTTTCCTGCTCTGGAACAGGCTGCTCGTTCCACTGATGCAGGTGGTGGATGTAGCGCTGTGTATGAATATAACTGCCTGCGGCAAAGTCTGAGTCTTCTTCACCCACCAGGGCAACACTGGCACGACTGTCGCCAGTCGGGTTTTCTGTACCGTCGACAAATCCGGTCAGGTCTCTGGAATCCAGATAACGGAAACCGGACACTTCTTCTTCAACCGAGATGCTCTTGCCAAACTGCTCAAGGATGTCATGCATCAGCTGGAACACAACATCACGGCGATTGGCGCGGATGTGTAGCAGAATGTCTCCTGCTGTGGCGGGTGCCAGGCGTTCTTCATCTTCTATTTCAGGGAACGGGCGCAGGGATTTCGGGCGGGACTGAGGGTAGAGTAAGTCCCAGGCGCTGCTGCCAAAGCTGACGGTGGATGACAGGCGGGCATCCGGGTACTGTTCAGCCAGTTTAGTTGTCATTTCAGGAATGATGGCACTGGTCTGTCGGATGCGGTCCAGACTGGCAGGGTCTTTGTTCATCAGCAAAGTAAGAAACAATGCATCGGTATTGGCTTCCGGAGTAATGCCTGACTGAGGAGTGTGCATGGGTTGTCCCTGATTCGTGTGTCCAACCGAACACTGTATGAGCTTTAGGTGTTAATAACCATGCTGAGGGTCAATAAAATAAACCTTCAGGTAAGGCGTTTACGTACTTTTTCGACAGTACGTCTGGGCAGGGTGCAACCTGATCAGCTGATCGTTACAATAGCGCTCTTTCTGCATGCCGGGTGCATTCACTGAGTACGGAAATCACGGCTTATGGTTTGCCGGTCGCTGGTTTATTTTGGTAATGGAGCCGGGCAGTAATTTTGAGGATAGTCTGTGTCAGAGCATATTGAAGTACAACATGAACTCGATACCTGTGGTCTGCTGTGTCCGGAACCGGTCATGATGTTGCATAATAAGGTTCGGGACATGATAGCCGGTGAAGTGGTGAAGGTGATCGCTACGGACCCGTCTACCCAGCGCGATATTCCAAAGTTCTGTAATTTTCTGGATCATGAGTTGCTGCACAGTGAAGAAGCCAACAAGCAGTACATCTATATGATTCGCAAAGCAGCGGAATAAATACCATTGCAGCGTAATGGGGGCTTGCCAGTGGTAGTTCCCCCCCTCTTTCATCCATTTGCGCTTTTCAAAACCCACCTGTAACCGCCAATGCCTTCCTGATTGCCAGTCATTATTATTTCTAAAATTTAGATAGATTGGGGCGAATAATTCGTCTTTTAAATCGTAAAAATCGACGATAAATTAATGGGTAAGGTAATAAAAAATACAACACTGCTTACAGGAGCACACCATGAAAACCATCCTGAAAATCACTTCAAGCCTGTTTGGTCAGGAGGGTCAGTCCTCAAAGCTGACGCAGACATTTATTGAGCGACTGCAGCAGAGACAGCCGGACTCTGAAATCATTCATCGGGATCTTGCGGCAAAGCCTGTGCCACACCTTGATGCAGACAGTTTTCAGGGGTTTGTAGTACAACCTGATGAGCGTACCGATAGCCAGAAGCGTGCGGCAGAGTTGTCTGATGGTCTGATTGATGAGCTGCAACGCGCCGATATTCTGGTGCTGGGTCTGCCTATGTATAACTTTGGTATCCCTTCGACCCTGAAAGCTTACTTCGATTATGTTGCCCGGGCAGGTATTACTTTCAAATACACGGACAAGGGCGCTGTTGGTTTACTGCAGGGTAAAAAGGCTTATGTGCTGACGACCCGTGGGGGGCTCTATAAAGGCACTTCAAAAGACACGGAAACCCATTATGTCACCGACTTTCTGTCTTTTCTGGGCATAGACGATATTCAGTTTGTTTATGCTGAGGGGCTGGCAATGGGCGACGATGCTCGTGAAAAAGCCCTGCAAGACGCAGCACAAAGCATTGATCGACTGGTGGTTTAAATGAATGGGTGGTTTAAATGAATGGGTGGTTTAAATGAATAGCACAAGAAGCGTTATTCATAGTGTCGACGCAGTACCTGCTTCCGATGGGGCAGGGGTGCAGTTGAAGCGGATTATGAGTCAGCCGCCGCACCAGCTGATGGACCCGTTTCTTATGCTGGATGAGTTAAAAGCGGATCATAAAGAGGCTCTCGGAGGAGGCTTTCCTCCCCATCCCCACAGAGGGATAGAGACGATTTCCTGCATGCTGGTCGGTGGTTTCCGGCATGAGGATCATATGGGGAATCGTCGCGAGGTAGGAAATGGAGGCATACAGTGGATGAAATCGGGTCGTGGCGTGATTCACTCAGAAATGCCGTTACCTGAGCAGGATCGTCTGCACGGTTTCCAGGTCTGGTTGAATATGCCCCGCCGGGCAAAGATGGATGATCCGCAATACCTGGATATTGATCGTGAAGCAATCCCTGAGTGGCCACTGCCTGAAGGCAAGTGTCGTGTACTGGTGGGTTCACTAAAGAACAATGACATTCAGGTGCAGGCACCGGTGGTTCGGCAGGAAACTCAGGCGCTGATGCTTGATGTTCAGATGGAAGCCGGTGACCGGGTGGTACTGCCTGTTACGCTAAGCAAAGCCATGATTTACGTTTATCAGGGGGTAGTAAATGTTGCAGGCAGTGATTCGGTTATTTCCGTAGGGCAGTCAACGCTTGCGGTGCTAAGTGAGTCGGGAGATCTTGAACTGACCGCCAGTGAACAGAGTGGATTTTTGGTGCTGGCAGGAGAGCCGTTGAATGAACCCGTGGTTCAGTCCGGGCCTTTTGTCATGAATACTCGCGAAGAAATTGAGCAGGCGTTTCAGGAGTACAGAGCAGGAGAGTTGATTGCCAAATAGTTATGCAAGTTTTCAGATCAGACTGGTGCAAAAGGGAGTACATACCAGCCATGGCTGTAGCCTTTAGGCTTGTAAAATGTGTTGAAGAAATCTGGAAAAAAACGGATAAAATCCTGACGGTCGCTAAACCATATTTCTCCCAGGTTTGTATCAAACAGATTGGCATCCCCAACCTTGCCATAGGCTGTGCCGAGCCAAATACAGATCGTATGCGCATACTGAGCTGACTGAAATAATATGACGGCATAGCAGTTACTCAATCCGGTTAATGAATGGGTGATCCGAGCCTCAATATGCGGGTCATATCTTTTGTAATAGGTCTCCCTTTTTTTTCTATAGCCCACTCTTTCCAGCACTTCTTCTTCCGGAAAGGATAAAACCGTCCGTTCATGGCTACTGTAAAGAGGCATAAGTCCATGCATTTGAAAAAACAGCTTCAACTCGGGTTCATGAAAGCCCTGTGGGTTAAAAAAACAATTTAAACGTGCCATATACCTGGCAAGCTGTTCATTCAGATAGGGCTTTTTTTCAGAATCGATGTAGTTGACCAGACTATCATTTTGCGAGTGATACCTTATCCAGCTGGCACACAGTGCTGTACAAAGCCCATTCGTTGAACCACCCAGTGAGGCAAATTCGCGATGTGAGAACTTCCATACACGGTGACCATTATAGTGTTTGATCAGCTCTTCTAATTTCATCACATATACTACTTCGGACGCATGTTATCCTGATGCCAGCATAGCAAAGCGGTCTTGCTGAAATAATTTATTCGTCCACCAGTTTGGTAAACGCCGAAATGGCATCGGGATCACCTTTTTTAATTTTATTGGCAATAATATGGTGAAAGAAATAGCGGAAGTTTTCATGATCCTGAGCAGGATACAGGCACTCATCACCTGCCAGAATAGGGGTTGTATCAACTTCTTCTTCGTTGGCTACCATCGCCAGTATCCGGCCATCATTAAACAGTCGCCAGCTGGTGACATGAACCAGAACAACTGTCTTGAAACTGTCTTCTGATAAAATCGCGTGGGTACCAATGTTGTCGTTTATTTCCTGAAGGGCGAGTTCCGGGTCTTCGCTGTCGATGTGATAAAAGCTGGCAGCACTTTCCAGTTCCGCTACCTTGTGTTCAGGCGGCTCGAAATAGGCAAGCTCGTGAAAACTGTCGTAATAGCCTTCCCAGTGGCCATTCAGCGGGTCGTTCAGTTCTCTGGCAGGCACCAGCCGGTTCAGCCAGGGAACCATGGCATCAACATTGCCGTCTTTGCTGAGCGCCCAGCATAAAATTTTCATACTGAACAATTTGCCGGGGTTGGCATCGTTGCTGTACAGCATTTCCATGCCGTCCATTTCCGGTGCCAGTCGTATTATTTTGCTGGATTCGTTTTCATCAAGTGGCTTGCGGGTAAAAAGATCAATGACATTGGTATTCTCTACTGGCTTGTTATCCATAAATGCCCTGTCTCCTGAAACCTGCCTGGCGAAAAAGGTAAGCTGCTCACAGGAAAGAGTATCGGCATACAACAGGGTAAGTTAACGCGCGGTCGGCATGAGGTTGCACTCACCCAGTACAGACTGCCAGGCCGAGGTATGGCGCTTTACTGACTGGTCAAGTCGGTACCAGATGCCTACCGGAGACTGGTCAGAAGTGATCTGTTGCAGATAAGCTCGCATAGGCTCAGAGGGCGGAGGCGGTAGTTGCTGAAGCAGCTGCTTCATGGCAGATCGCCACGCACTGCCTTCCCGGTCGATACGGCTCAGATAAGCTTGTACCTGGCTGGCGTAGAGCAGGTGGAATACATTCCGCAAACGTTCTGCGGTGGGCATCAGGCGACCATTGGGACACAGGGGGCGTTGTTTAAGGCGGGTTTCCAGTAGATAAGCCACTGCACTCAGCGTGTCAGTCAGTTGTATGACCGACCGAATCAGCTGCCCACTGTAGTGTGAGGCAACCAGCTGTTGCAGGTGTTGTTCCAATTCAGCTTTTTTGTAAGGCGCTGAAAGGGTCTGGTCAGGCAGATAGTGGTTCAGGTACAGCAGAGTGTTCAGCGTTCCGGCCTGACCGGTTTGTTCATCCGGCAATGATTCAGGGCTAAGAGTCAGCTGCTTTGCCAGTTCTACATGACCAAACAGGGCGTTCCAGCGAATGGCCGGGAGCTGCTCCTGTTTACGCAGTGTGATGCTTTGCAGTTCCGGCAGAATCGTTGAATCAGGTTCAGCTTCCTGCAGGTATTGAATACAGGCAGTCAGTTCGTTGAGTAGCTCTTTTTCATAATTCAGGCGCTGGGATGGCAGCATCTGTCGGCCCAGGCTGCTGTTGCGGTAAGCCACCACCTTGCTCAGTCTAGGGCATTCAAGTAAATCCAGGGCAGCCAGAACCTTCATACGAATATCGGGAATGTCGTAAATGCGTTCTTTCAGGGGGGGCAGCGCCGGGTCATGAGCCGTTTTGTGAGGGGCGGGGTCTATTTCGGTGACACGGCTGATTCGTTTCAGGTAGTCATCCAGTAAATCATCCATTGGATTGCCAGGCTGGCAGCCTGAAAGAAGAAGCAGTAACAGCGGTAGCAGGAAGCGGATCATGTTCAGAAATTCGACCAGAGGATGAATTTATCCTACAACATGTTCTCAATATCCACTATTAGCTTGTGGCTGTTTTATAGTCATCGCTTCTGGGTAGTGGCTTTCCAGATAATAAATAGGACGTTAGTATCGCTTTCTTTACTGAGGGTGATCCTGCTGTTATGAAATCTGATGTTGTAAAACCGGCTGCCTTAAAAATCGTGGCCGACGAAAACATTCCACTGGTACGGGAATGCTTTGCAGAGCTGGGTAATGTGGTGACTTTACCGGGGCGCAGTCTTTCTGCAGATGATCTGGTCGATGCAGATGTGCTGGTGGTTCGTTCTGTCACCCGGGTGAATAAAGAACTGGTACAGAACAGTTCCCTGAAATTTGTCGGAACCTGTACGGCAGGCTTTGACCATGTTGATCGGCCAGCCCTGAAAGCGCAGGGCATTGAGTTTTCCAGTGCGCCTGGCTGCAATGCCCGTTCGGTCGTGGAGTATGTGTTGTGCGCACTGGATATACTGGCGGAGCGGGACGGTTACTGCATAACCAATCGTACGGTTGGCATTGTTGGCAAGGGGCAGGTGGGAGGTCGTCTCTACCGGGCTTTGCAGGCGCTGGGCGTAACGGTTATGGCAAACGACCCTCTGCTGGAACCTGAAACAGGGGTTGAGCTGGTGGAGCTGGATGAATTGCTTGAACGTTGCGATGTCATTGCCCTGCATACACCGCTGACCACCTCGGGCGATTACCCGACTTACCATTTGATGGGTGAGCAACAGTTGCTGGCTATGAAGCACGGCAGTGTATTGATTAATGCCGGGCGGGGGGCTGTGGTAGACAACCAGGCATTGCTGAATGTTCTGAAGACCCGGGATGATCTCAGCGTGGTGCTGGATGTCTGGGAACATGAGCCGGAAGTTGATCCTGAGTTACTGGAGCTGGTGGATATCGCCACGCCCCATATTGCTGGTTATAGTCTGGATGGCAAAATCACAGGAACCGTTATGGTCTACCAGGCGCTGTGTCGTTTTCTGGGTTTGCCTGCCCGAACCTCACAGCAGGACCTTACGCCGTTGCCGTCGCTTATGAAACTGGAATTTACCAATACCGTCGATGCTAACCAGGCCACCTCGGTCGCTATGCGTGCCACCTATGACATTCGCCGTGATGATGCCCTGATGCGTCGTCTGCTGAAAATGGAGCCGGAAGCGCGCAGTCTGGCTTTTGACTTTATGCGTAAAAATTATTCAGAGCGTCGGGAGTTCAGCACCTTGAATATTGATGCCAGCCATGCCAGTCAGGCGGTACAGCAACGTTTGCAGGCAATGGGTTTTTATCGAAACTAGCGGAAAACCCCGTACTTTTAGTGCGGGGATGGATAGCGAGCAGTCTGGAAGACTGCTTATAGAAGATACTTGAAGATTTTACATTTTTTGATATAAACTTGTAAGCATGAATAAACGAGCTTTCAAATACAGATTTTACCCAACGCCTGAGCAGGAAACCTTGCTTGCTCAGACGTTTGGCTGTATTCGGTTCGTTTACAACCATATCCTTCGCTGGCGTACTGATGAGTACTACAACAATGGTTGTAGTATTAATTACAATGCCGCCTCGAAGCAGCTTACAGAGCTGAAAAAGAACCCTGAGTACCAGTGGTTGAAAGATGTTTCTTCTGTACCTGTTCAGCAAGCACTACGACACCAGCAAACCGCCTTCAAAAACTTCTGGGAAGGTCGGGCGAAATACCCCACTTTCAAAAAGAGACACGCAAAGCAGAGTGCTACTTTTGCCGCTTCTGCTTTCAAGTACAAAGAAGGTCAGCTATTCATAGCTAAAAGCAAAGAGCCTTTGAATATCCGCTGGAGCAGAGAGCTATCGTCAGAGCCTACCAGCATAACCATCAGCAAAGACAGAGCTGGACGCTACTTTGTATCCATGCTGTGCGAGTTTGAAGCTAAACCAATGCCTATTTCTAACAAGACAGTGGGCATTGATTTAGGCTTAAATGATCTGTTCGTCACTTCAGACGGCCAAAAATCCGGTAATCCAAGACACACCAAGCGCTACGAGCAAAAGCTCGCCTACCTTCAGCGTAAGCTGGTGAAAAAGCAGAAAAGCAGTAACAACCGAGCTAAAGCAAAGCTCAAGGTTGCCCGCCTTCATGCGAAAATAGCTGATTGCCGGATGGATGCTACTCATAAAGCATCCCGCAAACTAATTAACGAGAACCAAGTTGTTTGTGTAGAGTCCCTGAATGTGAAAGGCATGATCAAAAATCCAAAACTGGCAAAGCATATAGCTGATGCAAACTGGGGTGAATTTGTACGGCAGTTGCAGTACAAAGCCGAGTGGGCAGAAAGGATTGTTGTTCAGATAGACCGATTCTTTCCCAGCTCCAGGCGTTGCTCCAGTTGCGGATTCATCCATGAAAGTTTGCCGTTGTCTATCCGTGAATGGAAATGCCCGAAGTGCAATACCCTTCACGACAGGGATATTAATGCGGCAATCAATATCAAAACCGCCGGGCTGGCGGGGTTGGCCTGTGGAGCGACTGGAACGGGGGTTGCAGCCTAGCTGCAATCTAGAGAAGGCGTGTCGAAGCAGGAAGTCTGTTTGGTGACGAACAGGAATCCCCGTCCTTCAGGGCGGGGAGGATGTCAATTGATGAAAACGGGTGCTGAACATTATATTTTCATAGACAATACAGAAAATAAAAATAATGGGTCAATGTCGTGGACTATATCGTTTTTGCTATCCCGGTTTTCATACTGCTGATTGCCATTGAGATCATCGTCACAATCGTCAGAAAAAAAGATTATTACCGGTTCAGTGACGCGATTAACAGTCTGAGTGCCGGAATGATCAGTATCACATCCGGCATTCTGACCAAAATCGTCAGTGTGACGATTTATGCAGGACTGTTCAGCGTGTTTGCCCTGTGGGATATGAGTGTTGAATCCCTGTGGGTCTGGGTGTTTGGATTTCTTTTTTATGACCTCTGTTATTACTGGACTCATCGCATGGGGCATGAAATTAATGTCCTCTGGGCAGCCCATGCGGTGCATCATCAGAGCGAAGAGTACAACCTGACGACAGCCCTCCGACAAACCAGCAGCGGCTTTATTTTTGGCTGGTTGTTTTATGTGCCGATGGCGGTGGTGGGTATTCCGCCGGTGGTCTTTTTTACGGTGGGTCTTATTAATCTGTTGTACCAGTTCTGGGTTCATACCCGTCATGTGCCAAAACTGGGCTGGTTTGAATGGTTCTTTGTTACGCCCTCCAACCACCGGGTTCATCACGGCAAAAACCGACGTTATCTGGATAAAAATTATGGTGGGGTTTTTATTCTCTGGGACCGTCTCTTCGGTACCTTTGAGGAAGAGGATGAACAGTATGAACCCATTCGTTACGGCACTCTGAAACCATTACGCAGCTGGAATCCTCTATGGGCAAACTTGCAGCTGTACGTCGAACTGTGGCAAGATTGCAGGGCAACCAGAAGCTGGAAGGATAAGCTGACCCTGTGGTTTCGCAAAACCGGCTATCGTCCGTCCGATGTGGCAACCCCCATGAAAATGCCGGACATCCATGCCTATGAGAATTACAAACCCGCTGTCGCCCACTCCCTTATGTTTTATGCTGCCTTCCATTTTGCCCTGATGATCGTTGCAACTCTGGCACTGATGAGCAGTTATCACTTGATGCCCATGTGGTTTAATACGCTCTGGGTGGTTGTGTTTGCTGTGCAATTACTGGTTATTGGCTGGCTGCTGGAAAAAAGCAAAAAGCTGGTTATTCTGGAAGCGGGACGTTTTGCTGCCGTTGCAGCAGCTTTGGGCGTTACGCACTTGCAACTCGATGTGTCGGCCAGTTTGTGGTGGCTGCTGTGCGTACTGGTTGTAATTTCATTACTGGTACTGAGCAGGATTCAATATAGCGAAAGTGCTCAGGTTCATTTACAGAAACCCCGGGAAGTATAATGTCAACGCCATTGAAGTTGTCGGTTTTACGGCAAACGTTTTCGGTTCATCGCTTTGCTATTGACAACCCTGTTCCCCCAGAAGTGCTGAACAGTGAGATCTATTCAGTGATGCGAACAGATGATGAACTGTCGATAGTCTGTGAGTCTTCTCTCTCTTTGAATTCAGATCAGGCGGAGACGGACTGGTCGGCATTGAAGGTGACTGGCCCTCTGGATTTTTCACTGACTGGCATTCTGGCAGGATTGGCCACTGCACTGGCTGAAGCGGATGTCAGCCTGTTTGCCCTTTCTACGTACGACACGGATTATGTGTTAGTGAAGTCAAAGCAGTTGAGTCAGGCTTGCATGGCTCTCAATAGTGCAGGCTATATACTGGAAAACGGGTAAGCATGGATCAATCGGGAATGTCACTAAATGCCTCGTCAGTTTCACAAAGATAAAGATCATCTAGTTCAGAGTCTGCTATCTCTTCAAATATATTCCCGGAATCAGGGCCTGGAACGTTTGGAGCAATCTCTGTGGTCACTAGCCCTGATCTCTGTGTTGCCGTTGTTATAGTGGCTGAAGCACTCTCTTTAGTGACCATATAGGCACTTCCTTTCCGTGATGTGACGGTGCTTATAGATAAAGTACTACCTGAAGTTACCGTGGTTTGGGTTGTTACGCTGACAATTCCCACTGGTTCCAGATGTGTATGCGCAGTAACAAACTGGCTTGTTGATGCATCAAACTGGCTTGTTGATGGATCAGAGTGGTTTGACACCATGTGCCTGCTGAGATTGGACTCTAGGTTAAAACGACAACCACATACTTCACACTTAAGGGGGCCGTTTGTTGCATGAATTCTTTCATGCCTCCTAAGATGGGCTAATTGAGTAAAAGCAGCATCGCAATTTTCACACTTATAAGGTCGTTCACCGGTATGGCTCCGCATGTGTTGAGTCAAGGCTCCATTGTTTCTAAAAGCCTTGTTGCATTCTGTGCATGTATAAGGTCGATCATTGGTATGGGTTCGCATATGTCGGGTGAGAGCATCAGCACGAGCAAAAGGCTTTTCGCATACTCCGCAAACAAACTCCTTCTCACCCGTGTGGATTCGTATATGTCTTTTGAAAGCGGACGGGTCTGTGCAGACATGCCCACACGTATCACAGACGTAAGTTTTCGGCGCTTTCGGCGTTTTCGGCATGCCTGAAACCCCTGTGTAAGGGACAAGAATCAGAGTTAACCCTTCTACTCCATGCTTCATAATAGACGCAAATGGTAGACTGGACTGTGGCAAGTCTCTTCCAATATGAAATGGTTGTGTTTGCTGTGCAATTACTGGTTATTGGCTGGTTGCTGGAAAACGGGTAAGCATGGATCAATCGGCAATGTCACTAAATGAATCGCCAGACTCATAATCATAAAGAGCTAGTTCAGAGTCTGGTATGATCTCTTCAAATATATTCACGGAATCAGAGTTTGGAGCAATCTCTGTGGTCACTAGCCCTGATCCCTGTGTTGCCGTTGTTATAGTGGCTGAAGAAGTCTTTTTAGTGACCGTATAGGCACCTCCTTTTCGTGATGTGACGGTGCTTATAGATATAGTACTACTTGAAGTTACCGTGGTTTGGGTTGTTACGCTGACAATTCCCGCTGGTTCCAGATGTGTATGCGCAGTAACAAACTGGCTTGTTGATGCATCAGAGTGTTTTGACACTTGGTGACTGGAGAGATTGGACTCTAGGTTAAAACGACAACCACATATTTCACACTGAAGGGGGCCGGTTTCGTCATGAATTATTTCATGCCTCCTAAGATGGGCTAATTGAGTAAAATCAGCAGCGCAATCGTTACACTTATAGGGTCGTTCACCGGTATGGATCCGCTTGTGTATAGCCAAGGTTGTCGTGTTTTTAAAAGCCTTGTTGCATACATCGCATGGATAAGGTCGTTCACCGGTATGGATTCGTGTATGTCGGGTGAGACTATCAGCACGAGGAAAACGCATGCCGCATACTTCGCAAATAAAACTCCGCTCACCCGTGTGGATTAGTATATGTCTTTTGAGAGCGTATGAGCATGAGAGGACTTGCCCACACTGATCACAGACGTAAGTTTTCGGCATGCCTGAAACTCCTGTGTAAGGGACAAGAATCAGAGTTAACCCTTCTACTCCATGCTTCATAATAGACGCAAATGGTAGACTGGACTGTGGCAAGTCTCTTCCAATATGAAATGGTTGTGTTTGCTGTGCAATTACTGGTTATTGGCTGGTTGCTGGAAAACGGGTAAGCATGGATCAATCGGTAATGTTAGGTAATGTTAGGTAATGTTACTAAGTGAATCGTCAGACTCATAATCATAAAGAGCTAGTTCTGAGTCTGGTATGATCTCTTCAAATATATTCCTGGAATCAGAGCCTGGAACGTTTGGAGTAATCTCTGTGGTCACTAGCCCTGATTCCTGTGTTGCCGTTGTTATAGTGGCTGAAGAAGTCTCTTTAGTGACCGTATAGGCACCTCCTTTCCGTGATGTGACGGTGCTTATAGATATAGTACTACCTGAAGTTACCGTGGTTTGGGTTGTTACGCTGACAATTCCCACTGGTTCCAGATGTGTATGCGCAGTAACAAACTGGCTTGTTGATGCATAAGAGTGGTCTGTCACCAGGTGACTGGAGAGATTGGACTCTAGTCTAAAACGACAACCACATGCTTTACACTTATGGGGGCAGGTTGATTCATGAATTTTTTCATGAGCCCTAAGATGGGCTAATTGAGTAAAAGCAGCATCGCACTTTTCACACTCATAAGGTCGTACACCGCTATGGATCCGCCTGTGTTCAGCCAAGGCTCCCTGGTTTCTAAAAGCCTTGTTGCATACATCGCATGGAAAAGGTCGTTCATTGGTATGGGTCCGCATATGTCGGGTGAGACTATCAGCACGAGCAAAAGGCTTTTCGCATACTCCGCAAATATGAGGCTTAACACCCGTGTGGGTTAGCTGATGTTTTTTGAAAGCGGACGAGTCTGAGAGGGTTCTCCCACACGTATCACAGATGTAAGCTTTCGGCGTTTTCGGCATGCCTGAAACCCCTGTGTAAGGGACAAGAATCAGAGTTAACCCTTCTACTCCATGCTTCATAATAGACGCAAATGGTAGACTGGACTGTGGCAAGTCTCTTCCAATATGAAATGGTTGTGTTTGCTGTGCAATTACTGGTTATTGGCTGGTTGCTGGAAAACGGGTAAGCATGGATCAATCGGTAATGTCACTAAATGAATCGCCAGACTCATAATCATAAAGAGCTAGTTCAGAGTCTGGTATGATCTCTTCAAATATATTCACGGAATTAGAGTTTGGAGCAATCTCTGTGGTCACTAGCCCTGATACCTGTGTTGCGGTTGTTATAGTGGCTGAAGCAGTCTCTTTAGTGACCATATAGGCACTTCCTTTCCGTGATGTGACGGTGCTTATAGTTAAAATACTACCTGAAGTTACCGTAGTTTGGGTTGTTACGCTGACAATTCCCACTGGTTCCAGATGTGTATGCGCAGTAACAAACTGGCTTGTTGATGCATAAGAGTGGTCTGTCACCAGGTGACTGGAGAGATTGGACTCTAGGTTAAAACGACAACCACATATTTCACACTTATGGGGGCCGGCTTCTTCATGAGTTTTTTCATGCCTCCTAAGATGGGATGATTGAGTATAATTACGACCGCACTCATTACACTCATAGGGTCGTGCACCGGTATGGGTCCGCTTGTGTTGATTCAAGCCTCTATTGTCTTTAAAAGCCTTGTTGCATACATCGCATGGAAAAAGTCGTGCATCGGTATGGGTTTGTGTATGTCGGGTGAGACCATCAGAACGACGAAAACGCATGCCGCATACTCCGCATTTATAAGGCTTCTCATCCGAGTGGATTCGTCTATGTTTTGCGAGAGCGGACGAGTCTGAGCAGATTTTCCCACACGTTTCACAGGCGTAAATTTTCGGCGTTTTCGGCGTTTTCGGCATGCCTGAAACTCCTGTGTAAGTGACAAGAATCAGAGTTAACCCTTCTACTCCATGCTTCATAATAGACGCAAATAGTAGACCGGACTGTGGCAGCCAATGGAAATTCTTCTTACTGGAAAGAAGTTTAATCGTTTACTCCAAACAGGCAAGGACTTTATTGAGCGTTAAATTGCTCCCAGGCATCCAGCATGGTTTTAAAATCATCCAGTCCACACTCGGCATGGAGTTCCTGGTCGTAGAAGTCCATGTTTTCATCCACAGGTTCGTCTTCAAGGTCATCTTCTGGCAGGGCGGTTGAACGCACACTGGCATCAGTGCGTGTCAGCCTGAGATTGAACTCCAGGCCTGGCAGGCTGAATGCCCAGCGTTCACCGGACTGCAATTCGGCAATGATTTTGAACAATGGCAGCAGCCGTTCCGCCCTGGCTGCAGGTTCTGCCAGCAGCCAGTTACCCATCGCTTCGTGACCCATTGAAAAGCACGTCTCTATGCGGCCTGTCAGGTCACGACGAAATTCATACTCCATAGTTAATCCAGGACAGTTAATTCACCGTTGTTTATATGGAGTAAAATTGTACTGGTAATGCTATTGGGACCGAATAGGTAGAAAGCCTGTTTTATAAACGCTTGGGGCTAAACCAGAAGCGACGTTTGAAAGGCAAAATCCAGGAAGACCCGATTGCAGTCAGTAAGGCTTCAGGATGGTACTGGCGCAGCTGCTGTCGAACCTTTTGCTCCTGAGGTTTGTGAACATCCACCATGATCAGATGCTTACCCTGCTCAATATCGTCATGGAACTGCGCCACCTTGTAATTTTCTCTCATCGCCCCGACCAGTCCACCGCTCCATGCACCAAACAGGGTGAATATACCTGCGATAAATAACAGAACCATCGGGGGAACCGGTTCAGAGATAAAGGGCAGAATATTATGCAGCACAAACACCGTGAGCAAACCGATAGTCCCACCCAGAATCGCCCCCAGCTCGCCCGAATGAATCACGTCATTCTGCTGAAACAGGTGAGCGCTGTGAACGTGGCGATGATAAAGCCCCACTTCATCCTTGCTAAGTACATGAATATGCCAGTCAGTGACACCGTTGTTGTGCAGGTCATCACTGATCTGGCTGACGCTGTTGAGTGTGTCGGTCAGATAATAAAGACGTTTCATGCTTTCCTCCTGCGTACTGCAGGCAAGATGGACTGGAAGATTATAGAGTACTGGCGCGGATGCCATCTCTTGTTGATAATTAAATCAGCAAACGTTTAAACCGTATGAGAAGGACAGGGTGATACGTACGACACGGATTATGTGTTGGTGAGGTCGAAGCAGTTGAGTCAGGCTTGCATGGCTCTCAATAGTGCAGGCTATATACTGGAAAACGGGTAAGCATGGATCAATCGGGAATGTCACTAAATGCCTCGTCAGTTTCACAAAGATAAAGATCATCTAGTTCAGAGTCTGATATCTCTTCAAATATATTCCCGGAATCAGGGTCTGGAACGTTTGGAGCAATCTCTGTGGTCACTAGCCCTGATACCTGTGTTGCGGTTGTTATAGTGGCTGAAGCAGTCTCTTTAGTGACCATATAGGCACTTCCTTTCTGTGATGTGACGGTGCTTATAGTTAAAGTACTACCTGAAGTTACCGTGGTTTGGGTTGTTACGCTGACAATTCCCACTGGTTCCAGATGTGTATGCGCAGTAACAAACTGGCTTGTTGATGGATAAGAGTGTTCTGTCACCAGGTGACTGGAGAGATTGGACTCTAGTGTAAAACGACAACCACATACTTCACACTTATGGGGGCCGGCTTTTTCATGAATTTTTTTATGCCTATTAAGATTGGATGGGTGAGCAAAATCCTTACTGCACTCATCACACTTGTGGGGTCGTGCACCGGTATGGGTCCGCTTGTGTAGATTCAAGGATCTATTGTCTTTAAAAGCCTTGTTGCATACATCGCATAGACAAGGTCGATCATCGGTATGGGTTTTTGTATGTTGGGTGAGGTAATCAGGACGAATAAAACGCATACCGCATACTCCGCATAGATAAGGCTTCTCACCCTTGTGGGTTCGTCTATGTCTTGAGAGAGCGGACGAGTCTGAGAGGGTTCTCCCACACGCATCACAGACGTGAGTTTTCGGCGCTTTCGGCATGCCTGAAACTCCTGTGTAAGGGACAAGAATCAGAGTTAACCCTACTACTCCATGCTTCATGGTAGACGCAAATGGTAGACCGGACTGTGGCAGCCAATGGAAATTCTTCTTACTGGAAAGAAGTTTAATCGTTTACTACAAACAGGCAAGGACTTTATTGAGCGTTAAATTGCTCCCAGGCATCCAGCATGGTTTTCAATTGTTGTGCAGGTCATCACTGATCTGGCTGACGCTGTTGAGTGTGCCGGTCAGATAATAAAGACGTTTCATGCTTTCCTCCTGCGTACTGCAAGCAAGATGGACTGGAAGATTATAGAGTACTGGTGCGGATGCCATCTCTTGTTGATACTTAAATCAGCAAACGTTTAAACCGTATGAGAAGGACAGGGTGATACGTACGACACGGATTATGTGTTGGTGAGGTCGAAGCAGTTGAGTCAGGCTTGCATGGCTCTCAATAGTGCAGGCTATATACTGGAAAACGGGTAAGCATGGATCAATCGGGAATGTCACTAAATGCCTCGTCAGTTTCACAAAGATAAAGATCATCTAGTTCAGAGTCTGATATCTCTTCAAATATATTCCCGGAATCAGGGTCTGGAACGTTTGGAGCAATCTCTGTGGTCACTAGCCCTGATACCTGTGTTGCGGTTGTTATAGTGGCTGAAGCAGTCTCTTTAGTGACCATATAGGCACTTCCTTTCTGTGATGTGACGGTGCTTATAGTTAAAGTACTACCTGAAGTTACCGTGGTTTGGGTTGTTACGCTGACAATTCCCACTGGTTCCAGATGTGTATGCGCAGTAACAAACTGGCTTGTTGATGGATAAGAGTGTTCTGTCACCAGGTGACTGGAGAGATTGGACTCTAGTGTAAAACGACAACCACATACTTCACACTTATGGGGGCCGGCTTTTTCATGAATTTTTTTATGCCTATTAAGATTGGATAGGTGAGCAAAATCCTTACCGCACTCATCACACTTATAGGGTCGTGCACCGGTATGGATCCGCTTGTGTACATTCAAGTCTCTATTGTTTTTAAAAGCCTTGTTGCATGCATCGCATAGACAAGGTCGATCATCGGTATGGGTTTGTGTATGTCGGGTGAGGTAATCAGAACGAATAAAACGCATACCGCATACTCCGCATTGATAAGGCTTCTCACCCTTGTGGGTTCGTCTATGTCTTGAGAGAGAGGACGCGGATGAGTAGGTGTTCCCACACGTACCACAGACGTAACCTTCCGGCGTTTTCGGCGTTTTCGGCATGCCTGAAACTCCTGTGTAAGGGACAAGAATCAGAGTTAACCCTACTACTCCATGCTTCATGGTAGACGCAAATGGTAGACCGGACTGTGGCAGCCAATGGAAATTCTTACTGGAAAGAAGTTTAATCGTTTACTACAAACAGGCAAGGACTTTATTGAGCGTTAAATTGCTCCCGGGCATCCAGCATGGTTTTCAATTGTTGTGCAGGTCATCACTGATCTGGCTGACGCTGTTGAGTGTGTCGGTCAGATAATAAAGACGTTTCATACTTTCCTCCTGCGTACTGCAAGCAAGATGGACTGGAAGATTACAGAGTACTGGCGCGGATGCCATCTCTTGTTGATACTTAAATCAGCAAACGTTTAAACCGTATGAGAAGGACAGGGTGATGAAACAGATCAAGGTCAGCGTCGGAAAGAAAGGAGCTCATGATGAACAGGAGCAGCTCAGCAGCATTGATGCAGAACTGAAGTCAACGCTGGAGCGCCTGAAAAAGAAAGGCTTCAACCCTATGCAGATGTGCAACAAGCTTATCGAGCATGAGATGACGGCTCCCGATGGGTTACCCTGGAGCTATGACCTTGTGGTGTCTGAGTGCAAACGGTTGAAGATTTAAGACCATCTTTATGGAAGTCTGACAGACTCCCTGCCTCAGCCCCGGCTTTTTTTTAGCAGTTCCTGAAAGCGCCTCTGTTTTTCTTCAGGACTCAGTTGCACAGTGGCTTCCTGATGGTGGTTAACCAGTGGGCTATAGTCCAGTGGTGGCAGATCGTCAGAACTGCTCCCTGAATGATCTTCTGGTTTGTCCTGCTGTTCCAGCTGCAGCAGGTGAGCATCCATTACGTCCAGTGCTTCCACTAAGCCGTCGTGTTCATTTTCGGTGTCATCAAGTCGCTGTAGTTTGGCTACTATATTGTCGCGAATCTGGCGAATGCGCTCAGGGGACGTTTTGTGTTGATTTGCTTCAAGCCACTTTCTGGCAGATTCGCCATTGGTTGCCATACTCGATCCTGTTTCTAAAACTTTCAGAGCGCATATTACGCAACGCTTCGGAAAATACCAACCTGTAGTGATCAGTGCATGTACGTAAAATTTACCGATTTGCCTGATGCACAGATGATGGAGTTTGTTCGGGAGATGATTTTGCTCTCCGGCTATAACAATGCAAGAAGTTAATGTTCATACACCTGCGTTGACAAACCATCTGCGGCAGCTGCTGCAGAAGCCTGCACCGGGTGTGCCTGTTGTGCGAATTGAGCAGCCTGTGCCTGTGTGTAACCTGATGTCGTGGCTGGAATATCAAAAGAGCCCTCAGCCTGAAAAGAGCCCTCAGCCTGAAAACAGCCCTCAGCCTGAAAACAGCCTTCAGCCTGAAAACACCCTTCAGCGAAAGGAAAGTAACCAGCAGCGGTCTTACTGGCGTGACCGGGATGCGGATATAGAAATTGCGACCCTGGGTCAGAGCTGGAGTATGCCGGTTCCGACACGACGGGAGCTGCCTGAAGCGGCAGACAGGGCTGTCAGCCTTATAAACGACTCGGGCGTCTGGGCTGAAAAAGCCCGCTCATTGCTGTGGCTGTCGTTTTCAGATGTTGACCGCATGGTCTGGCCAGCCTTTGGTTATGGCTGTGTGTATCTGCCACGGATTGAAATGGTGTTAACCCGCAAAGGGGCGACACTGGCCTGCTATTTACTGGCTGAGTCAGATGAGCTCTGGCAGTCAGAAATTGTCAGCGCGCTTAAACAGCTGGATGCCATCAACTGGCAGATATCTGATGAGCAGGACGCTTATCAGCTTGGCCCCTTGCGCTACCAGCCGGAGCAGGCGGGTTATAACCGCTGTATGGCCAGGGCAAAACAGGCTCTTGCGGCGGGTGAAATGCAGAAAGTTGTACTGTCACGTTCGGCCTCAACCACAATTGAGGGTACTTTCAGCCCCTGGCGACTACTGCAGCACTGGCGGATGGCGAACCCCCGCTCTTATGTTTTTGCTGTTGAAGCCCGTAATGGCGACCTGTTTTTTGGTTGCTCCCCGGAACGACTGATGGCCCGGCGTGGGAGAGTCATTCATACTGAAGCACTGGCTGGAACCGCTCCCAGGGGAAGTACCCGGGAAGAAGACAGCGTTCTGGAGCAGTCGTTATTAAACGACCGTAAAAACATTCATGAAAACCTGCTGGTACTGAAAGATATCCGTGACCGGCTGGGGATTTTGTGCCAGTCACTGGAAGCAGACCGAAGCCATTCAGTGGTTAAACTCAAATCCATCCAGCATTTGCGCTATCTGATCCGGGGAGTACTTAATGCAGGAGTGACCGATGGCGAACTTCTGGCTGCCCTGCATCCGACACCGGCTGTGGGGGGAACCAGTCGGGAAGTGGCCATGCAGTTTATTGAGAACCATGAAGGTTATGCCCGTGGACTTTATGCGGGTGTCTTTGGTGTTGTCTCGCCTGAGCATACCGAAATGGCTGTTACCATCCGTTCCGGGTTGTTACGACAACTGTCTAATAACTTGCAGCAACTGTCGTTATTTACCGGAGGCGGTATTGTTCAGGGTTCTGACAGTGTCGAGGAGTGGAAGGAGCTGAACAATAAACTGGCAACGGTGTACTCGTTGCTGAAGGACGCTGAGCAGGAAAGCTTTGCACTCTCGTAGCTTACAACTTCTAACCTCTCCGGGTTGTGAATAAACAGCCTGTTGTCTATCACTATTGGCTTTTGTGTGAATCTGTTGATGAAATTTCCAACCCGGCATCCCAACCTGAATAGTTTATGGTCAGCTCTGGTACTGGAAGAACTCTGGCGGCTGGGCGTTGAGCATATCTGCATTGCACCGGGCTCCCGTTCGGCGCCACTGACTCTGGCGGCTGCGGTTCACCCCCGGCTCCGGCAACATGTCCATTTCGATGAACGGGGACTGGCTTTTTTTGCCCTGGGTCTGGCGAAGAGCAGTGGCAGACCGGTGGCGGTGATAACGACATCAGGAACAGCGGTACCAAACTTGTACCCTGCCATTGTAGAAGCGCGACAGTCTGGCGTACCGCTGGTGATTATTACGGCTGACCGCCCGCCTGAACTGATTGACTGTGGTGCGAATCAGGCCATAGAACAGCAGGATATTTTTTCCGGTTATCCGGGAGCAACCATTCGATTACCCACCCCAAGTCTGGATATCCCTGCTAACTGGCTGTTGACCAGCATTGATCAGGCTTATGCCCGCTCCTGTCGGCAGGGCCTGCCACTGCATATTAACTGTATGTTCCGGGAACCGCTGTACCCGGGCAAAAAGGATGAAGACTACTCTCTGTACCTGGCTGAAACGACTCGCTGGATTGAGTCCGGTTCACCGCATACGGAATATGAACTGCACGGGGATGGTAGTTTAAATGCCAGCCCTGTGTCGTGGGCTGAATTTATGTCAGGTAAAGGATTAGTGGTGGTTGGTCGTCTGAGAACCAGCGACGATGTCGATGCTGTACTGGCTCTGTCGCAGAGGCTGGGCTGGCCGGTTCTGGCGGATATTCAGTCCCAGTTGCACGGGCATCCTGCCGTTATCCGGCATAGTGACCTGTTGCTGGCATCCCGCTCAGGCAGGGCATTAATGTGTCAGGCTGATCGCGTGTTTCAGGTCGGGGGGCATCTGATTTCCAAACGGCTTGACCATTTTCTTGGCAGCCATCGCTGGCAGCATTATTACATGCTGGGGCGTGAAGTCAGACGAATGGATACCGGCCATTGCCAGACTTATCGCATGGTTGGCAATATCGGCAGAATCTGTCATCAGTTGGCACAGCTGCACGCTGCGTCAGATGCACCGCTGCTGCCAGAATGGCTCAACGCTTTTGAGACGCAGGAGCAACATATTTCCAGTGTCGTACGACAACAGCAGTCAGAGTCTCTGTCCGAGAGCTGGATTGGCACACATCTGTCAACACTGTTGCCAGAAGATGTATCCCTGTTTATAGGCAACAGTTTGCCCATCCGTCTGATCGATATGTTTTCTGCCCATCGTTCTTATGGTGTCTACACTAATCGGGGGGCAAGTGGCATTGATGGTCTGATAGCGACTGCCGCTGGATGCTCTGTAGCGACGCTGAAACCGCTGGTTCTGCTGCTGGGAGATATTTCGTTCCTGCATGACCTGAATTCTTTGCAGCTAGTCAGAAATCTTGATTCCCCAATGCTGATCATTTTGTTAAACAACGACGGTGGCGGCATTTTCAATCTGTTGCCACTGGCAAAGGGTGATTCAGCTATCAGGAGCCGGGCCATGGATTATTTCACGACACCACATGGTCTGGATGCCAGCCACGCTGCCGCCATGTTTGGTATTGAGTATGAATGTCCGGAGTCTATCGCCACTTTCAGTCAAGCTGTGGAACAGTCACTGCAACGTCCGGGCTGTACTCTGCTTGAGGTTAAAACCGAACCGGGAGAGGCTGCCCGTGATATCAGCCAGATCATTGCTCAGGTGGAGGAGTTGTAATGAATAACCTTGCTTACCGAACCTGGGGTATTCGGGGGCGTCCGACCCTGGTATTGCTGCATGGTTTTCTGGGAGACAGTGAAGACTGGCTGCCACTGGTGTCGCTGCTGGAAGATGACTTTTATCTGGTGGCTGTCGATCTTCCCGGGCATGCCAAAAGCCTGAATGCCGGGTTGTCTGATGGCAGTGCTGAACTATCTGACGACCATGTTACGCGGTCTGACGACAATATCAGATTGTCTGACGACAATATTAAGCTGTCTGACGACAATATTAAGCTGTCTGGCGACAAGGCATTTGCACTATTCAGTGACTTGCTGGACCTGACCCTGCATCAGCTGGATCTGAAACACTACAGCCTGCTGGGGTATTCGCTGGGTGGGCGGCTGGCGCTGCTGCACAGCCTGAGTCATAGCAACAGGGTTGAACAGTTGCTGCTGGAATCCTGTCACCCCGGGCTGGAGACAGAAGCTGACAGAGACTTGCGTCGCCAGACCGATAAAGAGTGGGCAGAGCGCTTCCGGACGGAACCTCTGGATCAAGTACTTCAGCGCTGGTATCACCAGCCTGTCTTTGCTGACCTCAACAGTCAGCAGAGGCAGGAACTGATGGAACACCGGCTTGGCATAAACAAGAATGGTCGTTTACTGGGTGACATACTTGAATACTGTAGTTTATCCAGACAGCCTGCCTGCTGGGGGCAGATCGAAGATGTTTCGTTTCCTGTCCATTACTTTTATGGGGAGCGAGACCTGAAATACACCGAGCTTGCTTTGCGGTTGCATAAATCCGGTAGTCTGGCCGGTCTGCATAAAATTGCCGGTGCCGGCCACAATATCCATCGGGAGCAGCCTGCGGATATGGCCGACGTCATTCGAGAGCAGCTGAGTCGCTCCAGCGGGCAGAAGGTGGTTTTGGATGGAGAGTTCTGAATGGAGCGTTCTGAATGGAGAGTGCTGAATGGAGCGTTCTGAATGGAAATAGTTGGCTCGAAGATTTACCAGTATGACTTGCCGCTTGCCTGGCCTTTGCCATTGAAAACAACAAAACTAAAAAGCCGGCAGGGGCTGGTTCTGGAGTTAAAGGTCAACGATGCTGATCAGGGCGTTGGCTACGTTTATGGTGAAGCCGCCCCTCTTCCTGATTTCAGCATTGAGAGTCTGGGCGCGGCGCGGCAGCAGCTGGAAGAGATAGCTTCAGCACTTGCAGGGCAGCAGGTTGACCCGGAATCTTTCAGTTGTCAGGAGTGGTGTGGTCAGCCTGTATATCCTTCCGTTGCTTTTGCCCTGGAATCAGCGATATGTCTGCCTGCTTTTCTGGCAGACGATACGGAGACCGCGCTGCCTGTTGCGCCACTGTTAACTGGTTCAACGGCGGATATACTGAAGCGAACAGGCTCCTGGTCATCCTGCTGGCCCAGTGTCTTTAAACTTAAAGTGGCTCGTGGAGATGAAGAGCTGAAATCAGACGTTTATCGGGTCAGACAGCTTCTTGAAGCATTGCCCGATTCCGTTTGTCTGAGGCTGGATGCTAACCGGGGCTGGTCGTTAGAACAGGCTGTAGAATTTGTGCGTCAGATTGATCCTGTCCGTATTACCTATATAGAAGAACCCGTGGATACAGCGTCGGACTGTCTTGCCTTTTATCAACAGACGCGCATGCCTTTTGCATGGGACGAAACCCTGCAGAATCCTGAGTTTGAATTCTCGCCGCAGGCTGGTCTTGCCGCCATTGTCGTGAAACCAACGCTGGTTGGAGGTATTCGTCGCTGTGAAAGTCTGATCAGTGCAGCCAGAGACGCAGGTATTCATACAGTTATCAGCTCAGCCTTTGAGTCGGTACTGGGCGTTAATGCGCTGGAAACTCTTGCAAGAGCCTGGGCACCCGGGGAAGCGGCTGGTCTTGATACCCTGACAGCGTTTGAGCAACCACTGTTTGATCAGCCTGTTGCCCTGTGGCAACGACTGCCGGGGGAGGTATTACAACAAATGGAACTGGTATGGCGCTGATTGAATGCCCTTTACGGAAAATTGCCCTGGCTTCGCCAGATCACACAGTGATGCAGGTTAATGATCGTAGCGTGTCGGCTTTGCAGCTGGATGCCTGGGTCGAGGACTACCGCCTGCAACTGTTACGTCGACTCAACGCAGGCGATCGCCTGTTGGTCATACTTCAGGATAAACTTGAAACCGTTGTTGTGATACTGGCCTGTCTGCGTTCGGGGTTAGTTTACTGTCCTGTTAATCCAGTGTTTCCTGAGCCCCGGATTCTGGACTATGCCCGAAAAATTGGCGCAAATGTTTACGTCAGTGATACTGGTTTTAAGCCTGAATCGATAGAGTCGGTTGGGAGACCCACCCTGGCTGCCCGGGCGGTCGCTGTTGACTCGGTAATAGACATTGATCGCAAAGCAATTGCTGATCTGATTCCAACCTCTGGTACCACCGGCGTTCCAAAGGCAGTGGCACACTGTTTAGATAATCATCTGTTCAGTGCCAGAGGGTCCGCTTCGGTTATTGAACTTACTCAGGGTGATGGCTGGCTGTTATCACTGCCTCTGTATCATGTGGGTGGCTTCAGTATTGTTATTCGTTGCCTGATGGCTGGAGCCTGTCTGTTGATTGACCAGCAAGGGCTGCCACTCTCCCGGCTGCTGAAGGCTATGCCGGTGACCCATATCTCTCTGGTCAATACCCAGCTACAGCAGATAGTTCAGGGTGACGACTGTGTTGATCTTGCCGGAACCCGGCTGAAGACAATTTTGTTGGGTGGTGGTGTCGCTTCAGCAACTCTGGTCAGGGCAGTACAGGAAAACAATATCCAGATTCTGACCACTTACGGAATGACAGAAATGAGTTCACAGGTATGTACAGGCGTACCGCAGTTCACTCGTGAGGGGGTTACATCCGGAGAAGTGCTGCCTTACCGTAAGGTTAAAATTGCCAGTGATGGTGAGATTCTTGTGGCTGGCAAACCTTTATGCCTGGGTTACTATCTTCTTAGCGAATACCTTTGTAGCGAATATCTTTGTAGCGAATACCTTAGCAGTGAAAACAGCACCAGTGGAAACAATGGAAGAGTGATTCCGGTTGTTGATGCTGAAGGCTGGTTTCACACTGGAGACCTTGGCGAGTGGGTGGGTCAGCAGATTCGTGTTCTGGGACGCAAAGACAATATGTTAATTTCCGGAGGAGAAAATATTCATCCTGAAGAAATTGAACAGGCACTGCTAGCCTGTGAAGGCGTTGCGCTGGCTGTTGTGGTTGCAGTTCCGGATAAAAAATTTGGTCAGCGACCCCTGGCATTTGTAGAAATGGTTGACGGAATGGTCAACGAATCGTTTACAAAAATTTGTCTGGAAGGCAAGATTGCACGATTCAAGATACCCGATCGAATTCTCCCTTTGCCAAAAGAGTTACCATCTGAATTTCCGGGGCAGAAGTTATTTACAGGTATCAAGCCTAACCGCCGTTTGCTACAAAAACTGGCTAATCGACGTATATCTTAAAGGCTTCTTAAAGGCTTCGTTTTTATTATCAGAAGTAGCTCGGCTTTTGCTCTGATCTGGTTTGGAAAATGATGGAATAAGGTGGTGTCTGTTGGTAGGTGAAAACACTCACTGCGGGTCGTATTTTTACCTGAGTGCAGGCATAATTATCTTCCCTACTGAGTTGGTGTATTGGCTTTTAGGGGCAACGGGTCAGGAGAGTAGAATCCGTTGCTGAGAGTCGTGATCGGTATCCGATTTTTTTGGCGAAGCAGCGAAATATGAATTATCAGATAACTAGAGAAAAGCAAAACACTATTTCCAATAACACGAGTTCCAGTAAAACGAGTTCCAGTAAAACGAGTTCCAGTAAAACGAGTTCCAGAGCAATGGCTTCTAAAGAAACAGTTCGTGCATTTGTTGCAGTAAAGCTGCCTCTGGAGCTGGCGGCTATGCTGCATAAGAAAGCAAAGAATCGTGCCGGAGATGCTCTGGTGCATAAAATGCGCTGGGCGGCTCCTCAGCAGCAGCATATCACCCTGCACTTTCTGGGAGAGTGTACCCATGAACAACTGAAGCAGTACAGTGCTCAGCTGGAATCTGCTTTTTCCGGGGAGCATGCATTTTCCGCCATGACCGGGCGCTATGAGATCTTTCCAGATGCTAACCGGCCAAGAGTGCTTGCCCTGAGTATGCACTCCGGACAGCAGCTCAATAGCCTGGCCCACATCTGTGAAGAGGCGGCTGCATCCTGTGGATTGAGGCAGGAACTCCGCAATTTCCGTCCTCATGTCACCCTGGCGCGCTTCAAACAGCATCGCCACGTTTCCCCAAGACATTTCTTCAATATGCCAAGCTTTCGTATGAGTATCTGTGAAGTGGTGCTTATGCAGAGTGAAACCGGTTCGGGCGGAACGACCTACCGCACACTTCAGACCTTCCCGCTACGTTCATTAGCGCAGTCTGCTTGATAGGAATCAATACCTATATCAGATACCTGTGATAGTCTGAACGGACTAGAACGAGGGAGCGCATATATGGAGCTGGTCTGCCCGGCAGGGAATTATCCATCTTTAAAAGCTGCAGTTGATAATGGTGCCGACGCGGTATATATCGGCTTTCGAGACAACACCAACGCCCGACATTTTGCCGGTTTGAACTTTACGGATCAGCGCGCGGTAAAAGCTCTGGATTATGCCCGCAATAATAATGTTCGCCTGTTTGTTGCAATTAACACTTATGCCCAGGCTGACCAGTGGTCACGCTGGCAGTACGCTGTGGACGCCTGCGCGGATTTGCAGGCGAGTGCTTTGATCGCTGCTGATATGGGAGTAATGGCTTACGCCTGTGAGAAGTATCCGGAATTACCCCTGCACCTTTCGGTACAGGGATCTGCAACCAATGCGGCGGCACTGGAGCTGTATCATCAACAATTCAATATCCGTCGTGCGGTTCTGCCACGGGTTTTATCGTTAAAACAGGTACAGGCACTGGTTAAAAAGAGTCCGGTAGAGTTGGAAGTCTTTGCTTTTGGAAGTCTGTGCATCATGGCAGAAGGTCGTTGCCTTCTGTCGTCTTATGTCACAGGTGAATCGCCTAATACGGCGGGAGCCTGTTCTCCTGCGTCAGCAGTGCGCTGGGAGCAAACGGCGAATGGCGGCATGAGTACCCGGTTGAACGGTGTTCTGATTGATCGCTTCTCGGCTCATGAACAGGCGGGTTACCCCACTTTATGCAAGGGGCGCTTTAAGGTTCAGGGTGAGGCTCAGGAAAAAATCATGCATGCGCTGGAAGAACCTACCAGTTTGAATACCCTGAATCTGATTCCCCGCCTATCTGAAATGGGAATCAGTGCTGTAAAAATTGAAGGTCGACAGCGTAGTCCGGCTTATGTGGCAGCCGTGACCCGGATCTGGCGGGAAGCGCTGGATGCCTGTAAAGCGAATAAAAATGAATTTCAACCCGAAGCACGCTGGATGGCAGAACTCAGCAAATTGTCCGAAGGTAGCCAGACGACATTGGGTGCCTATAGCCGACCCTGGCAATGACTTATTTCTATTTAATGGATTCTGATCATTCAGGAGGAATGACCGAATGCAAACCACTCTTGGACCTGTGCTGTATTTCTGGCCCAGGCAGGATATTTTTGATTTTTATGAAAAGGTGTCTCAGTCAGGTATTGACCGGGTTTGTCTGGGGGAGGTGACCTGTTCCAAGCGGCGAGAGATGAGCCATGGCGACTGGATAGCTATTGCCCGGCTGCTTGCTGATGCAGGTAAGAAGGTTGTTTTATCGACGTTAACACTGCTTGAATCCGAATCGGAATTGTCACAGGTGCGAAAAGTCTGTGACAACAATGAATTTATGGTTGAAGCAAACGATATGTCAGCGGTTAAGTTTCTGTCGTCGAATGGACTTGAATTCTGTACCGGACCTTCGCTGAATATCTATAACGCCTACACGCTGAAACAGCTGTATAAGCTGGGTTTGAAGCGCTGGGTGTTACCCCTGGAGTTATCTGAGAAAAAGTTGACCAGTATTCTGCAACAGGCTGAAGAGCTGAAGCTTAACGATAAAATAGAGACTGAAGTGTTCAGTTATGGCTATATGCCTCTGGCCTATTCAGCACGGTGTTTTACTGCCCGGGTAAACGAAATAGGTAAGGATGAGTGTGACTTCATCTGTCGGAAGGTACCTCAGGGAATACCTCTGGCGACTCAGGAAAATGAGCAGCTGTTTACTTTGAATGGTATTCAGACCATGTCCGGACACTGTATGAATATTCTCAGCCGCTGGCAGGATATGGAAAAACAGGGCGTTCACTCGATGCGTTTGTCTGCGCACTCTCATGATGTGATTGAGATTGCAGATAGCCTGATTTGTTCGATTAAGGATAACAAACCTTTCTTTTCGGAGTTATCTGTTGAGCAGTGTAATGGCTTCTGGGAAGGTGGCTCTGGTAAAGATCAGCTGTATCGTGAAGTGAGATAACTATACAACAACACAACAACATGAGCCCTGCACTGCGGGGCTGTCTTAACCTCAATTCTTCTTTCTATATCATGCCTGTTTAATTATTGAATTGCCTGCCTGAAATGCGGTCTAACCTTCTCACGGTATCTACAATAATCATCAGAATAACAAGCTTCAATGTAAGCCTCGTGTTTGAGAGGGAAAGCAGAACGATGGTCTTCAAAGCCATACAATTAGCTTCAAACCTCAGAAAAGACGCATAAGTACAACAAAAAGTAATATGTCCGCTTAAGGTCGGTCAGGAGCTGTATGAAAAAAACATTACTCACAATGTTCTCTTTATTAAGGATGGCAGCATTAGCTTGTATTATCGTACCATCCAGCTTATACGCTGAGGGACACTCCGAGAAGTTCGGTCTATACCTGAAATCGGGGAATGCTGACTTCAAACGTATAGCGTCGGTAGACATTGAATTAACCGATACAGAAGGTGAAAAATCAAAGAGGCAAACGAGAAAAACACAGATAGCGATTAACAAAGGCTATAGATGGATAGCAAACAGGGGCTACATAGGCTACCTACAATACCTTAAATCTGGCAAAACAATGACGTGGTTTGAATCACCTTCACTGTTCTACCAGGCTGATTCTTCACGCGGTGCATCATTAATTGAGTTTTCAGCAGAAACGTCCGGGCTTGGTGTAACCAGTTTCTCCCTGAGATATTCACAGCGGAGGAATCAACATCTTAATAGCGCGGTACAATCCTACATTTACACTTATGTGATGCGGGAAGAAGGTCATTTACCGCTCTATTGCAGTGAGGCTGAGGAGTCAGTCAGTCAGACAGAATCAACCGGGGCGATGATGGAACCGGATGAAGGATACCATTCCCTGGGGTCATCCGAAGACTTGGGAGCAACAGCTCTGGAGCCCGGGTCAGCAGGGGTTACAAATGCAAAGCTGAGCATGATCAATTTCTATTATCATCACGGTAACTACGAAGGATTAGGCGCATGGTACTTTAATCACTATTTTGGCGAAAGTAACCTGGGCTCCAATTCAGGCTCTGAGTCTGGGTCTGAGTCTGAGTCTGAGTCTGGGTCTGGGTCTGGGTCTGAGTCTGAGTCTGAGTCTGAGTCTGAGTCTGAGTCTGAGTCTGAGCCCAAAAAAACGGTATTCGTTGATATATGGTCGCTGTTTGAATACCGTACGACCATCCATCAACTGATAGCCGATAATCAGTATTCTGTTTTTCTGGTTACCCCTTACCTTGGCACAAACCCTGTTATGCTCGCTAACGCAGAATCACCTGAGCAGGGGGGCAGATTAGTCTTTAACCTTCTTTCTCCTATCAGAGCCCCCGATGGCGTAAGGCTTCAGGCCGGACATGTTGAGTTTGTTGCCAGCAACCCCTCAGCACTTGACAGGGTTAGAATGGTATTCAGAACCAACATGAATGTGGAGATTGATCTTGTGAGGGAGTCTAGCGTTGAAGCTTCCTCTGCTGAAATAACTCCGTTACCCGAACTCACGCTGACAGAACAGGACTTCCTGCCTGCCGATAATTTACAGTGTGAAGAATGCCTCGACGATACGCCACCAGGCTTTCTCACACTGGAATGGAAATGACCTGAAACGAAAAGCCGATACCGCGACAGCCCAGAAGGCGTTATGGCTTCTAGCGACTGAAGTCTTCTAATTTATTGCCCAGCTTCATCAGTGTCTGGAATGCTTTAGGCAGCTGTTCAGTATCGATGCTGTCGAGCAGGTTTTTCAACCCTAAGCCCAGTTCAGTATCCCCTTCAATCATTAAACGACGTTGGAAGAACAGTGTGTCAGGGTCTTCCCTGCGCAATGCCAGCGTTCGAAATGCCATACTGTCACCACTAAATACGACATCGCATGGGCGACTGCTAACGGCTTTGAGCTGGTTGCCATCAAAGCCTATATGAAAGCTTAACTCTGCGTCAGTGATATGAATTTTTACCCAGCGCTGCTCCATGAAATCGAACTCACCTTCTTCAATAGACTGGCGAAAGACGTGGTTGATGGCTTTTTCCAGTGGTGTGGTCACCAGTTCGTCAGGCATCAGGCGCAGCGGGGTTGTCAGGGTTTTTACACTGGGCAGGGGCGGTGTTGGCAAAGCCATAAAGGCTCCTTGTTATTGTTTAATCAAAACTTCAAGGCTTAAACGGGCTTGAATCGTTTCAGCATCCAGCAGGTATAACTCGTCCAGGAGATGCATTTGCAGGGAGCCGGGCCCTTTTGCGGCAAAGGCTGCTTTTTCACCGGCTATTCCGAGACAGGCGATACTGGCAGTGACTGCCAGCCATGGGTCATTGCTACTGGCCAGGAATGCTCCGGTCATTGCGGTGGCGGTGCAGCCGGTTCCTGTCACTTTCGCCATCATTGGGTGGCCGTTAGTGATTTTTGCTATGCGTTGACTATCGATAATGTAATCCGTCGCGCCAGTGACGGCGAGAACCGTATTCAGTTGAGCGGCGCGTCGCTGAAGGTAGCTCAGGGTTTCATTGAGAGCGTCGTCGCTGGAGCTGTCGGTATCGACACCTCTGCCGGTGGGCTTACCAGTCAGCAGGGTCAGGATTTCAGAGGCATTGCCCCGGATGGCTGCTGGTTTTAGTTCCAGTAGCTCGGTGTTTAGTTGTAATCGATAAGGAGTGGCTCCGGCACCTGCCGGGTCCAGAATCCAGGGTTTACCCTGTTCACGGGCAGCCTGAATCGCTTTTCTGATCGCAGTCCGCTGGGGTTCAGAGGGAGTGCCGGTATTGATCACCAGAGCGCTGGCAATACTGACCATGTCGGCCATCTCTTCAGGTGCATGTGCCATAACCGGCGAAGCGCCAATGGCCAGCAATGCGTTGGCGGTGGTGTTGGTGACAACCAGGTTAGTGATGTTGTGAACCACTGGTTTCTGTTGTCTCAGGGCTGCCAGTATGGCAGAGATTTCAGAGTGCATTGTTTGTATTGGCTCGGGTGAAAAAAAAGGATCGCTAAACTTTAGCCGAAAAATGCCCTGACAGATTATACATGAGACGTAAAATCGCTGGTTTGATATGGATCATGTGGTGCAGGTTGATGGTTTTAGTGGATGCATCTATCCGTTAACGCTTGCTTAGATGTATATATCACTTATTAGTGTATTTATATGGTTTTATACTCTAATTAGCTTGTTAATACAGATGATATCACTATTGTAATATGGTGGTTTTATCGTTAAATTTAGCGCGTCAAAAGCAGGTGCTTTCCTGTATCTGTCACTAATACAACATCCGTTTTTCTTCTGTGCCTTTTAGCGCAGGGAGTATTTATTGACTTGATTGTCCGGGGATAAAGATGTCTATCAAGCGTGAAACCATTGCAGATACCTTTGCACTGATCAGTTTTGGTCTGGTTGTGGGTATGTCCGTTGAATTGTTTGTGGCTGGTTTAAGCATTGAGCAGTCTTTGCATTCGCGCTTATTAAGTATCCCTGTGAATCTTCTGGTGGCCCGCGCTTACGGTATCTACCGTGACTGGGTGATGGCCCAGGGTCGTAAAATGACCCGCAATTCCCTGATGGATTCGGTCATGGATATAGTGGCATTTCTGACCTTCCAAATGCCGGTTTATGCGGTGCTGGTGGGTACTTCCGGAGCTTCTCTGGATCAAGTGATTACTGCCTGTATGGGGCAGCTGGGAGCGCTGATTCTGATGGCGCGTCCTTATGGCATTTATATGCAGATGTGCCGTAACTGGTTTGCTGAGCGTGCCACTGTGCAAACTGCGTAATTATTCAGCGCCAGCCATTGAAGCGACAACTAATTATTTGAAAGTTGTCGCTTTTTTGTATGACCTGGTCTTGTTTATTCCTCCTTATTTCTTTGATATAGTCCAGAAAAATGCCTGAATGCGTGGTACGGGTTGCCAATAATTATTCAAAAACCATCCATTAATCACGATTAACACAGAGACGACTATTCTTTTTTCAACAACATCGTCGCATTCACCGGTTCTTATTCATTAACGCTGAACCTTATTGTTCAGCAGGCAGATTCTTACCCGTCCACAGCCAGCTCTGGCATCGCATTCGTGTGCCATAAATAACAAGAAATAGTGCAGGCAGTTGCATGGATTGTTGCTGTTTGCAGATAAGGGGGCTGTATGTCTTTATTGGAAGTGAAGGACCTGCGCATTGAGTTTCCATCGCGCCATGGGGTTGCGGTGGCAGTGAAGGATGTGTCTTTTACGGTCAGTCGGGGGGAGATTCTTGGGTTGGTCGGCGAATCGGGCGCGGGCAAATCGACCATTGGTAATGGCATTATTGATCTGCTCAGTCCTCCCGGGCATGTCGCATCGGGTCAGGTCATTCTGGCGGGAGAGACTATCTCCGGTTATACCGGAGAGTCGATTCGACAGGTCAGGGGAAGTCGTATCGGATTTATTTTTCAGGACCCGATGACATCCCTGAATCCACTTCTGACCATTGAAACCCAGCTGGTTGAAACCATTCGTACCAATCTGCAACTGGATGAACCGGCTGCTGCCAGAAAAGCCCTCGCCATGTTACAGGCGGTGGGTATTCCCGAACCGGAAATACGCATTAAACAGTACCCGCACCAGTTCTCCGGAGGTATGCGACAAAGGGTTGTTATTGCCATTGCCCTGTCCTGCGATCCGGAACTGATTATTGCCGATGAGCCAACTACGGCACTGGATGTGTCGGTGCAGGATCAGATATTGCAACTTATTCGCCAGCTCTGCAAAGAGCGTGATGTGGGCTGTATTCTCGTCACTCATGATATGGGAGTTATTGCCAATACCACTGACCGTGTTGCGGTTATGTATAGGGGAGAGGTGGTTGAAATTGGCACAACGGGGCAGATTCTTCATGATCCGGTTCATGACTATACCAAAAGCCTGATCAGTGCGGTGCCAAGAGCTGACATTAAGCTCCATCGGTTTCCAAGGGTTGAATACATAGAAAAAGTACAAACCACCGCTATTGATGTTAAAAATCACTGGCTGGGTCAGCAGGAAACCTTTGGCGAGCTTCATGATGGGCATCTGCTTGAGGTACAGAATGTTCATTTGAAATTTGAAACCCAGTCTGCCTTTCTGAAAAAAAACCGAAAATACGTTCAGGCTTCCGATAATGTCTCCTTCTCTGTGCAGGAAGGGGAAACCTTTGGGCTGGTCGGAGAGTCAGGTTCAGGCAAGTCAACCATTGCCAGGGTCATCGCCGGACTTTATACGCCAGACAGTGGCGAGATTGTTTACGCCGGCAGAGATATCAGCAGGCTGGATGACAGAAGTCGCCGTCCCATCAGACGACAGATTCAGATGGTATTTCAAAATCCCTATTCAAGCCTTAATGGCCGGATGAAAGTCAATGACATTATTGCCGAACCGATACGCTTCCATGGTCTTGCGGATTCGGAGTCGCAGATCCGGCAGATTATTGCCGACCTGCTGGATCATGTAGGACTGGGCAGTCAGGCAGGCGTGAAATATCCCCATGAATTTTCCGGCGGCCAGCGGCAGCGTATTTCCATTGCCAGGGCTCTGGCAACACGACCAAGGTTGCTGATCTGTGATGAGCCGACTTCAGCTCTGGATGTGTCTGTTCAGGCACAGATTTTAAACCTGCTGAAAGACCTTCAGGATGAGTTGAATTTGACCATGCTGTTTATTAGTCACGATTTGCCGGTTATCCGCCAGATGTGTGATCGGGTGGCGGTTATGAAGCAGGGGGCTATTGTTGAAATAGCCGACACTGAGCAACTGTTTACCCAACCGGCGCATCCTTATTCCCGAAGCCTGATTGAGTTGATGCCACAAATGCATCAGTTTTCGCGGGAAGGCCTGGATGTAGAAGGACAAGCAGAAAGGAAAAGCCCGTTACGACAACAGAATGCAGGATTTGCCCTGGTTTGACGTCAGTTGTCATATAACAAAAATAATCCCGTAGGAGGGAAATAATGAAAAAAATCCTTAAGTCGATGGCAGGCATGGTGCTTGCCACAACACTGGCTGTAGGGGCGCAGGCCGCAACTCTGAAAGTGGCTTATGACTCTGATCCGGTCTCTCTTGATCCCCATGAACAACTGTCCGGTGGAACGCTGCAAATGTCCCATTTGCTGTTTGATCCACTGGTGCGCTGGGATAAGGATATGAACTTTGAGCCTCGTCTGGCGACAAAATGGGAGCGTAAGGATGATCTGACCATGCGTTTTCATCTGCGCAAGGGTGTGAAGTTCCATTCCGGCAATGATTTTACGGCCAAAGATGTGAAGTGGACCTTTGATCGCCTGAGGAGCAGTCCGGATTACAAGGCCATATTTGAAGCCTTTGCGGAACTTAAGGTGATTGATGATTACACCATTGATCTGGTGACGAAAAAGCCATTCCCGCTGGTGCTGAATAATGCCACGTACATCTTCCCGATGGACAGTGAGTTTTATACTGGTGATGACGACAAAGGGCAGCCAAAAGACCGTCTGGTCAAACACGCAGGCTCTTTTGCTTCCCGTAATGCTTCCGGCACCGGACCTTATATTGTTGAACGACGCCAGCAGGGGGTCAGAACAGACTATAAGCGATTTGCTGACTACTGGGATAAACAGTCTCCGGGTAATGTCGAGACCATCACCCTGACACCGATCAAGGAAGGCCCTACCAGGGTTGCAGCCTTGCTGGCGGGTGATGTTGACTTTATTTTCCCTGTGCCACCTAACGACCATAATCGTATTGACCGTGCCTCCAACTCTGAACTGGTGGTCCTGCCCGGAACCCGGGTGATTACCCTGCAACTGAATCAGGAACGTGTAGAGGCCTTTAAAGACAAACGTGTACGTCAGGCGATCAACTACGCCATCAATAATAAAGGGATTGTTGACCGTGTTATGCGTGGCTTTGCTACCGCAGCAGGTCAGCAGGGGCCTAAGGGTTATGCGGGTTACGTTGAAGGTCTGAAGCCTCAGTACGATCTGGAAAAGGCCAGGCAGCTGATGAAAGAAGCGGGTTATGAAAAGGGCTTCAGTATCACCATGCTGGCACCGAATAACCGTTATGTTAATGATGCCCGTATTGCTCAGGCGGCAGCCAGTATGTTGGCAAAGATCAATATCAAGGTGGATTTGAAGACGATTCCAAAAGCTCAGTACTGGCCAGAATTTGATCTGCGTTCAGCGGATATTTTGATGATTGGCTGGCATTCTGATACTGAAGATTCTGCCAACTTTACCGAGTACCTGACTGCCTGCACTGATGAGTCAACTGGTTGGGGTCAATACAACAGTGGCAACTACTGTAACCACAAGGTAGACGACATGGTTCGTTCAGCCAATCAGGAAACCGATCTGGCTAAACGCGCGGCTATTCTTCAGGATGTTGAACGTACTCTCTATGAAGAAGCGGCTTATGTGCCTTTGCACTGGCAAAACCTGGCCTGGGGCGCAGGTAAGGGTGTGCAGGCTGAGAGCGTCGTCAATGTTATGAATTTCCCATACCTCGGTGACCTGGTGGTGACCCAGTAATGGTCGGGTGGTTGCTCATTAACTATTCGTCAGATAATAGTGAGCAACCACTGTTTGAGGAAAATTTAAACTAAACGACCGGGTTGTATTATGTTGCTGTTTTTATTTCGAAGGCTGGTTCAGGGACTGGCGGTGATGTTTGTCATCAGTCTGATCAGCTTTTCTATTCAGGATAATCTGGGTGACCCACTGCGTGAGATGGTGGGTCAGTCAGTATCTGAAGCGGAGCGTCAGGCTTTACGAGAAGAAATGGGGTTAAACGACCCGTTTCTGGTTCAGTATGGGCGGTTTATGTCGAAGGCGGTTCGCGGTGATCTTGGAACGTCTTATTTCTTCAAAGAGCCTGCCTTGCAGGTGATTATGGACAAACTTCCGGCAACGCTGGAACTGGTATTCGGCGCTACTTTATTAATCGTGTTTATTTCGGTGCCATCAGGGGTTTACTGCGCCATTCGTCCCAATAGCTGGCTGACCCGGCTGATATTGGGGGTGAGTATTCTGGGCATCTCCATCCCTGTTTTCCTGACCGCTATTTTCTGCATCTACCTGTTTTCTATTGAGCTGGGATGGCTGCCTTCCTATGGGCGGGGTGAACTGGTTTCTGTCTTTGGTCTCTGGGACAGTGGATTCTTCACTAAAGACGGGATACTGCACCTGGTGCTGCCCTGTTTTGCTCTTGCCAGTATTATGCTGCCGTTGTTTATCCGACTGATTCGCTCTGAGATGGTGGAAGCGCTGCATACGGAGTATGTAAAGTTTGCTAAAGCCAAGGGGCTGAGAAAAGTCCGTGTTTATTTTGTTCATGCCCTTAAAAATACCATGCTGCCGGTACTGACAGTGGGAGGGGTGCAAATTGGGACAATGGTTGCTTATACCATTCTGACCGAGAGTGTTTTCCAGTGGCCGGGTATGGGCTTTCTGTTCCTCGAAGCGGTTCATCGGGTTGATACGCCGTTGATTGTGGCGTACCTGATTGTGGTGGGTGGCATTTTTGTGATCGTCAATACCCTTGTGGATATTCTCTACGGTCTGATCAATCCAACAGTAAATCTGGCAAGGACCGCGCAATGAGTGAACTGACAATGCATCAGCCAGTGTCTCGCTGGCAAAGAGTTAAAGATTCCGATATCTGGTATAGCTTTACCCGTGACCGGGTAGCCATGGTGTCGGCCTGTGTATTTCTTTTACTGGTCGGGGCGGCGGTGTTGGCTCCCGTGATTGCGCCTACCAACCCTTACGATCTTGCCAGTATCGATATTATGGATTCAGAGTTGCCCCCGAGTTGGGCTGAATACGGCGATGAACGTTTTCTGCTGGGAACCGATGATCAGGGCAGGGATTTATTGAGTACCATTCTTTATGGCGCCAGAATCTCGTTGATGATTGGTCTGTTTGCAGTGCTGTTGCAGGCGGTTCTGGGCATTACGCTGGGTTTGATGGCAGGGTATTTTGGCGGTCGGCTCGACAGTTTTCTGATGAGAATTGCGGATATCCAGTTATCCTTCTCCACCATGATGGTGGCGATAGTCGTGCTGGCCGTGTTTCAGGCATCCTTTGGGTCGGAACTGTATAACCGGTTGGCGATGTTGATGCTGATTCTGGTGATCGGTATTGCTGAATGGCCTCAATATGCCCGAACCATTCGGGCTTCTGTGCTGGCTGAGAAGAAAAAAGAGTATGTAGAAGCGGCCAGGGTGATGGGGTTGGGCAGTCGACGCATCATGTTTCGACATATTCTGCCTAATTGTCTGTCACCTATTCTGGTGATTTCAACGGTGCAGATTGCCAATGCCATTATCAGTGAGGCGGCATTGTCGTTTCTTGGTCTGGGTATGCCGGTGTCAGAGCCTTCGTTAGGGGCGCTGATTTCCAGCGGTTTTCAGTATATTTTTTCTGGCAGCTGGTGGATTACCGTGATTCCCGGAGTGGTGCTGGTGGTGCTGGTTCTTGTGATCAATCTGTTGGGTGACTGGTTGAGAGATGTGCTTAATCCCAAGTTGTATAAAGGGTAACTCCACTACAGGAACTCAATTCTATTCACCGTGTTGGGTGTTACCCTGAGGGGCATAAACGCTTTGTTCTGTCCAACCAACTAGCTGCCGTTTATTGAAGAGTTGCCAGACCACCATAATGGTAAAGGTTAAAGCCATTAGCGGATTAACCCAGCTGGTGCTGCCTGGCACCAGCCATCTTGACAGGTCAAAGGCTTCCAGCACGCACAGCGAAATAAGCCCGACCCCTAAAGCCAGATATTTGTTCTGCCAGAGGTGGTTGGCACAGGTAAACCATAGTGCCAGAACGGTTCCGAGAATAATGTAGTCGGTATTGACACTTCTGGGGTTAAACATGAGGTGGTAGCAGGAAGCCAGTGTTAGCAGGTAGATCAGGGCTGTTTTTATATCAAACTGACGAATGGCAAACCAGCATAGCAACCAGGTGATACCTGCCAGTATGACTTTAATCAGGTACTGCCAGTGATCAGAGATAAAGAGACCGAATACCTGAAATACATTGAACAGGCAGGCAAAATTCTTGCTGTGAACACCGTGGTACATGGCAGATTGAGCCATGTCCACAAAGTTGATGTATTGCTGCCAGCCGTATTGCCAGCCGCCAAAGAGCATGGGCAGGGACAGAAATAACAGCATTAGTGGGGGAACCCTGAACCATAGAGGTCGAAACAGTGTTGTTGTCAGCAGAAAAAAGACAATAAAGGTAGGTTTCAGGCTCATGACCAGTGCCAGCAATAGTGCGGCGCTGTTCCAGCGTTTTTCAGCGATCTGGCAAATGACCAGGACCATGACGGACGTCAGGATAACATTCACCTGTCCATTTCGGAAACCAGAGAATGCAATAGGTACGGCAATGATACTCATCATGCCAAGCCACTTGCCCAGGGTGCCGGGGGAACGATTATTAACCATATTAATCAGGCAGGTCAGGGCGTAGAGATAAAGAATGATAATAAATAACCGCCAGATCAGGTCAGTCATTGCTTCAGAAATGTGAAGAAACGGAGTAAAGAGTAAAGCAAAAAGGGGGGTATAAATAAAACCTCCAGGGCCGGAATAGAGAGTGACTCTGTCTGCCCAGCGTTGCCCACCCAGCAGGTAATTGTCGACAACGGAGTGGATTCCTGGCTCTAGAACGACCTTGGCAAAAATCAGTACAAAAGCCAGCAACCAGAGGAAGAGTCCCAGCTTTTCAAATGCGGTGGTGTTTTTCAGTATGTTGTTGAAATGCATGAGTTTTTTATCGTTTACAGAGCGAAGCCATTCTTTAAGCGTCAGTGTTTTATAGTTGCAGTGGAATTAATATAGACGGCTAATCGGCTTTGGCACGGGAAAACGTGTCGGAAAAGAATTTTTTATACAGCTTTCCGGATGGGCTCTTGAAACGCAGGGTGAAATGGTAACAACCGGTTGATACCCTGACTTTTTCCTCAGGACTGAAACTGATCTCTATCTGGTCTGGCAGGCTCACCACCTGCTTGATCATCTGATGCGCTGACTCTCTGATCAGGCCGGAACGATTATCGAGAGCGAAGCCTTCTTCCATCAGCAGTTTGACCAGTTTGAGCATATCGTTCTGTCGATCAAGGTGGTTGACGCTGACAGAAAAATAGTGGGCTGATGTACCAAAAAGACTGAACCATGCGGCCATTTCATTGTCGGACTGCAAGGTCTCAAACTGCTGCAGGGTTGGTTTTTTGGGAGGAATATGATTCAGGCTCCATAGCGGTGGGGTGTCGTTCTCACTGGTTATCTCTTTCAGCAATGACTGGAGCGGTTGACTTAAGCAATGTACATCCAGTTCAGTAATTAAGATGGCTGGCACTTCCGGAGCCGGGTGGTGAAGCCAGTAAAGCTCAAGATTTTCTTCAGGGCGGCTGGCACTGTCCCGCAGGCAATAGCCGAATTGCCCCAGCTTCTCTGTCAGCACAGAGCCAGATGTCCAGGGTAAATTCACGGTCCGGAAACTGATATGATCGTGAACCACCCGCTTGTTGTGTTCTTCCAGTAAGTGATGAATCTTCAGAACCTGGGGGACTCTCTGGCAATAAGTCACCCATAGCGGGTTGATCAAATCGGATAAGATGGTTTTATAGTTTGTCGGGTTCAAAACAGCCGCCTGTTTTCAAAAACGCCGCCTCATTATGAGACAGTTTTACGGATGCTGCCCTGTAATGCGCTGCTTTTTTACTGGTACAATCGTCGCAGGGAAAATGTAACGAGTATATTGCGCATGTTAAAAGTTGCCTTGTTGTATCAAACTCGTGAAGGGCAGACTGGCAGGATCCTGAATGTTATAAAAACACAGATGGAACAGAGCGGTTTTCAAGCGACAGTGTTTGATGTCGGGGAGTCGTCCGGCAGTATTGATCTGGATAGCTTTGATGCCTTTATTTTAGGTTGCTCCGTCCGGTATGGACATCATCATAAGAAATTTTGTCAGTTTGTTGAGAGCAACTATCAAACCCTGAACGCCAGACCCAGCTTTTTCTTTTCTGTTAATCTCACGGCCAGGAAACCGCAACGCAGTCGCCCCGATAATAATCGCTATCTGCAAAAGTATCTCGCCAGAACCCCCTGGAAACCCGATCTGGTTGATGTGTTTGCTGGCGCCCTGTTGTATTCCCGTTATGATCTGTTTAGCAAGCTGGCGATTCAGTTGATTATGAAACTGACCGGGGGTAGTACGGATACGTCAAAGGATATTGAGTATACCGACTGGGAGCGGGTCGATAAGTTTTGCCGTACTGTTGCAGACCGTCTTAATAACAGTGTCAGGCAGAAGTCTGAACCGGTTGGTACCATTGTTTAAGCTTCTGCCTGAGAGTAGATTAATCTTTGCAAAGTGGCAGGAGCAGGGCAAAGCCATAGAGTGCGGGGATAATCAGGGAAGCGGCAAGAATGATCTGGTCCATAACTGAATCCTTTTTTATTGTTGTAATTGGTCAGGGGGCTGAAGCTTGGAATACACCGTTTTTGGCTGTATGAGCAGCTAACAGCTAACAGCTAACAGCTAACAGCCAATAGCCCGGTATGTTTCTGATTGCTGTCGCCCTTACTTAAGATATCAGCAAAAAAACTTGGTTGAAAAGAGGCTGGGACGTCCATGTCAGAGATATGGGAAATCAGCTGTCTACGATTCGCCAGTTGGAAGGCAGACCAATATTCAACTGCTGCATCAGATGTCCAAGACCATTAAGTACCCGGTAGCGGGCGTACAGGCCACGGTGTACAGCTGTCGTGTATGAGCGTTGCGCCTGAAAGTTTTCGTTCTCGCTGTCGAGGAGGTCAAGCAGTGTGCGCTTACCCAGTTCAAACTGTTTCTGATAAGCCTTTACAGTCTGGGCGCTGGCGTCCATGTGCTTTTTAAGATATGGCTCCTCAGCACTCAGGTTTTCCATTGCAGCCCAGGCCATTCTAAGGGTTTCCTTGACCAAACGCTGAGTGTCCTGCTGAATGGCGTGGCTCTCTTCAACGCGATAGGCAGCTTCCTGACGACGGGCGCTGTCGGAACCACCACGGAACAGATTGTACTTCATGGTCAGCATCGCCCTGGTATCTTCATGTCGCCCTTTGAGACCGTCGATGTCTTTGTCCCAGCGCTGGCTCAGCGACAGGTCGAGGGAGGGCAGAAAAGCACTCCGGGTCTGGTCATAACCGTATTGGGAGGCGCTCAGGTCAAAGTTACTGGCGTGAATAGCAGGGTTGTCCTGCAGGGCAATAGCCAGTGCCTGTTCCAGATCAGTTGGCAGAACCTGGTCGTCAATACGAGGCATGGTCAGGTTATCAGCCGCCTGATTGACCAGACGCAGATATTGAGTTTCGGAGTCTTCAAGGTTGTTGCGGGTGCTGATCATGTTGGCACGAGCCCTCGCCAGACGGCCTTCAATCTGGTACAGGTCGGACTGGTTGGCAACGCCCTGATCTGTACGTTGCTGAATCAGCTTGTAGATGCGTTCATGGGCAGCCAGATTGTTCTTAGCCAGTGTCATTTGCCGGCGGTTCTCCAGCAACTTCAGGTAAATGTCAGCGACTTCCAGAGCCAGGCTTTCTGCTTTGGTGCGCAACTGTTCCTTACGGCCGTGCTGAAGCTCCCGGGTTTTACGGTATTCGTTGGTGGTAGACAGGCCGTCGAACAGGTTCTGGTTCAGGATCAGGGCATTTTCCCTGGGCCTGAAATCTTTCTCGCTGGTTCCCGCCTTTTCAGTTCTGGGGTTATCAAGCCGCTCATGCCCAATACCGGCTTTCCAGTCTAATGTAGGCAGGTAGCCACCACGGGCTGCCCTGACGCTTTCCTGACTGGCCTGGTAGCGATTGTAGGATGCCTGCGCCTGTGGGTTGCTTACCAGGGTTTGTGTAATCGCTTCCTCCAGTGATACCGCATGGACAACTGAGCCCTGAAGGGCAGCAGCAACCAACAAGGCAGGGGCTGAAGAACGAAGTATTTTCATGGAGGCATGTTCCTCTGAGTCATCAAAGCTTGATAAAAATTGTTCTGAGTCTCTTTGCCATAAACTGGATCTGTTCTTCGGGTTAGAGGGCAGAAGCCGGATCTCTTTATTTATGACCTTTTATTGCGAAAACCGGGTTTTCGTCAGGGTTGAGGCAACTGTACAACTGCCTCAGCCACCTGTCTGACCGGATTGAAACTAGCATAGTTTTTGAAAATTGCAGGGAATTGATATTCACATCAGTTTTTTTATATTGTCTGAGGGTGAGCTGTTGATTTATAAAAAAAGGAAAATAATGTTGATCATCAGAAAGCTTGCTGTACTGCTCTTGTTTTGCTCATTTCACGTTTTGGCGAGTGGCACTGATACGCTCAGTTCACGATTAAAACCGGGGGGCTTTTATGTTGGAGCTGTCAAACCTGAAACAAAAGTACAATATAAGGATCGGCTAATTCGGGTCTCCGGAAACGGGCAGTTTATTATTGGTTTCGGGCGGGATGCTGATTTACAGCAGACTTTCAGCCTTATCCATAAAGATGGCAGGTCAGAGCAGATCAGTCTGACATTAAAGCCCCGTGAATACGATATCCAGCGTATCAACGGGGTCAAAAACAAATATGTTCAGCCTGCCCCGGAGGTATTGCAGCGTATTCGTACGGAGGCTAGAGCGGTAAGCCAGTCCCGGCAGTTTGATACAGCAGGAAAGGACTTTTTCTCCGGCTTTAGCCAGCCAGCCAGGGGGCGTATTACCGGGGTTTATGGCAGTCAGCGTTTTTTTAATGGTGAGCCCAGAAGGCCGCACTATGGTCTGGACTTTGCCGCACCGACAGGAAAGCCTGTTATTGCTGCGGCAGATGGTATTGTCAGGCTGGCGGATAAGGATCTTTATTTTTCAGGTGGCACCATTGTGATTGATCACGGGTTTGGGATTTCCAGCAGCTACCTGCATTTAAGTGCTATAAGTGTTGAAAAAGGCGATACCGTTGAGCGCGGTCAGCTGATTGGTGAAATAGGGGCAACGGGGCGTGTAACGGGACCGCACCTTGACTGGCGGGTAAACTGGTTTGAGGTTCGTCTTGACCCTGCCCTGATGATGCAGTGAACTTTGTTCGAGATAGCTTTTCCGGAGTGATTTATGGCGATTTACAGTAAACAGACTATCCCTTCAGACGCTGAGGCATTGCCCGGGCGGGAACAGCCAGTCTCTCTGACTGGGCGACACTTTGTGCATGGACGTTCACTTATGGCTCCGTTTCCTGAGTCCTGTGAAGTGATTTATTTTGGGATGGGTTGCTTCTGGGGGGCTGAGCGACTGTTCTGGCAGCAGTCCGGGGTCTGGACGACAGCTGTTGGTTATGCCGGCGGGTACACACCAAACCCTTCTTATCAGGAAGTCTGTTCAGGTGGGACAGGTCATGCCGAGGTGGTGATGGTGGTGTTTGACTCCGGAGTGATTACCATAGAGGCACTAATGAAGCTGTTCTGGGAATCACACGACCCTGCTCAGGGAATGCGTCAAGGCAATGATGTTGGCACTCAGTATCGTTCAGTTATTTTCACAACGACCAGAAGGCAGCAGCGTGTGGCTGAAGCGTCTAAAGAGGCTTACCAAGTGGCGATGACCCGTCATGGTAAAGGCGATGTAACGACAGAGATTCGGCAGGCTCCCTCTTTCTATTATGCAGAGGAGTATCATCAGCAGTATCTGGCAAAGAATGTTAATGGCTACTGTGCTTTGGGGGGAACAGGGATTTGCCTGCCGCCTGTCTCAAATAGTGTTCTTAATCAAGTTTCTGATTAAAAAACGTGTTGGATTGAGAGCTTTCAGCAATGAATGTTCAACAACATTGCTGTCACCTGAAATCATGGATGCAATGATTTCCCCTGACAGAGGGCAGGTGACCAGCCCTCTCGAACCGTGTCCGGTATTTACATACAGCCCTTCAAAGTAGTCAGCCTTACCATCAATCAGGGCTTTCGCGTCTTTCCGCAAAAGGGCAAACTGTTTAATAAATGAATCCTTGTTGACAACTGGCCCAACCAAAGGCAGGTAATCAGGGGTTGTGCAACGAAAACCGGTACGTCCTCCTGTCACGTCAGGGCTATAGTTTGAGCCAGAGTTTGAGCCAGAGTTTGAGCCAGAGTTTGAGCCAGAGTTTGAGCCAGAGTTTGAGCTGTTTTTCCCCAGAGCCGCATAGACTTCAGGCATCTGGCTCAAGAGCATGTCAAGGTTGCGCTGATGGTCTTCTTTTCGTACTGAAAGGCAGTCGTCGTTAAAGTCAAACGTGGCACCCAATGTGTGTTCATGATCACAGGCTGGTGCTATATACCCTTCACTGCACAGGCAGACTGACAACCTGCTACTGCTGGCTGTTTCAGCCAACTGGCTGAGCTGCCCCCGGATGGGTTTTATCGGTAAGTGTTCCAGCTCCGGGAACTGATGGCTGTGAACCCCTCCTGCCACCACAACGACTTCTGACCGTATGATTTCTTCCTGCTGTTTATTGAGCAGAACCCATTCTGACCCTTCTTTTTTAAGGGCTGCAACCCTGTGTCCGGTTTTTGTCTGAATGGCTGGATGATCAGCCAGTGACTGGCAGAAGTGTGCGGGCTTTACCCAGCCAGCTTTGGGGAATACCAGCCCGCTGCGGTTAAGTCTGAATCCGGTTAACGTTGCCAGCTGTTCAGAGTCAGCCATAAACAGCAGATCTTCGGGGAATTGCTCTGCCAAAGCTTTATAGCGTTTGTACTCTTTGTCTGTGACAGGCATTTGAACGACGCTGGTTTGATACCAGTAGGGCGAATGTCTGTCCTGTAACTGGTTCAGCAGGTTGATGCTGTACAGATATCCCTGCAGGATAAACCGGCTTAGTGGCGTGTGGTGGGGAGACAGCTTGGCATAAAGGATGCCTTGCGGATTGCCTGAAGCTTCTTTTGCCAGTTGCCCATGCTGATCCAGCAAAGTAACCTGCCAACCTCGTTCAGCCAGAGAACGGGCGGTGCTGGTACCGGCGAGCCCCCCGCCAATGACAATGGCTTGTTGCTGCTTTGTGACGGGGGCATCAGGCAGTTGCCACTCGGGGCGGACAGAGCTTGCCGGTGTGGAGTGCAGGAACTGTCCCCGCAGCATATCCCGTTTTTTGCCAAAGGCAGGTACTTTCTCCACACTGTAACCCGAGCGGATAAGATGGTCACGCACACTACGGGCAGCCGTAAAGGTGGCATAAGTTGTTTGGCTATGGCTTTTACGAGCCATGATGTCGAAGAGTTCAGAGCGCCACATGTCAGGGTTCTTCGAAGGGGCAAACCCGTCCAGAAACCAGGCATCCACCTTGCCCGGGAAGTCTGACAAGGTGTCAAGAACATCACCAGTCAGCAAAGTGAGGCGCACACGCCCGTTGGCAAAGACAAAGTGTTGTTGTCCCTGACAGGCAGGCAGGTACAGGCCCGCCAGTTCCGAAGCCTGTTGCTTCAGCTGCGGCCAGAGTGCCAGCGCCCGTTGAAAGTCTTCCTGCTTCAATGGGTGTTTTTCGGTGCTAATAAAATGCAGTCGGGCCCCGTCAACCGCCAGCTCATCAAATCGCTGCCAGACACACAGAAAATTCAGTCCGGTACCAAAGCCGGTTTCAGCAATGCTGATACATTCACCGGCATTCAGACTGATGAAACGCTCAGGCAGCCGGTTTGGCTTAATAAAGGTATGGAACGTTTCTTCCGGTCCGGATTCGGTGGAAAAATAAATATCATTGTACTGACTGGAAACAGGCTGGCCATCGTCCCGCCACTCGAGCTTTGCATGGCTCAGGGCGGGTACATCGCTCAGGGCTGTGTTTTCTGGATCGCTCATTTTATTGCTGACTGCTTTATTGTTGACTATGTCGCTTCGTAAACTTTTTCAGACATTCCCCGGATGCAGGTTTCCCTTTTGATCTGTTCAAACAACTGGTGTGCCTGTTCAGAGGTTTTGCTCATCATGCTTAACCATTGTTTAAGACGCCCGTCCAGATAGCGCTTAGGGTTGTTGATGCCATAAGGGTGATCCGCTTCCGGGCGTTCGGCTACCTGCATCACTTTCCGGGTAAAGCGCTGTAGTATATCCAGTGATTGAGGCCAGTGCTGCTCGTCACTGTAACTTTTTTTGTGTGGACTTTTGCAGTGCTGACTGGCAATGGCTATTGGCAAACCGGGATTCCGTAGCACACCTCGTCCAACCATAATGCGGTTGCAGCCGGTAATTTCCCGACATCGGTGGGCGTCTTCAACACTGAAGATATCGCCATTGGCAACCACCGGGATGTCCACAGCTTCGCGAATCGCCACAATATCTTCCCAGTAGGCAGGAGGCTTGTAGCCTTGCAGCTTGGTACGGGCGTGTACAGCCAGACCGTTTGCACCAGCGTCTTCTATGGCTCTGGCGTTATCAATGGCAAGGTCTCCATCCAGATAGCCCAAGCGTATTTTTGCCGTTACCGGGACCTCGTCTGGTACTGCCAGGCGAACGGCTTTTACGATGTCATGAATCAGCTCTGGTTCCTGTAGCAGGATGGCGCCGCCTTTGTGGCGACAGACAGTTTTTGCCGGACAGCCAAAGTTCAAATCGATTCCCCGGGCACCAAGCTTTGCGGCTTTGGCGGCATTCAGTGCCAGTAACTGCGGATTGTTGCCAAGAAACTGGATATGAACCGGTGTTCCGGCTCTGGTCTGGCAACCGTGTTTAAGTTCCGGGCAGATGCGATGGAAAACGGATGTCGGCAAACGAGTATCGGTCACACGAATAAACTCGGTGACACACAGGTCGATGCCCCCGATCTCACTGAGCAGTTCCCGTAATAAATAGTCAACAACGCCCTCCATTGGGGCGAGAGTGATGTGGTTCATGAGTGTGGCATGCTTATTTGATGGTATGAATGGTTTGTATGAATAGTCAGCAGTTGGTGGAATTTATCAGAATTATCCAGTGCAACAAACCGTGTCTGTCACTCAGAATTTTTTAAAAGTATGTAGTTCTATTGACTTGGGTTCGTGCAAATACGGTGCTGTTGTTGCAGATTGTTACCTGCAAAGCTGCGACGTATGTCGTTAGTGCCATCACAACAATAATGGCAGAGACTATCTCTGCTCACTTATCAGGCAAAGGATTAGAGCCGTATGGTTTCATCGGATTTGTTACTGGAAGGTGTGAATCTCATGTTGTTTGGAATGGGGTTTGTATTCCTGTTCCTGACGGTGCTGGTGGGGATGACATCAACCTTGTCGAAAGTGGTTACCCGCTTTTTTCCAGACCCTTTACCGGCAGCACCAGCACCAAAGGCTGCCGCACCGGCTGCGACGGCCTCTGATGATACTGAGCTGGTTGCTGTGATCACCGCTGCTATCAAAATGCATCGGGATAAACGGTGAGCTGAAAGCGCCCGGCGCGAGAGTCATAAAAATAAATTCTGTGTAATTAAAACTTGTCATTCAGGGGGAATCCTTCACCAATGGCCAACGTAAAAAAACCACTGGGTATCACCGACGTTGTATTGCGTGACGCACATCAGTCACTGTTTGCGACCCGGCTGCGTCTTGAAGATATGCTGCCAATTGCTGAAAAACTGGACGACATTGGCTTCTGGTCTCTGGAAACCTGGGGCGGTGCGACCTTTGATTCATGCATCCGTTTTCTGGGGGAAGACCCGTGGGAACGTCTGCGTGCGCTGAAGAAGGCGATGCCAAAAACCAAACAGCAGATGCTGCTGCGTGGTCAGAACCTGTTGGGTTACCGTCACTACGCTGATGACGTGGTTGATAAGTTCGTAGAGCGTGCCTGTGTGAATGGCATGGATGTATTCCGTGTCTTCGACGCCATGAACGATCCACGTAACCTGAAGCAGGCGATGCAGGCGGTGAAGCGTCATGGCGGTCATGCCCAGGGTACTCTGTCTTATACGACCAGCGAAGTACACACGACGGATATGTGGCTGAGCCTGGCGAAGCAGATTGAGGATATGGGGGCTGACTCCCTGTGCATCAAGGATATGTCTGGCATCATTACGCCTGCCGACGTTTTCGATCTGGTGACGCGCCTGAAGAAAGAAACTGATCTGGAGTTGCAGCTGCACTGCCACGCGACTTCCGGTCTGTCGTCTATGTCCATCCTGAAGGCGGTGGAAGCAGGTATCGACCGTGTTGATACGGCGATCTCCTCCATGTCCATGACTTACGGCCACTCTCCAACCGAGTCTATTGTTGCGGCCTTGCAGGGCACTGAACGTGATGCGGGTCTGGATCTGGGTAAGCTGGAAGAAATTGCTTCCTACTTCCGGGAAGTGCGTAAGAAATACGCTAAATTCGAAGGCGCCCTGCGCGGTGTTGACTCCCGCATTCTGGTTGCTCAGGTGCCGGGTGGCATGCTGACTAATATGGAAAATCAGCTGCGCGAGCAGGGCGCTTCTGACAAGTTTGACGAAGTGCTGAAAGAGATTCCTCGTGTTCGTAAAGATCTGGGGATGATCGCACTGGTCACTCCAACCTCTCAGATTGTTGGTACTCAGGCAGTGCTGAACATTCTGACCGGCGAGCGTTACAAGTCTATCTCCAAGGAAACTCAGGGTATTCTGAAAGGCGAGTACGGTGCTGCACCCGCTCCATTTAATAAAGAGCTGCAAGAGCGTGTGCTGGATGGTGCAAAAGCCATCACCTGTCGTCCAGCGGATTTGCTGGAAGCAGAGATGGACAAGCTGACCGCTGAACTGAAAGAGGTGGCTGGTGAAAAAGGTATCAAGCTGGCTTCTGATGCAGTAGACGATGTTCTGACTTATGCCCTGTTCCCACAGGTTGGCCTGAAGTTCCTGCAGAATCGTGGTAATGCGGACGCCTTTGAACCTGCTCCGGGTACTGAGAAGGTTGAAGAAAAAGCACCTGCTGCAACAGTAGCGAAGAAAGCGGCTGCTTCCGATACCGGTGTCTACAGCGTGAAGGTAAACGGCAATAGCTATGTAGTCGAAGTGAGTGAAGGTGGCGATGTTTCCAGTGTTGAGCCGGTTGCGGCAACGCCTGCTGCTGAACCTGCCGGATCGGCTGGCTCTGCTGGAGGAGGCGAGCCAATGCCTGCCCCTCTTGCGGGTAATATCTGGAAAGTTAATGTGGCTGCCGGTGATGCGGTGAATGAAGGTGACGTACTGTTGATTCTGGAAGCCATGAAGATGGAAACCGAAGTGCGGGCTCCGCGCAGTGGTAAGGTCACTTCCGTGGGTGTTCGTGAAGGCGACAGTGTTGTCGTCGGCGACACTTTGCTGGCCATTGCCTGACTCAGGGGGCGAGAGCAATAATGGATAAGATGCTTAACCTCTGGTACGGCTCCGGTCTGTACAATATGAGCCCTGGTCAGTTCGTTATGATTGTTGTAGGTTTTGTCCTGCTGTATCTGGCGATTCGCAAGCAGTTCGAGCCTCTGTTGCTGGTGCCGATTGGCTTTGGTGGCATTATGGCCAATATTCCTGCGGCTGGTCTGGCACTTCCTGCCATAGAACAGGCTCTGTCTATCGCTCATCCTCAGGTGGTTGCTGCTGTTGCAGCCGTCCTTGGGGTTGAAGTGACAGGCGTGAGCCCTTATGAGTTGGTGAGTCTTTATAACGATGCGGGTGTGGCTGTGCAGCAGGCTGTCAATGCTGTGGTGGCTGACTTTGGTTACTCTAACGGTGTCTTGTATACCTTCTATGAAGTAGCGATTGCATCAGGTGTTGCGCCGCTGGTGATTTTTATGGGTGTCGGTGCCATGACCGACTTTGGTCCACTGCTGGCTAACCCGAAAACGCTGTTTCTGGGTGCTGCTGCGCAGTTTGGTATTTTTGCCACTGTGCTGGGCGCTGTGGGTTTGAGTGCTATGGGGCTGATGGACTTCAGTCTGGCGGATGCAGCGGCGATTGGTATTATCGGTGGTGCCGATGGCCCGACGGCGATCTATGTGTCCAGTGTGCTGGCTCCGGAGCTGTTGGGTGCGATTGCTGTAGCCGCGTACTCTTACATGGCCCTGGTGCCTCTGATTCAGCCGCCGATTATGAAGGCGCTGACCACTGAGGAAGAACGCAGGATTGTTATGGTGCAGCTGCGTTCTGTCAGTAAGACCGAGCGTATTGTGTTCCCGCTGTTGTTGCTGGTGCTGGTGGCTTTGATGCTGCCCGATGCGGCACCGCTTCTGGGTATGTTCTGCTTCGGTAATCTGATGAAAGAGTGTGGTGTGGTGGAGCGTCTGTCTGACACCGTTCAGAATGCGCTGATCAACATTGTCACTATTTTCCTGGGGCTTGCGGTGGGTTCCAAGCTGGTGGCCGATAAGTTCCTGCAACCTGAAACCCTGGGTATTCTGTCTCTGGGTATTGTTGCCTTCTGTATCGGTACAGCGTCTGGCCTGCTGATGGCGAAACTGATGAACAAGCTCAGCAAACACAAAGTGAACCCTCTGATTGGCTCTGCCGGTGTGTCTGCTGTGCCTATGGCGGCGCGGGTTTCCAACAAGCTGGGCCTGGAAGCGAATCCGCAGAATTTCCTGCTGATGCACGCTATGGGGCCCAACGTTGCAGGGGTTATCGGCTCTGCGGTAGCGGCTGGTGTGATGATTAAGTACCTGTCCGGTATGTGATAGTTCACCGCTGACGATTGACAGTAAAAAAATCCGGCATTCATTGTGATGCCGGATTTTTTTTACGCCTGACAGACATTATGAGAAATGAAAACTGACGGATGATATAAACTGATCGTGAATTTTAACCGGGTTACTCATTCCCGGAAGATGATCTATTTTCGACACTTGTCCAACATGCTGAAGTTTAGGTACGACCTTGCCTACAGAAGAAACCGGATCGCCGGCGATAAGTATATGGTTAATTTCGGAAATCGCATTAGCAACGCTCAGTTCGTCACGGTTATCATTAATCGCATTTACCGCAGCTTTGCCAAGTTCGGCCGAACAATACCCGGTTGCCGCAATTTTGCAATCGCTGGTACTCAGGCTGGCCGCAGCATAAGTTGCCATACCGCCACCTAGGAGCCTGACCGAGAATAGGATTTATCTGATATAATAGCGTTCAAAACGCAGCCCTGATGAAGCCTGATGTCGCCACCACCAAAATTCAAGGATAGCCCTGTTGAGTTCGACCAGCACCTGCTGTTTCCAACCAACATCTTTGATCTTCTTCCCAAAGATCATGACTGCTACATCTATGAGACCATCTTCCAGAACATTGATACCTCGGAAGTTGAAAAGCAGTACCATCACCTTGGACAGCATGCCTACCCACCCAAGCTGATCGTAGGTATCCTGATCTACGCCTACAGTCATGGTGTATTCAGCTCCCGTGAAATAGAAAAACGGTGTCGGCAGGACTTGGCATTCATGTACATCTCTCAGATGAATTGCCCAAACTTTCGGGTCCTGGGGGACTTCCGCAAAAACAACCTGTCGTTTTTTCATGACTGTTTCAAACAGTCCGTCAAGCTGGCGATGGAGCTGAAACTGGCATCGCTTGGGCATATCAGCCTGGATGGTTCGAAATTCAAAGCCAACAGTTCAAAGCATAAGGCCATGAGCTACGGCCGGCTTAAAGCCAAAGAGGCAGAACTCAGCGCTGAGGTTGATGAACTGATCAAAAAAGCCAGCCAGTGCGATCAGGAAGAAGACGACGCCTACAAAGAAACCAATGGCTACAGTATTCCTGAAGACCTCCTGTTTAAAGAAGAACGGCTGAAGAAAATTAAGGCTGCTAAAAAAGCACTGGAAGAGCGTGAGAAAGCCCTCAATCCGGACGAGCCAATAGACGACAAGAAACAGATTAGCTTTGCAGACCATGATGCCCGGATGATGAGCAAGAAGGGGTACTGCGAATACAGCTACAATGCTCAAATTAATGTAGATGCGGATCACCAGATCATTGTCGGCCAACACATCAGTCAACGCGCCAACGACGTACAGGAAGTAGAGCCTGCTCTTCAGGCTTTGTCAGAATCTACCGATGGCGCGGCTGTGGATAAATGGAGTATGGACAACGGCTATTTTTCAGGGCCAAATCTGCACACCTTGGATAAACATGGAATAGACGGTTATATCGCTACTGACAAGGAAGAAAAACCGGCTGTTACGGACCTTGAAAATACTGATCGAAAATTTGTCAAAGCGGATTTTACATACAATATTGAAGCTGACGTCTTCATCTGTCCGGCTGGGGAAAAATTGGTTACCAATCCAGCCAGTAAAGCTAAGAGGAAAGGCTACCGGGCAAACAAGGAAGTATGCCGAGAGTGCGCTTACCGCTCCAGATGCAGTGGCTCCAAGAAAAGTGCAGGCAAGGTAATTCGCACAGACAAGTTTGAAACTGCACGACAAGCCATGAATAAAAAAATGGAAACAAGCGAAGCGAAAGCGGTATACGAACGTCGCAAAGTAATAGCGGAACCGCCGTTTGGTCAGATAAAAAACTCTGGATTCAGGAGTTTCAGTCTGCGCGGGAAAGAGAAAGTGGAAGCAGAGTTTTCACTGGTATGCACAGTGCATAATTTCAAAAAAATTGTGAAGAAAGCTTTAACGGGGTCACTCCGTCTTGAGGATTTAAAAAAGGTTGAAAAAGCGGCATAAAGGTAAAGAAAAGCTGTAAATTGGCAAAAATGAGCAAATCAACCTCAAAAAGTGGTTGTTTTTTGCTCATTTTGAATTTTGCGAAACCTTTAGGAGGACTGCCTAAGCTATTCTCGGTCAGGCTCCTAGTGAGTGACCATAAACAGCAACGTTAAAGCCGGCGTGTTTGATCAATGCTGCGAGCAGAAGCTGTGCTTCAACGTAACATTGTGGCAATCCTCCTAAGCCATTTTTTAAGTTTGCTGCCCACTGAGACAAGGTTTGGCTAAGGTTAGCCTTACTCCTTTGGGTCAGGTTGCCAGCCGTTGCCCCCGATGTTGTGCCACCAAAAACGAGATTGTAAGTACCTTTCCCCAGTATGACATAGGCCACCAATCCGGATTTAGAGGTTATGATATTGAGGGGCTTGCTCGTACTGGTGCTCGCGCCTGCACTGGAGCTGGCATCTGCGTAGGCACTGGTATTCACAAGTGTTAAGTCTTGACCGCCAGGCAGTTGTTGTGCAGATTTCGTGATTTTGAATGCTATAGCTGGCTCTACCAGGTACCCCGGTGGTAATTTGCTTTCATCCTGATGGTAGGGAAAGCTTGCCATTTGTGCATTGGCCAGCGCAGGGTCAATGGTTGCACGACGCCTGACGGCAGCTCTTGAAAAACCAGATCTACGCATACCCTCTCTCTTCTACAGGGGTGTCTGGCAAATGCTTTTTCGTCTTATTAATCGTCCAGACATGAATACTTTCGAGACAGTGGAAAATCAACTGTCCGTTAGCGTCTGTGCCGGTTTCTTCTTTACCCGGGAATGTTCGGCTTTACCTTTTCAGTTCAAAGTTGGGTTGATGTTAGCAGCATAGACCATCAGGCAGAGTGTCATCACTCTTCATCGGCAGGATTTACGTATGTTCTGGTTTATAGTCTTGCTTCAGCTTTCAGACGAAGTTGTGTAACGGCTGTGCAGTAACCCGCCACAGGATAATAGAAAATTCAATTTATATTGATTTGATGCAGTTCTGTTGATTGACAGTACGAGTTCTTAACCGTACAACATAACTTTTTTCAACGAGTATTCAGGTTGGTTGATGGAATATAAAAGTCATACGGTCCCCGTGAAAAAAAGCATTGCGCTGGTGGCACACGATAATAAAAAAGATGAGCTGGTGGGCTGGGCAATGCGTCACAGAGACGAGCTGGTTAATCATGAGCTATATGCGACAGGCACAACAGGGGGGTTGCTTGAGCGCCATCTTGAGCTTCCGATTCATAAGTTTATCAGTGGTCCGCTGGGTGGGGATCAGCAGATCGGTGCGCTGATTTCTGATAGTAAGCTGGACTTGCTGGTGTTTTTCTGGGACCCGTTTGAGTCGCAGCCACACGATCCGGATGTCAAGGCTCTGCTGAGGATTGCAGCGGTATGGAATATTCCGGTGGCCTGTAACGAGAGTTCGGCAGACTTTGTCTTCTCATCCCCTATGATGAAGACGGGTCACGAGAGGAGAATACCTGACTATGACAACTACCTTCGTTCCAGGTCGTTCTGACTGAACACTTACATGCCCACTTGTTTTTAAGTGGGCATGTATAAGCCATAGCAAGCTATTCAGGCGACAACCTGAGAAACGAGCTGATAGATTATCCAACCAGTGTTGAATGATCTGGAAAGAATTCTGATTCAGCTTTAGAGCTGAAATGCGAGATGTCAGTCTTCAGACGTCTGTTATGCTATCGTTCTGTCCAACAAAGTGACGGCGCTTTTTATAGGTCACTTTGGGTGTTCGGGCTGGTTTGTCTTCTGATGGATTCTGGAGCGTTGCGTTATTCGTAAAAATCGATTTGCCTGACCGGTTATAGTTTCTGTTTCTCACCCTGTCGGATCGGGGTTTCATGCTGGTTTCGGAATGAATTCCGGTGTTAGCTGAAGTGATGTCAAACGAGTCATTAAATCTGGGGTTATCGAATTTGTGATCAATCGTATGAATTGAATCACCGGCTTCCAGAGAGCCACCTTCTTCATCGTTGTTTATTTCCTGCGTATCCTGTTCCTCCTGCATATTCAGCCGCATTCGGTATGGGTGACCGTATCCGCGTCTGCGTCTTGGTTTGTGTGATTTCGGTTCTGGCGGTTTAAGGCCAGTAAATTGCTCGTAGACAGTGGCATAAATGTATTTGCTCATTATTGCCTCCAGTTAAGATTCATCCCAGATTATTAAGTTAATGTCTTTATTTGTTGTACGATGGTATTAAATACCCAAAAGAGCATGTATAGGTAGCAATACCTAAATAAAATCAACATTACCTAGGCAGAAAATTTCATGGTTGAATTTTGATTCAATCGAATCATAGCAGGTCGATTATTTCTGACGTTATTTGTTTCATAATATTTTTGAATGTAAGAGGGTTGTTAATAACCAATCCGTTAATTTATTTTTTTGTATGTGCAAAATAAAAACAGTGCAAGTAGCTGCTGAGTGTATTTGATTATATTGATTACGCTTTTAGAAAAATTCAGCAATTAACTGCATGAGTGGTGAGAGTAGGGTGAATGTGTTAGCCGAAGACTGGCACGTGCGTAGGTATTAGCCCCGATAGTGGAAAAGCCCTACATAAGGTATGTTTGCAGGAGCAATTTTAAGCGGCTGCAGAGAGCGGGATTAACCAGAAGAAACTGTTCATGCAGGACTTCTATTATCAGCTATAACTATTGTCAGCAAGTTTGGTAGAGAGTGTTTTGAAAACCTTCTGTATGGCACTTTATGTTGAGTAATTTACTATACAGGCAGATGTCGAGTTTTGATCTAGCTCAACTCTCGCTCTAATGATGGTTCAACCTTATTCGACCATAGTCTTCGCAACAGACGATTTTTATCAGATATCTCCGCAGCACTTTGACTGACTCCAAAACACGAGGAGCTTGCTAAATGAGCACTCAAGTCAATGAAATTCCCACAGCATGGGAAGGTTTTGTTCAGGGCGACTGGGCAAACAGCGTAAACGTTCGCGACTTTATCCAGAAGAACTACACCCCTTATGAGGGTGGTGACGACTTCCTGGTTGGCTCCACCAAGGCTACAGATACCCTGTGGGCTGACGTAATGGAAGGCATTAAGCAGGAAAACCGCACTCACGCGCCGGTTGATTTCGATACTGACCTGCCTTCTACTATCACTTCCCACGACGCTGGTTACATCCGTAAGGATCTGGAAACCATCGTTGGTCTGCAGACTGACAAGCCTCTGAAGCGTGCCATTATTGCTAATGGCGGCATTCGTATGGTTGAGACTTCCTGTCAGGTGTACGGTAAAGAACTGGACCCAATGGTCAAGAAGATCTTTACCGAGTATCGCAAGACTCACAACGCCGGTGTATTTGATGCTTACACTCCGGATGTCCGCGCTTGCCGTAAGTCTGGTGTTATCACTGGTCTGCCGGATGCTTACGGCCGTGGTCGTATTATCGGCGACTACCGTCGTGTTGCTCTGTACGGTATTGATTTCCTGATCAATGACAAGAAAGCCCAGCACAAGAGCCTGGACGCTGTTCTGGAAAGCGGTGAGAAGCTGGAGCGTACCATCCAGCTGCGTGAAGAGATCATGGAGCAAATCCGTGCTCTGATGCAGATTAAGGAAATGGCTGCCAAGTACGAGTGCGACATTTCTGTACCTGCTAAGAATGCTCAGGAAGCGGTTCAGTGGACTTACTTCGGCTATCTGGCTGCGGTTAAGTCTCAGAATGGTGCTGCTATGTCTCTGGGTCGTGTAGCTTCCTTCCTGGACGTTTACATTGAACGTGACATGAAAGCCGGCCTGATTACTGAAGAGCAGGCTCAGGAAATGATCGACCACTTCGTTATGAAGCTGCGTATGGTTCGCTTCCTGCGTACTCCTGAGTACGACGATCTGTTCTCTGGCGATCCGATCTGGGCGACTGAGTCTATCGGTGGTATGAGTCTGGATGGCCGTACACTGGTTACCAAGAACAGCTTCCGTTTCCTGAATACTCTGTACACCATGGGTCCATCTCCGGAGCCAAACATCACTGTACTGTGGTCTGAACAACTGCCTGAGGGCTTCAAAGAGTACTGCGCTAAAGTGTCCATCGACACCAGCTCTATCCAGTACGAAAACGATGACCTGATGCGTCCGGACATGGAAAGTGATGACTACGCCATTGCCTGCTGTGTATCCCCAATGGTTCTGGGTAAGCAGATGCAGTTCTTCGGCGCTCGTGCCAATCTGGCCAAGACCCTGCTGCTGGCTATCAACGGTGGTGTTGATGAGAAGACCGGCCTGCAGGTAGGTCCTAAAGAAGCTCCGGTAACCAGTGAAATTCTGGATTACGAAGAGGTTGACGCCCGTCTGGATCACTTCATGGACTGGCTGGCGACTCAGTACGTGGTTGCTCTGAACAGCATTCACTACATGCACGACAAGTACTCCTACGAAGCTTCCCTGATGGCTCTGCACGACCGTGACGTGGTACGCACCATGGCTTGTGGTATTGCGGGTCTGTCCGTTGCGGCTGATTCTCTGGCGGCGATTAAGTTCGCCAGGGTCAAGGCGGTTCGTGACGAAAACGGTATTGCGACTGATTTCGAAATCGAAGGTGATTATCCGAAGTTTGGTAACAACGATGAGCGTGTAGACACCATTGCCTGCGATCTGGTTGAGCGCTTCATGAAGAAGGTGGCTTCTCACACCATGTACCGTGAAGCCATTCCTACTCAGTCTATCCTGACCATCACTTCCAACGTTGTGTACGGTAAGAAGACGGGTAACACGCCAGACGGTCGTCGTGCAGGTCAGCCATTTGGTCCGGGTGCTAACCCAATGCACGGTCGTGACACCAGTGGTGCGATCGCATCCCTGAGTTCTGTTGCCAAACTGCCGTTTGCTTACGCGAAAGACGGTATTTCCTACACCTTCTCCATCGTGCCAAAAGCACTGGGTAAGGATGAGGGCAGTCGTCGTCGTAATCTGGTAGGCCTGATGGATGGTTACTTCCACAACGAAGGTCAGGAAGTTGAAGGTGGTCAGCACCTGAATGTTAACGTACTGAACCGTGAAATGCTGGAAGACGCTGTCGAGAATCCGGAGAAGTATCCTTCTCTGACTATTCGTGTATCCGGCTACGCAGTGCGCTTTAACTCTCTGACCCCAGAGCAGCAGCGCGATGTTATCACTCGTACCTTTACTGCTACCATGTAAAGAAAAGCGTTTGACGCTTAACGATGTGATTTGAAAAAAAGGCCGGCTTTTAAGTCGGCCTTTTTCGTTTTAAGGGAAGAGGCTGACAAGAATATACCGTTCTTCCGGTCATTTCTGTTATGCCGTTCCCCTAAGTGCAAACAAGTGAATAAAGTATTATGTCTTTAGGTCGTGTTCATTCTCAGGATTCGTTTGGTACCGTCGACGGGCCGGGCATTCGATATGTGGTGTTTATGCAGGGATGCCATATGCGCTGTCGTTACTGTCATAACCGGGATACCTGGGACCTGCGCGAAGGTGGTGAAATCAAAAGCCACGAAGCCGTGTTTCAGGATATCTATAAGGTCAGGAACTTTCTTTCAGGCGGGGTAACGGTGACCGGGGGAGAGCCGCTGATCCAGGCTGAGTTTGTGGCTGATTTGTTTGCCGAGTGTCGTAAAGCGGGAATACACACCTGCCTGGATACCAATGGTTTTACCAAAACCATTACCGAACCGGTTGAGCGACTGCTGGCGAGTACTGATCTGGTGTTGCTGGATCTGAAGCAGATTGATGAAGATATGCATCAGAAGCTGACTTATGTGACCAATCGGCATCCGCTGAATTTTGCCCGTTATCTGCATGAAATTAACAAGCCCGTCTGGATTCGTTATGTAGTGGTAGAAGGGTATACGGTTGATCCTCAGTATGCGGCAAGGATGGCTGAATTTATTGCGCCAATGAAGAACGTTGAGAAGGTTGAAATTCTGCCTTACCACTCGCTGGGCGTGCATAAGTGGGATTTGCTCAAGGATACTTATGAGCTGGAGTCTGTGGCGCCGCCGACGACTGAGCAGCTTGAGGCTATTAAGGCGGAGTTTGCTAAATGTGGAGTGGTTGCGGCTTATTGAAGGTGGCTCTATCCGGAATCCAGACTGCTCTACAATAAAATCTCGCTCTTGACCATGACAAACAAGACTTTAGCGAAGATGTTGAAGAGTAGCTGTAAAGCCTTGTGATATAAGGCTTGTCGCTTGATTCATTCACACAGCAGTCTGGAGAACCATAAGAGCCTTTATTATTTCACATCCAGCTTGACCTGCTCGGCCTCCCCGAGTCCTGTCTGACCAGGTTTCGTTCTGTATTTTAAATAGGCACCAACACCGGAGATAATAGCGACGGCAGGTACAACTACAGCAACTGCAATGCCCCAGGCTGGAAACCCACTTGAGCTATGCGGTGGGTTATTAAGGGCTATTTTCATAATGTTAACAATATGATTTGATCCCATTTCATCCAACTGCTTATAGGGCAGGTATATTGTACGGTCAGTCACTGTGACCCCGTTGTAAAGCACATCAGGGTGCTCAAGGCTTTTGCTTGTGCGATATACTTCCTCCAGATCATCATAGGTAACCGTGAAAAAATTCCCTTTTTTATCGTATTTAACGGCGTGGAGATATTGTCCGTCAGGGCAAAGCTTTATCCCTGCAGGTGCATCAGAGTCACTTAAATATTTGGGCAAGCTTTCATCAATAATAAAAGTGCCATCTACTTGACCATTATCTGGATTAAACCTGCGAATTGCCAGCTGGTCTCCCTTGCGGGTAATGGTAGCAATGTAAACCCACCCTCTGTGTACTGCTGACACTGCCTCATAACTGGGAAAAGTGTCAGGGCTCATGGCTGTCACCTCCCCATCAACACCAAAAGACTTATTACGGGAAAGAGCCAGACTCTCGTACTGTTGCAAAAATGCTGTTTTTGTCGTGTTTACAACGTTTGTAATATAAAGCAGCTTGCCATCTGGTGATAAGGACATGCTGCTTATATTATCCTGTTTCTGCAATGGGTCAGACAGTGTTCTGTAATGTTCTTTTTCAGAAAAGCGACTGATGAAAAAATCCAAAGGGGACTTACCCGCAAAGTATATTATCCCGTTCCTGCCAGTCATGACGCTTACTTCAGAACCCCTTTCTGGCAGGTAGTCAATTATATAGCCTGATTTATCATTATTTTTTTGGGGCAATGGCAGGCGCAGCAGCAAAGGTTTTTTATCCGGTTTATTTGCAACTAAATGGAGGTAGCGATTGTTGTTGCTGCTCATCAGAAAGCTGTCGCCGGCAAAAGACCAATCCGTCATGTCGGGCAGGTAGTGCGTTATTTTGCCGCAAGTCCCGAATTGCTTATCAAGCTCTGTGCCTGTGTATCGTGCCAGAACCAGAGCGCTGGAATCCAAAGAAGGGCGGATAACCACATATAATTGTTTGTTTATCACATCATAGGCCTGAGCCACGGGGGTTCCTTCCGGTGCAGGGCAGTCCTGACCCAAAGTGGGTTCTGTGGGCAAAGCTATTACTTCCGGAGTGCAGGCAAAGCCACCCTGCTCGCAATTAATTCCGGAACGGGAAATATGTTGTTGCAAGAATCCTTTTAAAAACGGAAGGAATTCACTACGAACACTCCATACCGACAAGTCCAGTAAAGAGTCTTCAGCCGGACCTCCCGGAGTTGCAAACTGACTCAGGATGGCAGGAAAAATAATGGTACCATTTAGAGTGTTATTGAGACGCAGGAGATCCTGGTAATTGTCATTAATGCTTTTAAGCATTGGAAATGCTTTTTCCGGCTCAACGTTCCAGATTTTTTGGTCAAGCCCTTGCGGCACGACCTGTGTTTTATTTTGTGTCACCTCTGCCAAGTCAAGAGGAAGGCTACTGTTGGCATTCCTATTAAGGAACACCCGGCCTGCTTGTATGTTGTGGCGCTGTCTGATACCAACGCCTTGTACTAGTACATTCTTTGTATCATTATAATTACCTGTAATGACATTGCCCGTGTTCAGGTTATTCTCTACCGCCAGTCTTGTTGCCCGGGCACCTATAACGCCCAAGCCATGGCCGCCTATATGTTCGTGTGAGTAAAGGTGGTGGGTAATGTCTCCGGTATTCATATTTTCCCTGACGGAGGATTGCCACGCTTCCCCAAAAATTCCTCCAATAAGAGCGCCTCCATCTATGTCGCGGAGTTTTGCCGTGTTTATATTTCTTTCAACAGAAGGAGTGTATTCAACCAGGCTGACTATTCCGCCTATAGAAGAATACAATATCTTTGGCTCCTTTATTGCTCCACTATTTAGATTGGAGTTAATAGTCGATGCGTCAGTAGCCCTTGCCACTATCCCGCCATAAAGCGTTCCATTAGCTTGAAGTGTTGATTCCATCAAGCCAATATGAAGATTGTTATTCGAGGAAGAACCACTGGTTATCCTCCCTGCAATGCCTCCGACCTCGCAATATGTACATCCGGTCACTATTTTTCCCGTATATTGGTTACTCCTGATCATTGAATGCTCATCAGCATAACCGACTATTCCTCCGCTTTTGCCATGCTTACCACTTACTGTTTCTGTTCCGGTAGCAAGGTTATTAGACAGGGTAGAGTTGCTGGCTTTTCCCACAATGCCGCCAACGTTGAAGAAGCTTCCGGAACTCCTTATCTTTCCAGAATGATTGATAACCTCTGTGATTGTTGT